>NZ_JAHCDO010000018.1:0-89584 GCF_050768835.1 Bacillus pfraonensis | reverse complement strand
CGGGAGACAGTGTCAGGTGGGCAGTTTGACTGGGGCGGTCGCCTCCTAAAGTGTAACGGAGGCGCCCAAAGGTTCCCTCAGAATGGTTGGAAATCATTCGTAGAGTGCAAAGGCATAAGGGAGCTTGACTGCGAGACCTACAAGTCGAGCAGGGACGAAAGTCGGGCTTAGTGATCCGGTGGTTCCGCATGGAAGGGCCATCGCTCAACGGATAAAAGCTACCCCGGGGATAACAGGCTTATCTCCCCCAAGAGTCCACATCGACGGGGAGGTTTGGCACCTCGATGTCGGCTCATCGCATCCTGGGGCTGTAGTCGGTCCCAAGGGTTGGGCTGTTCGCCCATTAAAGCGGTACGCGAGCTGGGTTCAGAACGTCGTGAGACAGTTCGGTCCCTATCCGTCGTGGGCGTAGGAAATTTGAGAGGAGCTGTCCTTAGTACGAGAGGACCGGGATGGACGCACCGCTGGTGTACCAGTTGTTCTGCCAAGGGCATAGCTGGGTAGCTATGTGCGGAAGGGATAAGTGCTGAAAGCATCTAAGCATGAAGCCCCCCTCAAGATGAGATTTCCCATAACGTAAGTTAGTAAGATCCCTGAAAGATGATCAGGTTGATAGGTTCGAGGTGGAAGCATGGTGACATGTGAAGCTGACGAATACTAATAGATCGAGGACTTAACCATATAATATGAATACAAATGTTATCTAGTTTTGAAGGAATATATATTTAAAATTCCTGTTGACATTCTGAAAAGAATGTGTATAATAATAAAAGTCTGGTAATGATGGCAGAGAGGTCACACCCGTTCCCATACCGAACACGGAAGTTAAGCTCTCTAGCGCCGATGGTAGTTGGGACCTTGTCCCTGTGAGAGTAGGACGTTGCCAGGCTTGCATTATTCCGCAGTAGCTCAGTGGTAGAGCTATCGGCTGTTAACCGATCGGTCGTAGGTTCGAGTCCTACCTGCGGAGCCATTATGCTTCCATAGCTCAGCTGGTAGAGCACTTCCATGGTAAGGAAGAGGTCACCGGTTCAAGCCCGGTTGGAAGCTTGCGAACGGTATTACAACTTTTTGGCCCGTTGGTCAAGTGGTTAAGACACCGCCCTTTCACGGCGGTAACACGGGTTCGAATCCCGTACGGGTCACCACTTTTGGAGGATTAGCTCAGCTGGGAGAGCACCTGCCTTACAAGCAGGGGGTCGGCGGTTCGATCCCGTCATCCTCCACCATATAACTTATCATGTCGGAGGGGTAGCGAAGTGGCTAAACGCGGCGGACTGTAAATCCGCTCCTTCGGGTTCGGCAGTTCGAATCTGCCCCCCTCCACCATTTTTAAAAATCAACCTGATAAAGGTTTATTTTTTTGAAAAGACAAGCATACTAGTAAATATTGATGGGCTATAGCCAAGCGGTAAGGCAACGGACTTTGACTCCGTCATGCGCTGGTTCGAATCCAGCTAGCCCAGCCATTTACGAGCCATTAGCTCAGTTGGTAGAGCATCTGACTTTTAATCAGAGGGTCGAAGGTTCGAGTCCTTCATGGCTCACCATTTTCGCGGAAGTAGTTCAGTGGTAGAATACAACCTTGCCAAGGTTGGGGTCGCGGGTTCGAATCCCGTCTTCCGCTTTGTTACTTCGGGGCCTTAGCTCAGCTGGGAGAGCGCCTGCCTTGCACGCAGGAGGTCAGCGGTTCGATCCCGCTAGGCTCCATTATAAATTAGAAAAAACCTTACATCGAAAGATGTAAGGTTTTTTGTTTATCCTGCTTAATAAGGACAAGTTTCCATTCATTTCGTTTACAATAGAAAGATAGAGTGAAATATAAGGTTCGAATTAAAGCGTGTTTGGATACGGAGAATGGAGGGATGAGTGTTGAAAATTGTTATTGCATCTGATTCATATAAAGAAAGCTTACGAGCGATAGAAGTATGTAAGGCTATTGAAAAGGGATTTACTAAAATCTTTCCTGAAGCTGAGTATGTAAAAGTCCCAATCGGAGACGGAGGAGAAGGTACTGTCCAGTCCCTTGTTGATGCTACGGGTGGAAAGATTATTTCACTTTATGTAACAGGCCCACTTGGAGGGCTTGTAGAGGCATTTTACGGCATTTCGAGGGATGAAAGAACGGCATTTATTGAAATGGCAGCAGCATCTGGATTACATCATGTTCCAGTTGCAAAGAGAAATCCTCTCATCGCAACAACAAAAGGAACAGGAGAGCTTATATTAGATGCGCTGGACAAAGGCGTACAGCACATCATTTTAGGGCTTGGAGGAAGTGCTACGAACGATGGGGGGACTGGCATGCTCTCTGCCCTAGGTGTAAAGTTTTTAAAGAAAGATGGACAAGTAATAGAACCTGTCGGTGGAAATTTACATTCAATTGATTCTTTCGATTTAGCGAAATTGGATTCTCGTTTAGAGCATGTAAAAATAGAAGCAGCATGTGATGTGGATAATCCTTTAACAGGACAAAAAGGAGCATCTTTTGTATTTGCAAAACAAAAGGGTGCTAGTAGAGAGATGATTGTACAGTTAGATGATAATTTAAAGCATTATGCTCATTTATTAAAACAGCAGTTACATATTGATGTAGAAAAGATTTCAGGTGCAGGAGCAGCGGGGGGATTAGGTGCAGCAGTTGTTGCTGTACTACAAGGGAAATTAAGAAAAGGAATTGAAATTGTATTGGATTATACAAATTTTGATGAACATATAAAAGAAGCCGATCTTGTTCTTACAGGCGAAGGAAGAATAGATGTACAAACAGCTTATGGAAAAGCTCCAGTTGGGGTTGCTAGGCGTGCAAAGCAATTTCATATACCTGTTATAGCTATTGGAGGTTCTGTACTATCTAATCATATTTTAGTTTATAAAGAAGGAATAGATGCTGTGTTTAGTGCCACATCAAGCCCAATGACACTAGAAGAAGCTTATATAGCAGCGAAGGAAAATATTGAAATAACCGCACGAAATATCGCATCTGTATGGAAAATAGCATCAGAAAAACGTCTCTAATATAGGAGGCGTTTTTTTATTTTCAATTATGAATACATACATGCGTAATGAAATTTTCTTAGAAATGGTTCATTTTATGCATAGAATAGATTCAAAATGTAGACTTTCACATAAATATGAGTGAATAGAGTGTATATACATACAAAAAAATGTCGAGTTGAGTCAGACTATATAAAAGATTTAAAATATTTAGTGAAGGCATAAAAGGGGGAGACTATCTATGAAGAAAGAAATTTCAATCGTTGGAGTTCCAATGGACTTAGGACAAATGCGTCGCGGGGTTGATATGGGGCCAAGTGCAATTCGTTATGCGGGAATAATTGAAAGAATTCAAAATATTGAGTATGACGTAGAAGATATCGGAGACCTATGTATTGAAAGAGAACAGGAGATAGATGAAAATACAAAATTAAGAAACCTTACACAAGTTGCAAATGTTTGCGATGAATTAGCAAGTAAGGTTGATCATATTATAGAAAAAGGTCGTTTTCCACTGGTACTAGGTGGAGACCATAGTATTGCTATTGGGACACTTGCAGGAGTGGCAAAGCACTATAAAAATTTAGGGGTTATTTGGTACGATGCACATGGGGATTTAAATACGGAAGAGACATCACCGTCTGGTAACATTCATGGCATGTCACTTGCAGCAAGTTTAGGTTATGGACATTCTTCACTCGTTAATTTATATGAAGCGTATCCGAAGATTAAAAAGGAAAACGTTGTTATTATCGGTGCACGTGCATTGGATGAAGGGGAAAAAGACTTCATTCGTAATGAAGGAATTAAAGTGTTTACAATGCATGAAATTGATCGTATGGGTATGACTGCTGTTATGGAAGAAACAATTGCTTATTTATCTCATACAGATGGTGTTCATTTATCATTAGATTTAGATGGACTTGATCCACATGATGCGCCAGGAGTTGGAACACCTGTAACTGGTGGACTATCGTATCGTGAAAGCCACTTAGCGATGGAAATGTTAGCGGAGGCTGATATTATTACATCTGCTGAGTTTGTTGAAGTAAATCCAATTCTAGATGAGAAAAATAGAACGGCAACAACGGCAGTAGCTTTAATGGGTTCTTTATTCGGTGAAAAACTAAAGTAAATGTAAGAAAAGCAGCTGAAATGCTGCTTTTTTTATTTTAAAATGAGAGTATAATAGTGAGTTATATTATACCGTTATGTAAAAGAAAGTTCGACATCTTACCAATTTCCACCAAGATGGTAACATCGTTTGTAATTGTCGTTTCTTTCATGTATGGTATAATTAACTAGTTGTTGTAAATACATACAGATAGAGCAGAATAATAATATTTCAGTATATGGATAAAATTGCTCATAAGTAGGAGGAAGGGTTAGCATGCCTTTTGGAGATATGAACCTTTTGAAATATCTCAGTACGATATTAGATATCGCCGTTGTGTGGTTTGTTATATATAAGCTAATTCTTGTAATCCGAGGTACAAAAGCTGTCCAACTTTTGAAAGGGATTACAGTTATTATTATCGTTCGTATATTAAGTTATTTATTTGAATTGCATACATTACAGTGGCTTACAGACCAAGCTTTGACATGGGGATTTTTAGCCGTGATTATTATTTTCCAACCAGAGCTTAGACGAGCGCTTGAACAATTAGGAAGAGGGAGCTTGTTCTCCCGTGCGATTGGTCAGGAAGAAGAAGAATATGAAATCGTTGCGAATGCAGTGGCAAAGGCAACTGAATATATGGGTAAACGACGTATTGGTGCGCTTATTACGTTATCTAGAGAAACTGGAATGGGAGATTATGTGGAAACCGGAATTCCTTTAAATGCGAATGTCTCATCAGAACTTCTCATTAATATCTTTATCCCAAATACGCCACTTCATGATGGAGCAGTTATTATGCAAGGAAATACGATTAAAGCAGCAGCTTGTTACTTGCCATTATCGGAAAGCCCGTTCATATCAAAAGAATTAGGAACGCGCCACCGGGCTGCGATGGGAGTTAGTGAAGTTACTGATAGCATTACAGTAGTTGTATCAGAAGAAACTGGCCAAATTTCTTTAACTAAAAATGGAGAATTACATCGTGATTTAAAAGTCGAACAGCTGAAAGAAATGCTTTTAGCAGAGTTTAGTGGAAATATGAAAACAACTTCTTCATCTTTATGGAATTGGAATTGGAGGAGAAAGCGTCATGGATAAGTTAATGGAGAACCACTGGTTTTTAAAAGGAATTTCATTACTATTGGCGTTCATGCTTTACATGTCAACGAATTTGTCAGACAAAAGTACAACAGGGAATAAGAATACATCACCGTTTCCAACAGGTGATATAACTGAAACAGTGTCTAACATTGTAGTAGCAGTAAACTACGATGAAGATAAATATATTGTAAGCGGCATCCCCAAGTATGTAAAAATAAAATTGGAAGGACCCAAAAACGTGATTACTGCAGCAAGGTCACAACGCGAGTTTGGTGTATCTTTAGATTTACGTGGGTACTCCACTGGAACATATGACGTTCCTTTAAAATATACCGGGATGGAAAACAATTTAAAAGCAACAGTTCAACCAGAGAAAGTTAAAGTTACGATTCAAAATAAGGTAAAAAAATCATTTCCTGTGGAAGTGAAGTATTCAAATGAGAATCAAATGCCGGGTGGTAGTATGGGGGCTAATCCAACTATTAAACCAGGGACTGTTGAAGTTACCGGTACAGCAGAGGAACTAGCAAAAGTTGCGCTTGTGAGAGCGTATATTGATTTGAAGGGGATAACAAAAACAGTCACAAAGACAGCTGAAATTGTATTGTATGATGAGGACGGACGGAAGTTAGACTTACAAGCAACACCGTCTAAAGTAAATGTTACAATCCCAGTTTCAAATTCAACTGCGACAAATAATATTGAGAAAACAGTTCCATTAACTTATGCAAAAAAAGGAAATGCACCGGAAGGGCTAGCTGTTACAAATATCAGTATCGAGCCAAATGAGGTGACAATAGCGGGTCCCAAAGATGTTTTGGATAATATAAAGTCCTTGGAGGGCGTCGAAGTAGATCTTAGTAAAATTACGGAGTCTACAACATTCGATGCCTCTGTTTTATTACCGAAAGGTGTAACAAATGTAAGTCCCAGCCAAGTCAAGGTTTCTGTCGAAGTGCAAAAGCAAAAAAGTACAAAGCATAAGACAATCGACGGCATTTCTATACAAAAAAATGGACTATCAGATGAATTCACTTTACAACTACTTTCCCCGCAGAATGGAAAGATAAGCGTTGATATTTCAGGGGAAGCAAGTATAGTAGATAAAATAACAGCAGCACAAATAACAGCGGCAATTAATCTACAAAATATATCTTCTGGTACGCATGATATTCCAATTCAGGTTAGTGGTCCTAATGGTGTTTCAATAGAAGCAAAACAAAAAAATGCGAAGGTAACTCTTGTAAAGAAAGAAAAACCAGATCAAGAAGTACAAGGTAAGCCAGAGCAACCAGATTCACAAAAAGATAAAGAGACTGAGACAGAAAAACCAAAAGAAGAAGATCAAAACAAAGAACCTGAAAAAGAGAATGAAGAAAAACAAGAGGAAACTCAAAAACAAAAAGAGCAAGAAAAAGGAGCGAATAGCAATGGGTAAATATTTTGGTACAGATGGTGTGCGCGGTGTCGCGAATGAGGAATTGACGCCAGAATTAGCGTTTAAAATTGGGCGTTTTGGAGGATATGTATTAACAAAAGATACAGATCGTCCAAAAGTTATTATTGGTCGTGACACACGTGTATCTGGTCATATGTTAGAAGGTGCGTTAGTAGCAGGCCTATTATCAACTGGAGCAGAAGTTATGCGCCTTGGCGTTATTTCAACTCCTGGAGTTGCTTATTTAACAAAAGCACTAGATGCACAAGCAGGTGTTATGATTTCAGCATCTCATAACCCAGTACAAGATAACGGAATTAAATTCTTCGGTTCAGATGGATTTAAACTAACTGATGAGCAAGAAGCAGAAATTGAGGCTTTATTAGATAAAGCAGTAGATGAATTACCACGTCCAACAGGAACAGAACTTGGACAAGTGAACGATTACTTTGAAGGTGGACAAAAATACTTACAATACATTAAACAAACTGTAGAAGAAGATTTTTCAGGCTTACATATTGCTTTAGATTGTGCACATGGGGCAACGTCTTCTTTAGCACCATATTTATTTGCAGATTTAGAAGCTGATATTTCTACAATGGGAACTTCACCAAACGGTATGAACATTAATGATGGTGTTGGTTCTACGCATCCAGAAGGTCTAGCAGAACTAGTAAAAGAAAAAGGTGCAGATATTGGACTTGCATTCGATGGTGATGGAGACCGCTTAATTGCAGTAGATGAAAAAGGAAACATCGTTGATGGCGATCAAATTATGTATATTTGTGCGAAGTACATGAAAGAAACCGGTCAGCTAAAACATAACACAGTTGTTTCAACAGTTATGAGTAACTTAGGTTTCTATAAAGCGCTTGAAGCAAACGGTATTACAAGTGATAAAACAGCAGTTGGTGATCGCTATGTAATGGAAGAAATGAAACGCGGCGGTTATAACCTTGGTGGTGAACAATCTGGTCATATTATCTTACTTGATTACATTACAACTGGAGATGGAATGTTAAGTGCACTTCAGCTTGTAAACATTATGAAAATGACGAAAAAACCATTGTCTGAGCTTGCAAGTGAAATGACAAAGTTCCCACAATTATTAGTGAACGTTCGTGTAACAGACAAAAAATTAGCATTAGAAAATGAAAAAATTAAAGAAATCATCCGTGTAGTAGAAGAAGAAATGAACGGAGATGGTCGTATCCTTGTTCGTCCTTCTGGAACAGAACCACTTATTCGTGTAATGGCAGAAGCACCAACACAAGAGATTTGTGATGGATATGTACATCGTATTGTAGAAGTTGTGAAAGCTGAAGTTGGCGCTGAATAATTCGTTGATTCTATACAAAAAAGGAGCACAAAGCGTGCTCCTTTTTCATATGTTTTATAGACAATGAAAAATTTTCATTGACGGTTTATGTTGTTTGTTATAAGATTGTCTTGTTCTTTTTCTCAAAGAAAATATATGAATTATGAAAGCGCCAGAACTACAAGTTGTGTAGTTGACGAGGAGGAGTTTTATCGAGATTTCGGCGGATGACTCCCGGTTGTTCATCACAACCGAAAGCTTTTACTTAAATCACAGGGGTGACTCGGTGGACAAAGGTAAAGGTGTGATGAGAGAAAAGGAACGGATCAATACTAGCTGTATAAGTATATACGGACTGAAACCAATCGAGAGGAAGGTGAAAGCCGTTACAGATTTGCAGGGCTAGCAATATGTAATCCGTTTTTTATATGTAAATAATGGGATCGGACTATGTCGTTACATGTTCGCAGAGCAATGTAAGCATTTGTAACGGCGACTAAACATGTGTGGAATCGTAGGATTTATTGGAGATCAGGATGCAAAGGAAATTTTATTAAAAGGTTTAGAAAAGCTAGAGTACCGCGGATATGATTCAGCGGGTATTGCAGTACAAGCAGAGAACGGTGTTGTTGTATATAAAGAAAAGGGCCGTATTGCAAAACTTCGTGAAATCGTAGACGAGAGCGTAGCGGCAAGCGTGGGAATCGGTCACACACGCTGGGCTACACATGGTGTTCCAAGTAGAGTAAACGCACATCCGCATCAAAGTACATCAAAACGCTTTACGCTAGTTCATAATGGTGTAATTGAAAACTATGAATTAGTGAAAAAAGAATATCTTCAAGATGTAACGTTTGTAAGTGAAACTGATACAGAAGTTATCGTGCAGCTTATGGAACAGCAAGTAAGCACGGGACTAAGTGTAGAAGACGCATTCCGTAAAACGTTATCCATTTTACATGGTTCTTATGCAATTGGATTACTTGATGCTGAAAATCCAAACATGATTTATGTTGCTAAAAACAAAAGCCCGCTATTAGTAGGTGTTGGTGACAACTTTAATGTTGTTGCGAGCGACGCAATGGCGATGTTACAAGTTACAGATCAATTTATCGAGTTAATGGATAAAGAAATGGTAATCGTAACACAAGAAAGTATTACAATTAAAAACTTACAAGGTGAAACAATCGAGCGTGCACCTTTTACAGCGGAATTAGATGCAAGTGATATTGAAAAAGGAACGTATCCTCATTTCATGCTAAAAGAAATTGATGAGCAACCACTTGTAATCCGTAATATCATTCAAAAATATCAAAATGAAAATGGCGAAATTGAATTAGATGCAGACATTCGTAATGCGATTTTAGATAGCGATCGTATTTATATTATTGCATGTGGAACAAGTTATCATGCAGGACTTGTTGGAAAGCAATTCATTGAGAAGTTTGCAAAAGTACCTGTAGAAGTACACGTAGCAAGTGAATTCTCTTACAATATGCCATTATTAACAGAAAGACCATTCTTCATTTACATTTCACAAAGTGGTGAAACTGCAGATAGCCGTGCAGTACTTGTACAGACAAATGAAATGGGTCATAAAGCATTAACAATTACAAACGTACCAGGTTCTACGCTTTCTCGTGAAGCAGATTACACATTACCTTTATATGCAGGACCAGAAATTGCAGTTGCTTCTACAAAAGCTTACACAGCTCAGCTTGCAGTGCTTTCAATCTTAGCAGCTGACATTGCAAAAGCAAAAGGTGAAGTTCTTGATTTTGACTTAACACACGAATTAGGTCTTGTAGCGAATGCAATGGTAGTACTTTGTGATCAAAAAGAAGAAATGGATGCACTAGCAAAACAATTTTTAGCAACAACTCGCAACTGTTTCTTTATCGGACGTAGCGTAGACTTCTACGTAGGTTTAGAGGGTGCGTTAAAGCTAAAAGAAATCTCTTACATCCAAGCAGAGGGATTTGCTGGTGGAGAATTAAAACATGGTACAATCGCGCTAATCGAAAAAGGTACACCAGTTATCGCACTTGCTACGCAAGAGCACGTGAACCTTGGAATTCGCGGCAACGTGAAAGAAGTAGTAGCACGCGGAGCAAACCCATGTATCATCTCAATGAAAGGCTTAGAAATGGAAGGTGATAGCTTCGTACTACCAGCTGTACACGAAGCATTAGCACCGCTTGTAGCAGTTATTCCATTACAACTTATCTCATACTACGCAGCGCTTCACCGTGAGTGTGATGTTGATAAGCCACGTAACTTAGCTAAGTCTGTTACTGTTGAGTAGGAGATTGGTAGAGTAACTAGTTTATGTAGATTTGAAATAAAGTTGCACCGTTTTACCCCTTTAGATATGATTATCTAAAGGGGTATTTTTATGTCGAAAAGAAAAAGAACATCTGGAATTGAAAGATCGATTAAGGAACTGTTGAGTGACAATAAGTTATTTCGTTAAATGGTCAGACTGTTGAAAAATAGATTTAATAAATTATATAATTTATTGTAAACTGAGTTCACATAATTATTTAGACGATTTATTATAAAACATATACTTAAAGGAGGAGACAAATATGCCAGAGAATAGAAATGAGTTGCCAGTAGAAAAGCGTGAAGAATTAATCAGAGCATTGAAAGTCCGTTTTGAGAAAAACATGAACCGTCATAAAAGTCTTGAATGGACTAAAGTCCAAGCAAAGCTGGATGCTAATACTGAAAAAATGTGGTCGCTCAACGAAATGGAAGTAACTGGCGGTGAACCGGATGTTGTTGGTCATGATGAAGAGAAGGATGAATATATTTTTTATGATTGTTCAGCGGAAAGTCCTAAAGGTCGCAGAAGCCTTTGTTATGATCGTGAAGGGCTAGAATCAAGAAAAAAACATAAACCAGAAAATAATGCTATTGATATGGCAACTGCCATGGGCATTGAACTATTAACGGAAGAACAATATCGGGCGTTGCAAAAACTTGGGAATTTCGATATGAAAACTTCGAGTTGGGTACAAACGCCCTCTGATATTAGAGAACTTGGCGGTGCCCTTTTTTGCGATTGCCGCTTCGGGCACGTTTTCGTTTATCACAATGGAGCAGAATCCTATTATGCTGCCAGGGGCTTTCGTGGTTCGCTAAGGGTCTAAATTTTGCACAGGCAGCTAAATTTGAATTTGAGAACGGATCACCTAGGGGAAAATTTTAATTTCATTCTTCAACTATCGGGCGCTTTCGTTGAAGAGCGCTGAACTGGTTAAAGTGAACCCCATTAATGGGACGGGGCTTTTTCTAAGTTCGGGATACACGATTAATCAAGCTGGCCCAATCGGAACAATGATTGCATATTTAATTGGTGGACGAAACCTGAAGATATAAAAAGAATTGTAGATTGGGCACGAGGAAAATTATAAAATATGTGGATGAAAAAGAGGATCGTAAAACCTATTCTTAAAAAGAGTGGGTTTTACGATCCTTATTGTTAATATTTTAGGTTAATGCATCTGTGTAATCCCCTGCATAATCCCACCTATACTCATTAAAGCAGTTGTAATGATAAATAACAAAATCACAAGTACCGTAACTTTCTTTCTATGTAATCCCGTTACAATATATAACCCAATACCTAAAACGATATAGTACCAAATGGCGAACATATCTACTCTTTGTGCCATAGTATGTAAGATGAGGTTGTCGGTTAGTAAGGGGGCTAAACTCGTATAGGAAATTTGATAATCTCCTAGTAAAACAGCGATAGTCCCATTTACTAATATACCGAGTTTCATAATGAATACGGAATAGAGCGTAACGCAAAGTAATTCTTTATAAGTTGTGTCGACTCCAAAAAAGATCATGATGTTTTTATAGAGGATAGGAGCGCAAAACATGGATATAATGCCGCTAACTGCAGCAAAGCCGAAAGTAGTTAAGAAAGTAATATGAGTAGGGGTTTGAAAAGTAGAATTACTATTCATTTGTTTTATTGCAGGATTATTTAGTGTGACATATGAGATAAGAGCGCTCGTAATAATTGTTAAAAGTAAAATAATGAATAATGGTAGGAGAATGGGCTTTTGTGTACGCATCCTTTGGAATTGTAGTGTAGGTGAAGTGATCATGCTGAATATAGACGGTTTTTTGGTAAGATCATCGTTTAATGCTGTATTTGTTTCCATGATTACTCCTTTCTTTTCAGGTATCCATTTCTAATCTTATCATAAAAATGTTTCGTTTTCCCATTTTCACCTCATTAAACCTTATTCGGTATGATGAAATATAAAACACAATAAAAGGAGATATTGCCTTTGATTAAATTTTTAGTTTTAGCTATTCTCACGTTGTTTTTGATTCCATGGACAAGGAGTGGTAAGGCACTTCGTACAGTGGATAAAGAAGAATCTGAGAAAGTTGTAAAGAAAAAGAAGGCACCGATTGGGAAAGCTATAAAAAAAAAGAAAGCACCGATTGAGAAAGCTATAAAGAAAAAGAAAGTACCGATTTTAGTTATTCCGCTCCTGCTTTGGATTGGTATTGCAATCTATGAATATTTCTGGTTAATCGATAACCGTGTGGACTCGATTCTTACGCATTATTCAGTTGTAATTGCAGTATTAATTGGAGTAGGCCTCGTTTCTCAAGAGAAAAAAGGAAGATTAGAAGTGAAGTTAAAAGCAATAGCGATGCTTGCTTTACTTGTATCTTACGGCTATTTTGGTTACTTGCATGATATGGTAATCTCGCAAAATAAATATGATTCTGTTGTGAAAGTAGAAAAGGATATTTCAGAGCCATTTACTGAAAATGAACAACCGTTTACTGTTCCTCCGAAAACGGCAGAAAATAAGATGAAAAAGGTATTTGGGGATATTCCAAAAGTCGCGTATTTTGAATTAGGGGAGCTTACACCGCAAATGGTGAAGGGAGAAGCATTATATGTAGCTCCAATTGAAGTTTCTGGATTATTTAAGGCGCGTAAGGCTGAAACAATTCCAGGTTATGTGACGATGTCAGGTACAAATCCTGATGCGGAAGCGAAATTACACCTCGGTTATAAAATGAAATATGTACCAAGTATGCTTTTCGGTAATAAATTGGAACGTGTTGTTCGAAAGGCAGAACCAAACCTTATCTTCAAAGGGAAACCGAAATTTGAAGTGGATGATAAAGGAAAACCGTACTATACGATGACATATGGTGAATTTATTTCAGTTCGATCTGGATTTGAAGTAAAAGGCGTTGTAGTTGTGGATGCACAAACAGGTGATTTGAAAAGATATGATAAAGAGCAAGCACCTAAGTTTATTGATGGCGTTCTAAATCATGAAACAGCATCAACGTTAAATACGTATTTCGGTAAGTTCATACATGGTTTTTGGAACACGAAATTTTCTCAAAGTGATGTAAAGATTCCAACTGAATGGGGAACGAAGGAAGGGGTTACACCGATATTTGGGAAGGACGGCAAATTGTATTACTTTACAGATTTTACTTCTCCAAAAGAAGGTATCGATTCCGCTTTAGGTTACTCCTTAGTGGATGCACGTACTGGAAAGCTTTATTACTATAATGGAAAAGAAGTAAAAGGGATTATGGATGGTTCAGCTGCTACAGAAGTGGTGGATAATTCCTTTAAGAGAGAGAAATGGCATGGAACAATGCCTGTCATTTATAATGTATACGGCAAACCGTCTTGGATTGTGCCTGTGATTGATGACGGAGGGTTAGTACGTGCTCATACCGTAATCTATGCTTCGAATGCCAAGGTATTTGCGACAGGTTCAACGCAAAAAGAAGCGCTTGAGAAATATAAAAGTGTGTTAACAGGAAATGGCGATCCCTTCCGTCCAACTTCTAGTGGAAAAGAAGCAGAAAAAGAAGGCGTTGTACAACGCGTCTATAAAGAAAAATTAGGTGAAAACACAATTGTATTTGTACTGCTAGAAAATGAGCAAAAAGTATTTATGATTTCAGCAAAAGACTTTCCGTATGCTATGTTTACAGAAGTGGGAGATCCAATTCAGATCACATATTTAGACACAGGGGAAACGATGTCTTCTGTATCTAAATTTACAAATGGCAACTTGAGAAAGTAAAGCGATAGAGATTCTATCGCTTTTTTCTTTTCGTTACTTAGGAAAATACGATATACTTGACGTATATTTAATGTTGTAACTATAATTGTTACAATTCGGAGTTTATATTAGAAAGGATGAATGATGGAAGTGAATGAAGTTAATCACGATGTATATAAACCTGTAAAAGTAAACAGGTTATGGATGATTCTTGTATTAGGGACACTTACAGCAATTGGACCATTGTCCATTGATATGTATTTACCTTCGTTACCAAAATTAACGGATGATTTACAAACGAATGCTTCTCTCGCTCAACTTACTTTAACAGCTTGTTTACTAGGACTTTCAGTTGGACAATTATTTGTTGGGTCAATTAGTGATATTTATGGACGGCGCAAACCTTTAATTATTGCTCTTATTATTTATGTTGCCTCTTCTTTGCTTTGCGCTGTTGCACCATCTATTTGGAGTTTAGTTCTTTTACGTTTCTTACAAGGAGCTTCAGGTTCAGCTGGGATTGTTATATCGCGTGCGATGGTACGTGATATGTACTCAGGGTCTGAGATGACGAAGTTTTTCTCACTGCTTATGTTAGTAAACGGAGCAGCACCGATTTTAGCGCCGATTATTGGAGGGCAGTTATTGCAGTTTACATCATGGCGCGGAGTCTTTATCGTTCTTGGAGCAATAAGTGTCTTTATGTTAGTATCCGCTACTTTTGTATTGCGTGAGACATTATCTCTTGAAGAGAGGGAAACAGGCGGCCTGACAGGAACATTATCAACATATGGAAAGTTATTAAAAGATCGTTTATTTATGGGATATGCTTTGTCCCAAGGTTTAGTGTCAGCGGCGATGTTTGCTTATATTTCGGGATCACCGTTTGTGCTGCAGAATATATACGGAGCAACACCACAAGCATTTAGTTTATTCTTTGCTATCAATGGTATTGGTATTATTATTGCCAGCCAAATTACCGGGCGTTTAGCAGGGAAGCTGAGTGAGAAAACATTATTTGTAACAGGGATTGGAATTGCTGCTGTTGGTGGGCTTTCCTTATTTCTCACGATTGTACTAGGAATCGGATTAATTGGTGTTTTATGCTCATTATTCCTTGTCGTATCAAGTGTTGGAGTTGTATCGACAACAGGGTTTTCACTCGCGATGAGAAATCAAAAACAAGCTGCGGGAACAGCTTCAGCTTTACTTGGATTGTTACAATTTATTTCTGGAGCACTTGTTGCACCTTTAGTAGGGATTGGCGGTAGTAACACTGCACTTCCTATGGGTATTGTGATTGCTCTTTGCGAAGTGGGCGCAGTTTTATGTTATATCTTTATGGTAAAGCGTAGTGAAAAGCAGCTAGTACTTCAAGAAAAGCAAAATATAAATGCATAAAGAATGCTGAAAAAGGGCTGATTCAAAATTTGTTTTGGATCAGCTTTTTATGTGTGCTTACATTTGTATAAGATGTGGGGAAGGAGTTATGGAGATCCTGGTCGTATAAAGTGACGATACTGTGACAAAAATGGTGATATGTGTATAAAAGTAGGATCATAAGTGCAAAGTTTGAATGGTTCTCGTTATAATAGCAAGTGGAGATAAGTAGTAAACGTAGATAAAAGGAGAGTAAGAGATGAAGAAAGTATGGGGTATTGCCTTGCTTGGAAGTATGCTCCTTCTAGCAGGATGTAATGGAAACAAGGATGTAAAAGAATCAAAAGAAAAAGTAGAGCAGTCAACTGCTCAGTCAGAAGATATGAAAGCATATCGTGATGTACATAAGAAATATGATGAGAAAATGAATAAAGAGTTAAATGAATCTCTGAAGTTATGGGAAGAAGCAAAAGAAAAAGGCGGGAAAGCATTAGTTCACCCAAAGTTTAAAGAAGATGTACAAAAAGTAACAACAAGTATGCTAGAAGATATTGATCATGTTCGCAAAGAAATTCGTGTTCCGGAATCAAAAGAACAAGAACATAAGCTATATATTGGCTTCTTAGATGAAACAGAACAAGCAATAAAAAAGTTAGAGAAATTAGCGAAAGAGGAAGACTCATCATTAATTCGTGATATCGAAGTCCACTTTTCAACAGCTTCAACGTACTATAAACGTTTTCAAAAAGAATTTCAAAAATAACCTTGCGTAAGCAAGGTTATTTTTTTAGAATGTTGGAAAATAAGAACCGGAAGACTCTTGTTTTTTGTCATTCTTTGTCGGTTGATCGATATCCCTTGTCGAATCGCCGATATATTGTGAGAAATGGTCGATATATTTGAAAAACCGCTGATAAAATTTCATTGGCCATTTTACACCCAAAGATTAACGGTATTTCACTATGTTTCTTCTGTTATTTTTTCTTCTTCCCATCCCCGTCTTCGTCTTCAGCTACTAAAACCTTCTGTTCCTCATGAAATTCTGAAATTGTTTGACCGGTAATATTGTCGAATGGGGTATAGAAAGAGGTTATATTTTTCTTTTTCACAAATAATTTATAGAAGCCGATAATGACTAATATGAAAATTGTTAACGGTAATCCTATAACAGCCATAAGTAAAGGATCCATCGTAAATCTCCTTTTGATATCTGGTTTAGAGTACATGATTGTTTCTGAACCAAGTTTACGACATGCGAAAAAAATAAGCAAAATAAAGAAGTAGGCAACCGCCTACTTCTTTATTTTACTTCCTTCTTATACTCTTTCTTCGTTCCATCTGAGAAAACAACTTCTAAATCAAATTTTTGGTAGTCTTTATCAAGTTGGAATACGTCTACCACTTGATCAATTACTTCTTGATCTGGAGTATCCTTATCAAATTTTAATTTTTGAAGAAGAGGGCCTAGTTTTGTGACAGCTTCATCACCTGTTAACTTTGCATCTGTTTTGTGATCTTCAATTTTAGCTTCCATCTGTTTTTCATTTGCTTTATTTTTGTAGTCTGCTTCATAATCTTTTTTCGTATCTTGATAGTCAGTATCTAAACTGAATTCATTAAAATTAAGCTTTAAATCTTGCGTTGCTTCCTGCTTTGTTTCTTCAGTTGTTTTCTTGTTATCAGTTGCTGTATTGTCCTGATTATTTGCGTTACACGCTGTCATTACGGGCACAAGCATAAGAGTTAAAAGAATTGAAAGTAGAATTCTCATTATATATTCCTCCTTATTGTGTCTTTCCTTCTACATAAGTTTTTCCCATTTTTATGTAATTATGTATGTGTTTGAAATAAATTATTTTCTTTGTGCTATGGAGGATACTTCGCAATTTAAATCAAAAAAATTTTGGTTTTATATGGTAAATTGGAAGTGTAAGGAGGTACCATAGTGTATGAAAAATATAGAGATGCGATAAAAAAAGCAATTATTTATATTGAAGAACATTTAGAGGAAGAGTTAACGACAGAAAGAGTAGCTTCTTATTGTGCAGTATCCATGTACCATTTCCATCGTATATTTCAACGTCACCTTGGAATCAGCATTATGGAATATGTTCGAAAAAGAAGGTTAACACATGCGGCACAAACATTAGTAATGACAGAAAGGCCAGTTCTTGATATTGCAATCCAATATGGTTTCTCTTCACAAGAAGCATTTACAAGGGCATTTAAACGTATGTTTCATTTGCCACCCAAAAGATATCGTACATATTTTCAATCGTTTTATATAGAAAGGGAGGGAACTTCAATGCAAAAAGGATTACCAAATGGATGGGTATTAAGCGGAAGTCACCCTACAGAATACGAAATGGGATTAGATTATGAGACTGTTCATCAAGGAAGAGCATCAGCTTATATACAAGCGAAAGAAGGTGTTACACATGGCGGGTTTACAATGTTGATGCAAATGTTTAAAGCGGACAAATATAGAGGGAAGCGTTTGCGTCTAACGGCTTTTATTAAAAGTGAGAATGTAAAAGATTGGGCAGGGCTGTGGATGCGTGTAGATGGAAAAGATACAGAACCATTAGCAATGGATAATATGCAAAATCGCCCCATTAAAAATACAACAAATTGGCAACCATATTCAGTTGTTTTAGATATAAAAGAAGAAGCGCTTGGTATTGCATTTGGCGTTTTATTATCAGGAGAAGGATGTATATGGGCTGATAGTTTTCGATTAGATGAAGTTGATGAAAAGGTGCCTTCGACAGATCTAGCAGAAAATTTTTATGAGACTCTTTCTGAAGAACCTACGAATTTACAGTTTGAAGATATAGAAGAATAAGAAAAGGTGAGAAAGAACACATGTGGAAAATGGTATTCTATTCAATATCGGAATTATTGAAATTAGAAACACCTCTTTATTTCTTTATATGGTTTTGTGCGTTATTTGTAGTGGGTGTACTGAGTGAAATGATAGAAGTAATAGGGAAAAGAAAACCAATTTTATCTTCTCTATTAAAGGCTAGTATAGAATGCTTTCTCGCATTAATAATCTGTATCGGCATTGGGATTCTATTATTTCGTATCATACATTTTATATTTCCAAGTCAAATTGAACCTTATGATATTACTTATGGAAGATGGCTAGCATTTCTTGCATTAACTTTATTTTCAATTATCGGTTTTTTAGTGAAAATCACAAAACATAAGACAAGGATATGGTTGAAACCAACAGGAGTCATTGTTCAATTTGTCTATTTTAGTATAAGTGTTTGGGGAGCAATTACTATTTTTTATCCATCTTTACACATGAGTATGCTAGTTGTGCTTTTATTTAGTGTTATATTAACTGTATTTCAGTTTTTGGGCTGTTTATACGAGTATCGTTCGTAGTAATTTACAAAAATTAGATTGACAATAATTAGAAACTTATATAATCTAAATGTAAGTGATCACTTGCATTAGAAAGAGAGGATTGTATGGCGCGCTCAAAGACGGCAGACAAAATTATTCAAGCAGCAATTGAATTAGTGAAAGAAAAAGGATATAAGGCAGCAACAACAAAAGAAATTGCAATGCGTGCTGGTGTTAATGAAGTAACGATCTTTCGTAATTTTAAAAACAAAAAGGGCGTCATTGAAGCAGCCGTTTATGAATTTTCATATTTGCCGCATTTACAACGGTTTTTACAAACAGAAATTGTGTGGGAATTAGAAACAGATTTAAAGAATTTAGCAAGACATTATCATAACTTCTTGAATGAAGCAAAAGACATCATTTCTATTGGTATACGTGAAACAGGCGTGTTTCCTGAATTAGATGATGAAATTGCCAAAATACCAAAAGGCTTAAAAGAAGAATTAATGATGTATTTTGCACAAATGCAGCAAAAAGGAAAAATTATTGATACAAATATTGAAGCTCAAGTAATGAATTTTATATGGATTAATTTTGGTTACTTTCTATCCAAATTGCGTTTTGAAAATCGACTTATGGAAATGAATGATGAGAACTTTATTGAGAATAATATAACTTTATATGCTAGGGCATTAAGACCCTAGTATTTATTTAAAATGAAATGCAAGTATGTACTTGCTTGCTGGAGGCGGAAGAATGAATACATTGAAACAATTTTTAAAGACACCAGGTACGTATGTGGGAATTGTGGTAGCATTAGCGTTTCAGCTTATTTTCTTTTGTGTTTGGCTTACAGCTTATGATGGAGTAAATGAAAGAGCCGATCAAATGCAAATTGCTATTGTGAACCAAGATATGAATATGGGAAGCAAAATAGGAGAAGGATTACAGAAAAATTTACCTTTTCAAGTAACGAAAGAGAAGTCTATGGAAAAAGCAAAAGAAGAAATGGATAAGCGTGCATACAATATGATTATTGAAATACCAGCTTCTTTTTCAAAGGATATAAGTGAAAAAGGAAAAACAAATTTAAATTTTCATATTAACCAAGCAAACTCTATGATGGCAAAACAAATGATGGAAGGAGTCGCGAAACAAGTTCGTGATAATGTAAATAAAGAGGTCTCAAATTATAAGCAGCAAGTAGTTGCCGGGAAACTACTTGCTATGGGGCCGGGCAGTGTAGAAGTGATAAAAGGATTAGCTGAAGATTCGGTTGGATTTACGATTCACAAGGTAAATGATGCAAAAGGATTTTCTGTAAATATGGTACCGCTTATGATCGTGTTAGCTTCATTTGTAGGAGCGATGATTATGAGTATGGAACTATCTAAAGTGGCAAAACAGGTAGGGGGAAACTGGGATAGTTACCTATCACGACAAGTGATTAATGGCACAGTATCAATCCTACTTGCATGCATTACAATTGGTTTAATGAAAGCATTTCAACTTGAAGTGCAAGAAACGGTATGGAATGTATGGATATTCCAAGCAATTGTCTTCTTTTCCTTCCTATCATTAACACAAATGTTTATTACCTTATTTGGAAATGCAGGCATGCTCTTTAATATTATTTCGCTTTCTTTACAACTTGTAAGTTCTGGTGTGATGGTACCGTATGCTATGTTATCAAAAACATATCAAACAATCGGTGAATTATTTCCCGCAACATATGCCGCAAAGGGTTATTTCGCAATAGTATTTGGTGGCGGAAACTTAAAAGAGAATGTTATCTTTCTATTATTTATAATTATTATTACTCAAATGGTATCGCTAGTTGCTGTAGGGATATCAGTAATAGTAAAAAGAAAGAGACATGTAATAAAAGAAGCATAAAGAAAAAGGAGTCCTGTTGAAGGATTCCTTTTTCTTTTTATGAAAATGACATTTTACACGGGCTGTTTACTTCTCAACTTTCGCCCATTTGAAGTTAAGTGGCCCTGCAAAATCAACTTCAACTACGCCTTTGACATAAGAACGCTCTAAGTATGTTGTTCCATTTTGATAAAGAGGAGAGATAACGGCATCTTTAAATAAGATTTTTTCTGCTTGTTTTAAAGCTTCCCAACGTGCTTTTTCATCACCAGCTAAGTCGGTTTTAACTTTTTGGATTAGATTATCAAATTCTTTGTTAGAATAGTGATCTAAGTTGTATGAGTTATCAGTTGTAAATAACTCTAAGAATGTAATTGGATCGGCAAAATCCGGGCTCCATCCGTCAATAGCAATCTCATAATTTCCTTGTAGTAATAATGTGACTTGTTGTTTACGTGGTTGAGGCTTAACATTTACTGTTAATCCTTCTAAATTTTTCTCTAGTTGTTCTTTTAAATATTCACCTGTTTTTCTAGGTAGATCGCCATCACTTGTTAATAATTCAATTGAAATTTTGTCAGATCCTAATTCTTGTTTTGCTTGTTTCCAAAACTGTTGCGCTTCTTTTGTGTTTTCTTTTGTTAAATTACCATTCTCTTCACGGAAGTCTTTTCCATTTGGCCCTTTGGCGAAATTTTTTGGCACTAGAGAATAGGAGGGTAGAGAGCCATCATTTAAAAGCACATTTACAAATGCTTTCTTATCTATCGATTTATCGATTGCTTGACGAACATTTATATTTTGTAACGTTTTATTTTTCTGGTTCATACGTACAAATTGTACCCCGACATCTGGTCGTTCTTTAAAGTTACTATCTTTGCGATATTTATCAACAAGATCAGATGTTAAAGTAAGTCGATCAATTTGTTTTGATTCATATAAATTAACAGCTGTTGAATGATCCTTGACGACATTAAAATTAATTTCTTCAAGTTTCACATTATCCTTATCCCAATAGTTGGTATTCTTCTTGAACTTAAAGCTTTGTTCATGTTTCCAATCACTTAATGTAAAGGCACCATTATAAAGAATCGTGTTATCTTCTAAAGCATATTTATCACCTTGTGATTTGAAGAATGCTTCATTAATTGGTAAGAATGTTGGAAATGCCGTTAAACTAATAAAGTAGGGAACAGGGCGCTCTAATTCAACTTCAAAGGTGTGGTCATCGATTGCTTTTACACCGAGCTGGTCAGCCGGAAGTTCTTTATTATTAATCTTTTTCGCATTTTTTATATCAAAGAATAGAAATGCGTATTCAGAAGCAGTCGCTGGATCAACGGCACGTTGCCAAGCAAAGACAAAATCTTTTGCTGTCACAGGAGTACCGTTTGACCATTTTGAATCTCGTAAATGGAACGTATATTTTGTTTTATCAGGATTAACCGCATGAGACTTTGCTACACCAGGAACAGGCTTGTTTCCTTCACCGAGGTTATATAAACCTTCAAATACGTTTCTCATTACTTGGCCAGAGTCAGTATCTGTGGCGCGAGCAGTATCCATTGTACGGATTTCTGTACCAGTGGCCAAGTTCAATACTTGTTTATCAGGGGCTTTATCCTTTGCTTTTGCTTCACTTGCTTCGTCTTTATAGCTACCGCAACCTGTTAATAAAAGACTTGCTCCTAAAACAGATGCGACAGCAGGTACAAATTTCTTTTTCATGTAAAATTCCTCCCTAAATTGTTTGGTTATTAGTTGATGAACAATTTGTGAGGGAAAGAAAAACTCCCTCTTTTCTTATCGAGAAAGAGGGAGTTTTGTTTACAAGGCACGTACCTGTATATAAACGAAGTCCCTCATTCTATCTTTCAAGCATAATGCTTGCAGGAAGTGGCACAGTATTCAAAGTGAACCTGTTGCCGAGGTTTCAAAGGGCCAGTCCCTCCACCTCTCTTGATACAATGAGTAAACATAATGATTTATATTAATTTTTTGTTTCTTTGATTATTCAAAATATTACACCTAGGTGAATGAACTGTCAATAAAATGAAATATAGTTTAAATTTTCAGTTTTTTAATTAAAAGAAGCGTCACTGCAAATATTTGTAGTGACGCTTCTTTTTAAAAGTCGAAATTGTCAGGGTCTGGACCGACGCGGTGATTTTCATTTAATGACTGAATTGCTTTCATATCATCTGCACTCAATTCAAAATCAAAGATGTTTGCATTTTCGATAATACGGTGTTCTTTAATTGATTTAGGAATTGTTACAACTTCATTTTGTAAATCCCAGCGTAAAATGACTTGTGCTGTTGATTTGTTATATTTTGTAGAAATTTCTTGCAATACTGGATGGTCGAGTAATTGACCTTGCATTAATGGTGACCAAGCTTCTAGTTGAATAGTATGATCTCTACAGAAAGAGTGAAGTTCTTCTTGTGTTAAGCGTGGATGATATTCAACTTGATTAATCATCGGTTTAATTTCAGCGATTTCTAGAATATCTTGTAAGTGATGGATTTGGAAATTGCTAACGCCGATAGCACGAACACGGCCGTCTTTATAAAGTTTCTCTAATGCCTTCCATGTCTCTGTATATTTTCCTTTTACAGGCCAGTGTACTAAGTATAGATCTAAGTATTCCAAGCCTAATTTTTGTAATGTTGTTTCGAAGGCTTGTAATGTTGATTCATAGCCTTGATCACTGTTCCATACTTTTGATGTGATGAATAATTCTTCACGGGGAACTCCACATTCACGAATTGCCTGTCCAACGCCATCTTCATTTTTATACACTGCAGCTGTATCGATGCTGCGGTATCCGTTTTTAATAGCTGTTTTTACAGAATCAATTACCTGTGTACCATCTTCAACTTTAAAAACGCCTAAACCAAACCAAGGCATTTTTACACCGTTATGTAATGTTGTGCAATCTTGTAAGCTTGTTACTGTCATATTAATTCCCCCTAGCTTTTTTATTTGTTGCTTCAATGGCTTGAGCAATTATATTTGAAAAATTATTCTCATATAGCATTTTCAAACCTTCTGCAGTTGAGCCACCTGGTGTTGTCACTTGTTCGCGAAGCATAGCTGGATCTTGTTCTTCTTCAAGCATAGCAGCAGAGCCAGCAATCATTTGAATAACGAGGTGTTTTGCGGTTGCTTCATCGATTCCATAGCTTTTCGTTGCTTCAATTAATCCTTCAGTAAAGTGGTAAAGGAATGCTGGGGCACTTCCAGTTACAGCGGTAAGCTGATGTACCTCTTCTTCTGTGCATAGCTGTGCTGTACCAATCCCTTTTAAAAGTAGTTGCAGTGTTTCTTGATGTTCTTTATTTACGAAATGTCCCATTGTATATAGAGAAATAGACTTCCCAATTGTTGCAGCTGTATTGGGCATAATCCAGGCAACAGGTGTACCTTGAGGGAGTTTTTCTTCTAAATAAGATGGACCAATTCCGGCAGCAACTGTTACAACAAACTGATTGGTTAGAAGAGGCGATAACTCCGCTAATAATTGCTCATGTGCAGCTGGTGGCATGGCTAAAACAATGGTGTCTGCATTTTTAATGTGCTCTTTCCAATCATTTGTAATTGAAATGTCATATTTTTCCTCTAGTTGCTTAAGTTTTTCTATGTTACTTCGATTGGATACAACAATTTCTTCGATGTGCTCTTTACTTGTTTTGAGAAGTCCGGCAAAGATTGCTTCTGCCATACGACCGGCACCAATAAATAAAATTCTATGTTTCTTTGGCATATCCTTTATTCCTCCATACCTAGAATATGTTATAAAAAACGATAACATCTTTGAGAGATTTTTGTAAAAAGAAATGACTTATATAAATTAGCAATGAGGGAATACATGTAATGTAACTGTATAATAAGAAAAAAGATAATTAGAAAAATATGGATATAAATAGGCGCTTTCTTTATAATGTGTGTAGAGAAATCATAAAATATTTGGGGAGAGAGGCTTATGGTTAGACATCCAGTTTTTTTAATTATCTCTAGTATTATTTGTATGCTAGTAGGTATGTATATTCAGTCGAGCTATATTGAAATTTTTGCATCTGTTATGGGGATTATAAATGTTTGGTTACTAGCTCGAGAAAAGGTATGGAATTTTTTATTTGGGATGATTACAGTTGCATCTTTTCTATACATTTTTATTACACAGGGGTTATATGCAATGGCCATATTAGCAGCGTTCCAATTCATATTTAATGTATATGGTTGGTATTATTGGATTGCACGTAGTGGAGAGGGAGACGTGAAACCAACCGTTCGCTTAGATTTGAAAGGGTGGATTGGTTATATCATTTTGATTCTAGTTGCTTGGATTGGATGGGGGTATTATCAAATTCGTTATTTAGAGTCGACAAACCCGTATTTAGATGCTTTAAATGCAGTGTTAGGACTTGTGGCTCAGTTTATGCTTAGTAGAAAGATTTTAGAGAACTGGCATTTATGGATCTTATATAATGTTGTAAGTATTGCCATATACATTTCGACAGGTTTATATGTGATGTTAATTCTTGCTCTAATTAATTTATTTTTATGTATAGATGGACTATTAGAATGGAAAGCGAACTATGAAAAAAGAGATTACGTGAATCATTCGCTTAGAAATCTATTTTAATAGTTAATAGAAAACCCTCGAAGCAGATATGCTTCGAGGGTTTGATTTATAGCTTGTGCAATTATGCTTTTGTCATACCAAGTAAAACAGCACCGCCGATAATTAGAACACTACCTAGTGCAATAAATACCATTTGACGCTTTGTTTTCTTTTCGCCTAAGAAGACAATTGCACCGAATGTAGAGATAACGATACCAGTTTGAGATAATGGGAAACTTGTTGCTACTCCAACTCTTGGTAAAGAAAGAAGTAAGAATAAGTTACCTGTTCCCCAAAGTAGGCCAGATAAAGCATTACGAATTGCATATTTGTTAAATGGTTTATGTTTAGATGTCAATACAACTGCTCCAACAAACATACCGACTGCTTGCGGTAAAATAGCAGACCAACCATCGATATTGTACCAACGAATAATAATTACATATACAAGGTAGCCGAATGTAGAAACAATTAAAGTTAAAAGTCCTTTTTTCAATTGTCCTGGTGGCTGTGCATTTTCTTTATCATCTAATGAAGTGAAGACAACACCGACTACAATTAAAAGGATTGCAATCGTTCCCAGAATAATCGTAGTAGTAGTAGTCCACTCACGAAAAGCGATAACGCCAAAGATAGAAGTTGCAACAAGTTGCATACCAGTAGAAATCGTTACAGTTGTTGAAACACCTAGTTTTTCAACTGTTTTTAATTGGTTTACTTGTCCTAAAGCCCAGAATAAACCTGAAATAAATCCAACAATTAAGATTGTCATTGTTAAAGCAGGTTGAGTAAATACATACATAATTGTTGCGAAGAATAGAGCACCGATTGTCATACCTACCGTTTGGCTATATGCACCACCGCCCATTTTTACGCTTACTAATAAGATATTTCCCCATGCAATTGCAGGAAGAAGCGCTAATAAAATGTCCATTACAAGACTCCCTTCATTTTTCTATATCAATATAATTAAATTTCGTTCTAACGATCGGTAATTCCCCACTGAGAAAGTAGAAGATTACCGATCGCTAAAACAGGATGAAGAATTTACGATATAAATGCGTTTTCATTTCTTCATTTTTTCAAACACCTCCATATAATAACAGGAAAGTACCTGTTTTAGAAAGTAAATTCAAATAGAATGTATATTTTTATATATTCTAAGATTCTGTCACTTCTTCAAAATAAAAAAGACCTCAATTTGAGGCCTTTTTATAAAGGGGGTTGGGGAAATAAAGTTAATTAGCTCTTTTTAACGAATGGGAAGAGGGGGGACAACCTCATTTCCATCAGCTTTACTTTATGACTTAATTATATGAAATATGCTCAATAGTAACTATCGAATTATCTTACAGTAAGATTACATTTTTGTAAGATAAATCTTTCATTATTCTACAAAACAATTTATTTTTCGGGAAATAAAAAGCAGCTTTTGTCGAAAGCTGCTTTAAGAAGTAGTAATTTTTTTATTGATCAGCTGAATGCACAATAAAAATATGAGTGACATACTGACTGTTATGATAACGAGTGTCCAAGCAAGGTTCATATTACTTGTATCAATTGCCATATAAATAGCCGTTGGAATCGTTTGGGTTTTGCCCGGAATGTTACCAGCAAACATAAGTGTTGCTCCAAACTCACCAAGTGCGCGTACAAAGCTTAAAATCATTCCGCTAAATAGCGCAGGAAATGCAAGTGGTAGTGTGACGTGTAAAAAGACTTGATATTCACTTGCTCCAAGATCGCGGGCACCATCTTCAATTTGCTTGTTTGCAATAGAAAATCCTGTCTTTGCCGATTGATACATCAGTGGGAATGAAACGACTGTTGAAGCGATGACAGCAGCCCACGATGTAAACATAATCGATTGTTGAAATAATGATTCAATCCACTTTCCAACAGGGCTGTTATTCCCAAAAATAATAATGAGAAAGAACCCAATAACAGTTGGCGGAAGTACCATCGGTAACAGAAAAATAGTTTCTAATAACACTTTATAACGCCATGAGGAGCGAGCTAATACTCGTCCGATAACTGTGCCGAAAATCATAACAATAATGGTGGCAAGTGCAGCTACTCGTAAGGAAAGAAAAACAGGCGACCAAAGTGTATCAAATGTCATAATAGTTACGATAGGATTGTAAATCCATATTTTTTAAAGATAGATTGTGCATCTTTTGACTGTAAATATTCATAAAATGAAGTCGCCTCTTTCTTATGCTTTGATTCTTTTATAATGCCTACTGGATAATGAATCGGTTCATGAGAATTAGCAGGTGCTGCATTTGCAATTTTTACTTTGTCTGAAATAAGAGCATCTGTTTTGTATACAATGCCAGCATCTACATTACCTGTTTCTACATATGTTAACACTTGGCGGACGTCTTTTGTTAATACGATTTTGTTTTGAAGGTCGTTCCATAAGTTTTCATGTGTAAGAGAAGCTTTTGCATATTTTCCAGCTGGGACAGATTCAGGTGTACCAATTGCTAGTTTCTTCACTTTTTCTTCCTTCAATTCTTGAAATGTTTTAATGGAGCTTTCTTTTGGAACGACTAAAACGAGTTCATTTCCAAGAAGGTTTTTCCCCTCCTTTTCATTAATAAATCCTTTTTTGACAAGCGTTTGAAATTTATCTTCTGCTGCAGAGAAGAATAAATCAGCAGGAGCACCTTGTTCAATTTGTTGCTGAAGTGCACCAGAACCGCCAAAGTTAAAGGAAAGTTTTATATTTGGTTCTTTTTGTTTATATTGTTTTTCAATTTCTTTGAAAGCATCTTGTAAACTGGCAGCTGCAGATATTGTAAGTTCAACTGTCTTTTCTTCTTTTGCGTTTGTTTGGTCTTTCTTCGTTTCGTTCGTACATGCCACGCTAAAAACAAGAAGGAAACAGAGCATAAGTACCCCAATGTACCGTAATGTGAATTTGTTCATGCGTATAATCCCCTTTCTTTATATCCTATTTAATTATAACTAATTATATTTAATTATAAATAGATATAATTAAATATAATGTGAAATAAATCACTTTTTGAAAAAATAGGAGAAATTTTCTTTCTTTGTTACAATGAAAAGAGAAAGTGAGGAATCGTCTATGGATCATCATTCCTACACAACGGAAGAGGTAGCAAATCGACTAAAAGTCTCAAAGTTAACAGTGTATGATTTAATTAAAAAAGGTGAACTACCTTCTTACAGGGTTGGTAGACAAATGCGCATTGATGCGGTGGACTTAGAACAATATATTAAGCAAATGAAAACGGGAAAAGTGCAGACTGCTTCAAGGAAACTAGAGGAGAAGAATAGAGAATCTTCCTGTGTAATTAGTGGACAAGAGCTAACATTAGATATGCTGGCGAAGCATCTTGAAAGACTTTTACCAGGTTCTAGTATGCTGCGGGCTTATCAGGGGAGTTTAATGAGTTTAATTAAAATGTCTCAAGGAGAAGGAAGTATCGTTAGTTTACATTTGTTTGATGGCGATACAAGAGAATATAACATTCCATATGTAAAACGGATTTTAGTTGGACAACCATGTATTGTGATGAACTTATTAGCGAGAAATGTTGGGTTTTATGTACAAAAAGGAAATCCAAAAGGAATACAAACGTGGGCTGACCTGAATCATTCATCGATTCAATTTGTGAATCGTGAAAAAGGATCAGGAATTCGTGTACTAGTAGATGAACAGGTGAGAATTCAAAATGTAGCGAAAGAAAATATTCGAGGCTATGATGCGGAAGAGTCTAATCATCTTGGTGTTGCCTCTCAGATTGCTAACGGAAAAGCTGATGTTGGCGTAGGGGCAGAAAAGATAGCACAAATTGTGAATGTAGATTTTATTCCGCTTATGAAAGAACAATATGACTTGGTAATTTTAAAAAATAAACAAAACGAACAACTTATTGAAGCAGTAAAAGAAATATTGCAATCGACAGAATTTCAAAATGAACTGCGAGCAATTGGTGGGTACGATATAAGTAAAACAGGTCAAATTATATATGAAACAAATTGAAAAACCTGCTTGTCCATAAGACAAGCAGGTTTTTCTCTATATAAAGGGGTTTGGGGAAACAATTTTATAAGACAAGACCTTGGGCAAGTGCGTAAATAAATGCTGTAAGAAGAGCAGAGCCGCTTGCAAGTCCGATAAAGTCAAATTTGTTAAAAGTAATGTTGTTCATAGTTATCTCTCCTTATTTGTTTAAAGTTGTAGCAACCGCTTTTGCATCGATTAGGGCAGATAGCACCATGCCCATTGTATTTACAAATTTGTTTGTTTTCATTTTGTTCATCATGCGTATCCGCTCCTTTTCGAATTGTTGTTGCCCTTGTTTCTGCCTTAATTATATGAAATGTGGGCAGGAGTAACTATCGAATTAGCTTACGGGAGGATTACACTTTTGTAAGAAAAAAAGACATTCGTGTAAGAATATCTCTTAAAGCATATTGATATGATGGTGCTCTTCAATTGTCTTTAAAAAGCTCCGCATTGAGTTGGTCAGATAGGTATCTTTACGACGTATAAAGACTGTTGAAATGCTCCCGTATTTTTCAGGAATCGGATGGCAGTGAACTTTTCCTGTAGTAGAAAGATGCCTAACAGCGGATTGTGGCACGAGTGTAATTCCAAGACCAAGTGCAACGCTATTTAAAATCGTTTCTAGTATGTTGAATTCCATAATTCTTTTTGGAAGCAAGCCTTCATCTTTGAGCCAGCGTTCTAGTTTGGAACGATATCCGCATCCTTGATTAAAGACAAGAAGTGGCGTTGTAATAAATTCCTCTATATGAAAAGCTTTATTTTTTGTGACAAGGACAAGTTGTTCTGTACAAACATCGTATTGTTCTAATAGTGGATGTTTGATAGGTCCTGATATAAAAGCGCCATCTAATTGGTGGTCGATTACTTCCTTAATGAGTTCCTCTGTTAAACCTGCTTGTAGTGATAAATCAACATTTGGGTACTTTTTGTAGTAAGAAGATAGGATGGTAGGTAATGTGCTTACTGTTTCGACTGTGCCGATTTTTAAAATACCAGAGGGTACACTACTATCTAAAAATACCTGCTTCAGTTCATCGACATCCTGCAAAATTTTATTGACGTAAGTGAGCATCTTTCTTCCTTCGGCAGTTAATGTCATGCCTCGTTTATGTCGATAAAAGAGCGGTGTTTTCAATTCATTTTCTAGTTGTTTAATACGAGCTGTCACGTTAGACTGCACATAATTTAATTCCTTTGCGGCATTGCTAACACTTCCGTGATCGGCAACACTTTGGAAAATTAGTAAATCTCGTAGTTCCACTCCGCATTCCCCCTTGTTGTCAAATATCATTATAAGTGATAGATAGCATCATTTTGAATCATTTTACGTGATATATTTTTTCTTTTACAATTCTCATTGTGCAATGCATCGAGAATTACATAGAAGCGAGGGATTACGGTGAGAAAAGGTCAAATGATAATAGGTGCACTGGCATGTTTAATTGCAAGCATGTCATGGGGAGCAATGTTTCCAGTTGCAGATCATGCGCTAGAATATATAGATCCATTTTATTTTTCGTTCATTCGTTATGGAGCGGTAGCAATTGTATTAATTGCATTATTGTTAATGAAAGAAGGAAAGAAAGCATTTCGTTTAGAAGGAAAAGGAAAGTTACTCGTTTTCTTTGGAACAATGGCGTTTACTGTATATAATGTACTTGTTTTTTTAGGACAAATGTTGATGGGGAAACCTGGCGTTATGGTAGCTTCTATTATGGAGGCGCTTATGCCGATGATTTCAATTGGTATTCTATGGGGATATAAGCAGATAAAGCCGAAGAAGTACATGATGACAAGTATGGTTATTGCTTTTATTGGAGCTGTTTTTGTGATTACAAAAGGTGATATGAGTTTCTTCCTTACATTGAAAGATAATCTATTTTCGTTAGTATTTATTTTTATTGGTGTTGTGGGATGGGTAATCTACACAATGGGTGGCCAATCATTTAGTGGCTGGTCGACACTTCGTTATTCTACATTGACATGTGTATTTGGTACCGCTGTAACAGGTGTTATAACGATGATCATTACACTGTTAGGATATGTGCCGGTACCGAGCGTGGAAACGATTTCTATCGTCAAGTATGATTTATTATTTATGATGACATTACCAGGTATTGTAGCGCTACTTGCTTGGAACTACGGTGTGAAAATTTTATCATCTATTAATGGGATTTTATTTATTAACTTTGTACCCATTACTACATTGGTCATTGTGATGATGCAAGGGTATGAAATAACAACTTTTGATATAGTAGGAACATTACTTGTTATTACAGCTCTTATTCGAAATAACGTATGTCAGCGTAAAGAAGAAACCAAGAATAAGAACATTTTACAAGAGGAGCCGTTGCGCCGAGCTGTCTAATAGATAATGTAGTTGGAGGATTTTTTATATGTTAGAGAGTCTATTGTTTTTCTTTGCGATAGGAATTGCCTGTGAGCTGGCAGCGATTAATCGAAATGGTCGTAAGAAGATAAAACAACAAGCTGAAATGATACAGCTTTTAAAAGAATTACATGAAAGAAAAGCATCATAAGAAAGACGACCGGGCATAGACGGTCGTCTTTCTATTACTATCTATATAAAGGGGAAAGGGGACACAAAGTTAAATAAGCGTAGCAGCATAAATGAAAGCTGTAAGAAGAGCAGAGCCACTAGCTAGTCCGATAAAATCTAATTTGTTAAAAGTAATGTTGTTCATCATAATCTCTCCTTACTTGTTTAATGAAGTAGCAACAGCTTTAGCATCGACAAGAACGGTTAATACCATGCCCATTGTATTTACAAATTTATTTGTTTTCATTTTGTTTAACATGTGTATCCGCTCCTTTTCGAATGATTGCTTGTTACTTTCTGACTTAATTGTACGAAATATAGAGGAAAGTCACTATTGAATTAGCTTACAGTAAGATTACAATTTTGTAAGAATTAAATTTTGAAAATTAATACTTAATTTTATTACCAACTACTAGGGGTTAGTGTTATAATTGTTTTAAAGATATGATTAAACTTTGAATGTTTAGAAAGGGACGAAACGAATGTATAAATTAATTACATTTTTGTTGAAATATATATTTAAAACGCTTGGGAAAGTGGAGGTTCAAGGAAGAGAAAAATTACCTGAAGGTGGACCATATGTTGTTGCGTGCACACACACAAGCTTTATGGATGTATTAATGTTAGCAACAGGCATGTATCCAACAGAAATTCATTATATGGCGAAAAAAGAATTGTTTGAAGGTAAGTTTACAAATTGGTTTTTTAATAATGTAAATGCTTTTCCGGTAGATCGTGCAAATCCAGGGCCAAGTACGCTAAAGATTCCATCCCGTTTATTAAAAGACGGTAAAGTAGTAGGGATTTTTCCAAGTGGAACGAGATCAACTGAGGATGTTTCATTGAAAGCAGGAGCTGTTACAATCGCAATGCGCTCTAATGTTCCTTTAGTACCGGCAGCTTATGTTGGTCCATCAAGTGTAAAAGAATTAATGAAAGGAAAAAGGGCACAATTGATTTTCGGTGATCCAATTCAAGTAGAAGTGGGAGAGACAGTGGATCGAAAAACAGCGATGAAAATGATGACGGATCAATTGAACGAAACATTTGAAGAACTAACAGAAACATTAAAAAAAAATAGCAAATAGGAAAAGACGACCGGGCATAGACGGTCGTCTTTTCTATTACTATCTATATAAAGGGGAAAGGGGACACAAAGTTAAATAAGCGTAGCAGCATAAATGAAAGCTGTAAGAAGAGCAGAGCCGCTAGCTAGTCCAATAAAGTCAAATTTGTTAAAAGTAATTTTGTTCATAGTTAATCTCTCCTTACTTGTTTAATGAATGAGCAACTGCTTTTGCATCGACAAGAGTGGATAGCACCATGCTCATTGTATTTACGAATTTGTTTGATTTCATTTTGTTCATCATGTGTATCCGCTCCTTTTCGAATGTTCTGAGTTACTTTCTGACTTAATTGTACGAAATGTAGAGAGAAGTCACTATCGAATTAGCTTACAGAAAGATTACACTTTTGTAAGAGAATTGCATGGAGATGTAAGGATGAGAACATTTGACACATACTTATGAATTTGATTACGTTAAGAAAAGAGGTGAGCATATGGCTAATATTAAAGATATTGCGAAGTTAGCAGGTGTTTCGGTTACGACTGTTTCACGGGTGTTGAATGATCATCCATACGTAAGTGAGGAAAAACGGAAAGCAGTTTTAGAAGTAGTTGAAAAATTGAATTACTCACAAAATGCAAATGCGGTTCATTTATCAAAAGGAAGAACGAATATTGTTGGTGTGATCTTGCCCTACATTGACCACCCGCACTTCGATAGGATTGTTGGAGGAGTTATGGAAGGGGCATTAGCTCATAATTACCGAGTTCTTCTGTGTCAGACAAATTATAACAAGCGAGAAGAAAGAGAAAGTTTACATATGTTGAAAACAAAACAACTAGACGGTATTATAATTTGTTCACGTGCGAATGATTGGGATGTAATTAAGCACTATGCTTCATATGGGACGATTATTGCTTGTGAAGAGACTGATGTTTTGGGCATATCCAGCGTATATATAAATCATTTTGGGGCTTTTCAATTAGGGATGAATTATTTAATCAAGAAAGGCTACAAAAAAATTGGATATTGTACAGGGAGGAAGCAAGGAGCTAGTAGTAAAAAGCGATTTGAGGCCTATAAGCAAGCCTTACAACTGATAGATGAAGAAATTATCGAAAATCGAATCTTTACGGAATGCTTTACGTTAGAGGATGGTGTGAAGGTCGCCCATAAGTTAAAAGAGATGGAGAATTCTCCTGAAGCGTTGCTAGTAGCTGGGGATGAAGTTGCTATTGGAATTATGACAGAAGCTAAAAAATTAGGCATAAGTGTTCCACAGGATTTAGCGATTATTGGTTTTGATAATCAGCCAATTTCCCAAGTGTTACAAATCACCACAATTGATCAACATGTGAAAGAGATTGGTAAAAGTGCTTTTGGACTATTTTACAAACAAATAAGTAATGATGATCGGAAACAAGAAAAAGTGGAGATTCCTTATAGATTGGTAGAACGCTCTACTGTTTAGTTGAAATCCGTTATGTGTAATGACACATAACGGATTTTTTTGAGAATGTATTTGACTGGAAACGCGTTTCATACTTTATAACTAATTTACACCGGTTATGTAGTAATCCATGGATTCTTTTCAAATGTTACGACAATGAATTGAATTTGGGGGAATATTCATGAAAGAACTATTATTGAATGTAAAAAAGTATGTAGAATCTGATGAACAAATTTTATCTTTTGTGGTAGGAATATTTGAGAGAGATAACTTCACCTTTTCATATCAACAAGGTATATTTGTTGCTACTAATAAGCGAATTCTTTTTTATGGGAAACGCCTGTATTATCCTATAATTCTTGAAGAATATTCGTATTTTTGTATAGATGAAATAGAAATGTTTCCGCGTTTAGCATTTATTCATAATAGTGAAGTTGTGGTGGCTAAGTATATTCAGGCGGGAAACGTGAAGAAGTTTGTTGATGCTGTTAGGGCGAATTTGCATAACTAAACAAATGTTTATGTAAACATAATTATATAGCTGTTATAAGAAAAAAGAGTGTGGTAAAAACTATTTCTATGCCTCTGTAAGATAGTGATACAATGTCAAATGGAGGAGGTTACAACTTATGTTTAATCAACGAATGAAAGAAATTGCATTAATTACAATTGGTTCATTATTATTTGCGATTGGTATTAACTATTTTGCGATTCCAAACCGTTTATCGGAAGGTGGAATCATCGGTTTAACAGTCGTCACCTACTATTTATTTGGATGGTCACCAGGGATTATGAACTTTGTATTCAATGCGGTTCTATTAGCTATTGGTTATAAATTTTTTGATAAAAAAACGATGGTTTACACAATCCTTGGTATTGTAGAAACCTCTTTGTTTTTATATGCTACAGAACACATTGGACACAGGGTAAATAGCGATACGTTATTAGCAGCTTTATTTGCTGGGGTGTTTGTTGGTATTGGATTAGGCTGTATGTTCCGAGCGGGAGGTACGTCTGGAGGATCAGCAATTTTAGCGCAATTAGCAAATCAATATTTAGGATGGAGCGTTGGGAAAGGTGTTCTTATTATTGATATTGTTGTAATTGTAGGATCGGTATTTATCATTGGACAAGAAAAAGCAATGTATACGCTCGTTGCAGTATTTGTCGGAGCAAAAGTAATCGACTTCATTGTGGAAGGAATTAATACGAAAACAGCAGTTACAATTATATCAAGTCAACCAGATTTAATTCGTGAAACGATTACGAAACATATGACACGCGGTGTGACTGTCTTAGAAGGACGCGGTGGCTATACTGGGAAAAATAAAGAAGTACTATATGTCGTAATTAATAAGCAAGAGCTTGTGAAATTAAAACAAGTAATCAGTAACGTGGATGAAGATGCGTTTGTTGTTATTCATGACGTACGAGATGTACTTGGCGGTGGTTTTAAAGCAAGCTAAAAAGATGAACGAGGGATTTCGTTCATCTTTTTTATTTTATAATTTGAGGAAGAATCTGCATTAGTTTTTCTTTTATTCGTTTTGCAAAGGATGGGCTTTTACCCGAAGTGGATATGCTTATAACATATTCATCACTGCGAATAACTGCGGGGGTATGAAAGGATGATTTTTTTCCATCACTTACAACATTCACCCATTGGAAATCGTGTGCAGCTTGTTTGACCATCATATTTGTATCGTGATGATTTGTTGCCGCATAGATGAGGTGTGCACCTTTAATATCTTCTTCTGAAAATGTTTTTTGTTTCCACATAATGTAGGAAAGAGACTCCATTTCTTCACAAATATTTGGGCTCACCACAGTGACAAAAGCTCCTGTATTTTTTAATCCAGCTGCCTTTCGGTATGCAATTTTTCCACCACCTATAATTACAACCGTTTTGCCCTCAAGATTACACATAATAGGATAGATGTTATGCATGTACATGTTCCTCCATTCGCTCTAATAAAGCGGACTTCATATAGGAATCAAATTGAAGACAGTTACAAGTTGTAGCGTTTGCGTATTTTTCTGCATACCGATTTATTTTTTGAAGTAATAACCCGGTGAAGAGCAGGTAAGGCATGACATATACATGCCTTGCGTGTGCTGCTTTTTCATTGAGTTCATCAGGAAAAGAAGGTGTTCCTTTTGTTAAGAAGGAGCAGGAAACTGGCAAGGAAAGCCTTTGCTCGACAGCTGCTCCAATTTGTTTTAATTCATGTATAGGTTGAGAATCGCTGCTACCACGACCGACAAGTAAGATTTCACTATTTTGCATTGGCATAGCTTCACGTATTCGTTTTACGACAAGTTCAATCATAAGCGGATGCGTACTAAAGGGTGGTACAACTGAAAATGTACTGTGTGGATAGAGCTTTTTTATTTTTTCAATTTCAAAAGGGACATCACGTTTATAATGGGCTGCTGCAAATAATAAAACAGGGACAAGTAAAACCTCAGTCGCACCGTCTTGGATGGCTGCTACAATTGCATCTTGTACAGTCGGTGTGGTTAGTTCAAGAAATCCAATTTTTTGGATGCTTTCGCTTCGTTCTTTTATAACGGACTTAACAAAGTGAATGAACTGTTCGTTGCCTTCGTGTAATCGGCTACCATGTCCCATATAAACGATACCTTTCACTCTGCCACCACTTCTTTCTCATCGATGATAGCTTGCAGCTGAGTATCGGTATTATGGAAGCCGACTTTATTTGCATATTGCAGAGTTGGTTCGTCGGCATATGAGAATGGTAAATGAAGAACATCCATGAACCCGAGGCGATTTACTTCTGTTATAAACGTATCAATTGCAGCGCGTCCTTCGAATACAATACTATCCCATTTGAATTCAGTTAGTGTACGTGTATGAATTTCATCAAAACGATGATCAATTTGATATTCATGCGTCATAATATGAGAACCCGCACCTATTTTTTCTTGAATGATGGCAATGCGATTAATATTTCGTCCTAAGTAAATAGTTGTTTCGGTAGAGAATCTTGCTGATTCGCTTAGTAATCCATACTGCATAAGTGCTTTTTGAGTAGTGCTATTCATATGTTGTAGTGTTGCTTGTAAGGAGCGAATATCTTTTTGATATTGCGCACATGATTGTAATAAGATTGCTACACTTTCAGGTGAACAGAAAACAAGGCGCTCGGCTTTAAATATTTCACAGAGTTGCCCGAATGTTAACTGATATTCCTGCTTTTTGAAAGTTGGTATTTGATATATTTCTGCTCCATTTGTTTGTAACTTTTGCGCTAGTATACTTATTTTGTTTGTTGCAGAGGCAAATAAAACTTTTTTTCCGTGTAGTGATTTGTGTTCTTGCCAAGCAATTTGTTTACGTAAAGATACAACCTCACCAACGATTGTCATCGAAGGGTTTAAAATATGTTCTTTCTTTACGGAATCAACGATTGTAGACAATGTACCTGTAACAACTCGTTGTTTTCCCGTTGTACCCCATTCAATGACTGCTACGGGTGTATCTTTTTTTCTTCCTGTTTGCAATAAGTTCTCGCAAATGATCGGTAAGTTTTTAACACCCATGTAAAAGGCGATTGTATCGCTGTTTAAGAGGGCACTGTAGTTGACTTGGTCGCTAATTGCTCCCTTTGTATGACCAGTTAGCAACGTTACACTATTACTATAGTTGCGATGGGTAAGAGGGATGCCGGCATACGCACTAGCGGCAATACTAGATGTAATCCCTGGAACAATTTCATATAGAATATTTTCCGTTGCTAAAGCTGCAGCTTCTTCACCAACGCGGCCAAAAATCGATGGATCTCCGCCTTTTAAGCGGACGACAATTTTACCTTCTTTGGCAGACTGAATTAAATGCGCGTTAATCATTTCTTGTCGCATAATATGATTTGTTGGCATTTTCCCGCAGTAAACGAGTTCGCATGTTGGCTTTGTATAGCGAAGTAAATTTTGATTCAATAAGCGGTCATATAAAACAACATCTGCTTTTTTTAGGCAATTTATTGCTTTTTTTGTAATAAGTTCTTCATCACCAGGCCCTGCACCAACTAAATATACGTATCCGTTCATCTCTACACCTCATCTATTTTTACTTGAAAGGAAACCCCAAAAGGGATTTCCTGTACAAGTTACATATATATATAAATATCCCCATCAATAACTTCTACTTCATATGTTTGAATACAACCATCATCAGGTTTTTGAACTTCACCTGTTATTAAGGAAATTTTCCAATCATGTAACGGACAGAAGACAAATTCTCCAGAAACAATTCCTTCAGCCAAAGGCCCATTTTTATGAGGACAACGATTTTCTACAGCATGAATGTCACCATTTGAAAGGTGAAATAAGGCGATGGACAAATCCCTTATTCGCACTTCCTTACCGATTTGCACGGGAAGATCTTCGGCACGCATTATTTTTATTTTTTCTTTCGTTTGTAACATGTAGATCTCTCCTTACTTTACAGTTTCTACTTCATACATGGCTTTTAGTGACTGAGTTTCTAGCGCTTGTCCCCAAGCTTCTTCATATGTGTTACGTGCTTTTTGGAAACGTTCATTTAGCATAGTGACCATTTGCTTATCTTGCAGTATTTCTTTTATGCAATCCAAGCCCATTCGTTCCACCCAAGGAGCTGTTCGTTCACCATAAATACCAGTTTCACGGTAATGTTGTACATAAGCTGTGGCAATGCGCAGTACATCTTCTTCCGTAGGGACAATCATGACAAAATCAGCTTCACGAACTTCTGTACCACCGTTACCACCAATATAAAGTTGGAATCCATTTTCAACACAAACGACGCCGAAGTCTTTCGTTAATGCTTCCGCACAGTTACGTGGGCAACCCGTTACACCCATTTTCATTTTGTGAGGTGTATCTACCATTTCTAGCGATTGTTCCAGTAACATACCAAGGCCTAATGAATCTTTTGTACCAAAGCGGCAGAAGCGAGAGCCGACGCATGATTTTACATTGCGAAGGGATTTCGAATAAGCATAACCTGAAGTCATATCAAGGTCAGCCCAAACTTTTGGTAAATCTTCTTTTTTAACGCCGTATAAGCCGATTCGACTTGCACCTGTTATTTTTACGAGCGGTACATCGTATTTTTTCGCAACTTCGGCAATTTTCATTAAGTCATCTGCAGTAGTAACGCCGCCGTACATGCGAGGAATAACAGAAAATGTACCATCATGCTGAATATTACCGTTCATTCTTTCGTTTACGAAGCGAGATGATTTATCATCTGCATATTCTTCTGGGCGCGTCATACGTAAATAGTAGTTTAATGCAGGGCGGCATTTTGAACAGCCGTCTTCATGTGCGAAACCAAGGACATTTCGTACTTCTTTTGGCGATTTTAAACCTTTCTCGTGAATTGCTGTTATAACTTCGTCGCGCGATAAAGTTGTACATACGCACATACCAACAGATTGCGCAGATGCATCGAAGCTATCCCCGAGTGTATGAGATAAAATTTGTTCAACAAGTGGACGACATTTCCCACATGATCCAGCAGCTTTTGTGCATCCTTTTACTTCTTCAAAAGTTGTTAAATCTTGTTCTAAGATGGCATGGACAATTGCACCTTTTGTCACACCGTTACACCCGCAAATGGTATCATCAGCACTCATACTTGCAACATCAATGCCGTTTTCTTCACCATCTTTATGAAGTAGAGAGACTGGTTTGTATTCTTGTATATCTTCTTCCTTTTTTAACATGCTAAAGAGACGTGTACCTTCAGCAGTGTCTCCATATAAAACAATACCAACGACTTTATTATCACGAATGAATACTTTTTTATAGGAACGTGTACACTCATTAAAAATTGAGATTGCTTTTGTTTTATCATCTTCATAAATTTGTCCGGCAGAGAATAAATCGCATCCTGCAACTTTAAGTTGTGTGCCGACAATACTACCTGTATACCCATCTGTTTGTGAGTTCGTTATATGTTTTGCCAGTATGGCACCTTGTTCGTATAAAGGAGCGACAAGACCATAGGCAATACCGTCATGCTCGGCACATTCGCCAACTGCATAGATGGATTCATCATCTGTTTGCATATAGTCATTTGTAACGATGCCGCGGTTCACAAGTAAACCAGCATCTTTAGCTACCTGTGTATTTGGACGTATCCCAACAGCCATTACAATTAAGTCGCATTCTGCAACACTGCCATCTTCAAATTGAATACCTTCAACATGGTCAGTACCAAGAATTTTCACTGTTTTCTTTTCCATAAGAAACTTCATGCCTTGTGCTTCTAAATCTTCACGTAGTAATGAAGCAGCTTTGGCGTCGAGTTGTTGCTCCATTAAATAAGGCATTAAGTGGACAACATGTACGTCCATTCCTAAATCAATAAGCCCTCGTGCGGCCTCTAAACCAAGCAATCCTCCGCCGATGACAACAGCTTTTTTATATTGCTTAGCAGTATCTATCATAAATTGTGTATCTTCAATTGTACGAAAGCCTGTTACACCTGGAAGCTGTGAACCTTCAACAGGTAAGATAAATGCGCTAGAACCTGTTGCGATAATAAGCTTGTCGTACATAACAATACGGTTCTTTTCTGTAACAATGACTTGTTCTTCCCGATCAATATTTATTACTTTTTCATTTGTATACAGCGTAATGTCATTTTCTTCGTACCAACTGTATTCGTTCATAATGATATCTTGGATGTTTGTTTTTCCTTGTAAGACGTGAGATAACATAATGCGGTTGTAGTTTGGATGAGGTTCATCACCAAAAATAGTAATATTATAAAGCTCTGGATCTTGCTTTAAAATTTCTTCGATGCAGCGTATACCAGCCATACCATTCCCGACCATGACTAAACGTTTTTTCATATTCATTTCCCCTCTTAAATGTGAAATGTTTAACAAATTTTTATATTTGTATTATAAAACCTTTAGAAAATAGAGAGTGTGATGTTTATCACAGTTTTGGAGGGTTCACAAATTGTTAAAAATCATATAAAATTCCACTTGGATTCTTACAAAAATGTAAGGGAAATGTAATAGGAATCAATAGCAGAATGAAAGGATTCTCTTTAAAATAAGTTTATAGAAAACTACACATAATTGTGTGGAGGAGGAAGCTACCTTGAGGCGGGGAAGAATAAAAAAGAGAGTAATAGCTACTGTAATTGCGGCGGTAGTAGTAATTATACTACTATTACCAACAAAGCTTGGACCAGTAATTGATAAATATAATCCATTTTATAAAACGAAAGAATATTATACGATTGTAAATGGTATTGGTCAGCATGTTGGTAATGATTGGTATGAATATGAATTTGTCGCTTACGATGAAAAAGGAAGAAAACAAAAGATAAAGAAAACTGTAAAACATATGTTAAAGAGAGATGAACCTTTGAAGATTTTCGCAAAAGGACGTTATGGTGAATCGTTCGTAGAGATAGATGCTCAAAGTATTCCTGTGCAGGCAAGAAGTAAGCTTTTGTTGATGAGGTAAAGTTATTGTAAAGCACTGTCACATTGAGTATGTTACAGTGTTTTTTATTATATATAAATTTAAAAATAGAAATTTACGATTATAGTTAATTTGTTAAAAGTGATATTGTTCATGACAATATTGTAAGGTACATGTAAGGTAATTCGATAGTTTGCATTTACGAATTCTATTACAATACAAGTAGAAAGTTTGAACATACAACTTTCTGTCTGAAATGATGATGAATGTTTGAAAACCAACTAATGATTGAATAGGTCTCTTCTCTTTATGAGATGAGGCTATTTTTTTAAACCTTACAACATTGTAAGATTTACGTAAGTTAATTCGATGGCTTGTTTGTCATATTTTTTGCATAATAAAAAAAGATAAGAAATTAGGGAGAGACTGCGAAGGGAGAAGAATGGGATGCGAAAAGAAGAAGTAGTTAAGTTTCAAGTAAAAGATTTCTGTAGCTACTTTACTGTTGCTGCCATATGTATTGGACTTTTTGATATCATTACAAATTTAATTGTTAAATAATATAGATGATGAAACAAGAAGGTGATTCCTTCTTGTTTTTTTATTGTCCTTAATTTGGAGCAGTGCATTAAAATATATAAATAAGGATTGGAAAAACGACATAAAACCATTCTTTTTAGATGGTAGAGAGGATCCGCCAGTGGATAGAAGTGGTCAGTTCCTTTTTTAGTCCCATGCCATGTGAAAACAGAAGGAGGAAATGAGTGGAAGTCTCTTTTTATTTTTCATAGCCGTAATTTATATGTTGAAAAATCAAATTGGATTTATATAGATAAGAGAGGTGACAGAAATGAAGTGGATTGATAGTCATATCCATTTGGATCAATATAAGCATAAAGAGCAAATGAAACTCATTGATGATGTGAAAAGAAGTACTGAGATTGCTGGATTGATTTCGGTGTCCATGAACTATCGTTCTTGTCAACAAACACTGTCTTTAGCGGGGCAACATACATTTGTATATCCGGCACTTGGATTTCATCCAGAGCAGGAAATTAACAAAAAAGAATGCGAAGAAATTTATAAGTTAATTGAAGCAAATGTAGAACAGCTTGTTGCGATAGGTGAGGTGGGCTTACCGTATTATTTACATCAAGAAAAGAAAGGTATTGTAATAGAGCCTTATATGGAAATATTAGAGAAATTTGTGGATTTAGCAAAAAGGTACGACTTACCAATTGTGCTACATGCAGTTTATGAAGATGCTGACATTGTATGTGATCTACTTGAGCAGTATAAGATTGCACGTGCACATTTTCATTGGTTTAAGGGAAGTAAAGAAACGATGGAGCGCATGATTCAAAACGGATACTACATTTCAATTACACCGGATGTTTTACAGAAGGAGAAAATTAGAAAAATCGTATCGTTCTATCCACTAGAATATATGATGGTAGAAACTGATGGACCTTGGGAATTTCAATCAGGTATTATGACACATCCGTATATGATTGAAGATGTGTTAAAAGAAATTAGCTTGATAAAAAATATTTCTATAGCTAAGGTTGCAGAGCAAATATATCAAAATACAGTTCAATTTTATGGGAAAAGGTAGAGGTAAAGAAAAGCCTCTACCTTTTTGTTTGAAATATATGGATATAAATTTCTTGGTTTTCTATAATTTATTATATACATCGATGTTTTAATAAAAGGAAAGGGGAAAAAGAGTGGGGAGAGTATATAAAAAAATAGCGGCTACTATTATGACGGCAGCCATGTCAATTTCTGTATTAGGATGTGGAACAGAGAAGAAAACTTCGACTACAAGTATGGGGCAAGAAACAAAAGAAGAACAAATTGATTCAGTAGTAAAAGAACAAATGAAAGAAAATGAGAAAAGGGGAAATGTAGTTGGCAATATCTCTAATGAGGGAAAAATGGCAGATAGTGATGGCTGGGTGTATTATGCGGTAAATGGTAATAAAAACACGGGGGGCATTTATCGTACGAAAGATAAGTTTCAAACATCAGAGCATATTGTAAAAGGGGTAAATGCTTCTTATATAAATATAAAAGATAAGATTTTATATTTTATCCATTGGGATCAGGACAAAAATACAAATACAAATGTAATGCCTTCTTTAATGAAGTATGATATTTCTACAAAAAAACTAGATACACTGAAAACAAATACAAATTATGTTTACGTAAAGGATCAATCGTTGTTCTATCAGAAAAAGTATTCTGAACATGGTGGATTTGATATTGTAGGAATTGTAAAAAAGGATTTGAAAACAGGACAAGCAGAAGAGTCACCGATTAAAACATCTGGTTGGGCTGAAACAATCGATGATAGTATTGTGTACTGGAATAAATTTCGTGGCACACAAGTAAGTAAAGGTGACAAAACTTGGTCAAAGGAAAGTTTTGCAGAAATATCCAGTGGTACATACAATAAAGACAAATTGTATGCAATTGTAGATTTTTCGCTAAGTTTAGATAATCAAAAAAGAGATAATGGTATATATGAGTTAGATATTCAACAAAATAAAGAGACATTAGAAATAAAAGATGCTTTAAAGATGAATATAAAAGGAGATTTCTTCTATTACTTAAAAAAAGACGGTGTCTATAAGCGGAAAATTACTGGTGGCAATGAAAAGCAAATTTATGATGGAGTTGTTGAACCATCTAAATCTTATTTATACTTTATAGACGGTGATATGTATTTGTATACAGATAATGGTCTAATTCTAAATCTTGATACAAAAAAATCAAATGAAAAGCAAGAGAAAAAGCCATCTAATAATGTACTACTACAAAAGGTAGTTAACGCTCAGCAAGAAATTATTAAAATTTCAGTTTCAGCATCACCAGAGAATACGAAACCAATAGACCGTTTTTCATATGGAGAATTAACACCTCCTGCATATAATACGAAGGCAGCATTAGAGACATCATTAGCTACTTATTTCTCAACAGATTTTATTACGAAGTATATGAAAAGTGAATATGTGAAAGAAATAGGTGGAAAAATGCATTATGTGGTTGGAGATCTAGGATCGGGAGCGGGTACGAAATATACAAAAATTATTTCTGCTAAGCTAAAAGAAGGAAAAATCTTGACAACGGCAGAAACATATAATGATTATGAAGATGCGAAAAAAGAAGTAGAAATAGAGTTTATCTATGAAAATAAGCAATGGGTAGTAGATAACATTCCTCGTTTTGATTTAGAATAAAAAAATACCAAGCACAAATTTGTGCTTGGTATTTTTTATCCCGTAAAAGTCCGATTGGTGAGGGCTAATAATCAACGGAGGATGAAGAACCCCCTACTGATTAAAGTTTCACTTTATGATTCGAGTCGCTTTGCCCGTCGTACTAATAAAAGAAATACAATCATGATGATGCCAAGTATGAGGAAAAAACCATACTTTTTCAGAGGTTCAATCGTGTCACTTAAGGAAAAAGGTTTATCAATATGGATACCATCTTTATTAGAGGTAATATGGATATCTTTCATCTTCACTTCATTTGATTCTCTTTGTAAATCGATCCATTCTATATTTGGAATCGTTTCTAGCTCATTTAATAGTTCCTTGAAAGGTTTGACACCTAAGTATGGATGATAAAAGGCACCAATGATACCATCTGATAGTTTTGTGACCGATAAGGCATGTTCCTTCATCTTAGAAGCTGCATGGGGCTGATTAGGTTCTATGAATCCGACAGTTTCAGGAAGTAGATTCATTCCATGTAAAAAGGATGGCTTACTGGGAAAGGCTGGAGCGTGCATAGCTTTCCATGTTGTATCCTCTAACTGTAATTGGCCTACATAAGTTGAAAAGTAACGCGATAAGATTTCATATCCCTTTTGTGATATCGCATAGTGCGGTGCTTCAAAAGCGAGCGGGTATAATTTAGCTAATGTGAGCTCTTCAATTCCTTTTTCGATTCGTTCTGTTATATAAGCTTCTTCGAAATTTTTAGCATTTTTCATGTATTTGTCATAAGCTTCCTTTGACTTGAAATCCCGTATTGTTTTTGGCATTTCATGATTCGGATAACGGATAGGTTGATCCGTTTTTATATCCCAAAATTCAAATCCTTCTCCGGTTTCACTATCATAAAATTGGTGTGTATAACCATGCATAATAATAGAACCACCATTATTCTGCATAAAACGTAACACATCTAATAACTCAGGTTTATCTTGGAAATGTATTGTTTTCCCTGTGTTTGGATCTTTATATACTGGGATGACAGCAATCATATAAGGTATATTCTTTTCCTTCAATAATTCAGCGATTGTTTGTAATTGTTTCGGATCAGCTGCTGGGTGTACATCTTCTAAGCGTAAATAAGCACGATGTTTACTAGTTTCTGGCTGTTGGCCAAAGTAAGAAAAAAGCATTTCGCCAACATAATGAGATGTCCAATCAAAAAGTTGGGATGTTGCTACGTAGTATGATTGATTTTGTTTGACGATAAAGGGATATGTACCGTTTGAACCAATTGCATATGCAATTGGAGGTTCTCCCGTTGTATCAAATTGTTGAATCAAACGCTCTTCATGCAAGCTGTTTTTGAAATGACGTGTAGGGTATTGCAAGTTCCGGATTTGTACTTGCTCTTCCTTAAGTGTAATAAAAGAAAAGCGGCTTGAGAACTGTTCTATATTCTGTCCAAGAAATAATAAGGGACCAGAAAAGCTTTCTAAAAATTGTTTTGCTCCATCGGGCAAGTGTTCCCTTTTCTCTCCTATGTAAATGACATGTGTATAAGAGGATTGTGCGATGTGTTCCATTGATTGATTTGCATTTTTCAGTGTCACATCACCTGTAAAGTGTCCGAGTAGCGTATTTAAAATTTGAATATTATTTGTAACTTGTCCGTTTTCTGTGCTATATAAAACTAGTACTTTTGGTACTTTTGTTATTTGAGCAGAAGTATGGATAGGAACGAGTAGTAAAATAGTGAGAAAGATTAATAACTTTCTTTTCATATGGTCAGTCTCCTATTCTGTAAATAGAATTCAATTAATTATATATAAAGGGGCAGAGGGAATCCATTTGAAATAGAGATTGGAAGAAATTACACATGAAAGAATGTTACATTCCTTATTATGTTTCACGGTTTATTTCTTAGAAAATCAGTCTCAAGAATGATGTGAAGGTAGATAATTGTCTGGTATGATTGAAGAGTAATAGAATGCAGGTGATTGTAAGGAAAGGCTGAAAGGGGAAAAATTTCAGCAGAGAAAGAGGTAGAAGTAGTGAAAAAATTCTTTGTAGGATTTTTAGTTGTTCTTGGGATGTATTTGTATTTCCAAGGAGAGTCTGAAGGAATGGAAAGATCGAAGAATCAAGTAAGTTATGTTGATTCAGAGGAAGCTAAACAAATGAAACAAATTATTATTGAAGAAGCAAAAAAAGTAAATCTTCCAGAATGGATACCTCTTACAATTGCCGAGCATGAAAGTCGTTTGAATCCACGAAGTATTGGGGACAATGGTACTTCTTTTGGATTGTTTCAGTTACATCGAGGTGGGGGGCTTGCTCCTGATCACTTAACGGACGATCAATTGAAAGATCCACGGACAAATGCTCAAATTGCCATGCCTCATTTAATGAAAGGGTATAAAAGAGGTATGGAAAAAGGTTTGACTGATTTCCAATTACTAAAATATATAGCAAATACATCTGGATGGCCAGGTAATTTAGGACCTGAGTGGACAGATAAAAATATGAAGTATAACGTTGGGCTAGAGGACGTGTACTATCGAAATAAAGGGATAATGAAAGAGTAGGGGCCTCGCACCTACTCTATTTTTTTATTAGAAAAAGTTCTATTTTCCTCACCTTTATTTATAAAGTATTGTTCGAGTTGTTGCTTTACATCTTCTAGCTTTGTAGAAACTTGAGGGATTTTATATCCGACATATAATGGTGAAACGACAAAGCGTGGAACCACCTTACAAATAATTTTTTCATCAAGGTGATAGAAGAATAAATTATAGCTGCTGCACCCTTTGTGAAAGTCTGTGAGTACATAACGCACAGTTTGCTGAATATAATGTGCCATTATGTCGATGGCTTTGATGTTTTTAATGACGATGTTAAATTCCGTAAATCCGATAATTGGTCGTGTAGAAATATTGAGTTCAATCTGTTCATCTCTTTCAACAATTACACCTTGAAAGTTTTCAGGTGCGATATTTTCCAAGTAGTCTACATATTTCATTCCGATAATTTGCATATGTGCATGATGCAAGCTCCCGCCTGAAAATGGACCGTGATTTTTATATAAAATAACAGAAGTAAATTCATTACTATTCTCTAATGCGAGCCAATGTTTAATTGAGAAATGAATTAATTTCTGCATATGCTCTTGTGTATAGGTTGCAATATGATCATCACAATTATCTGTTTCAATAAGAACGGTTTGGAATGTATCTTTCAGTGTTGGAAATTTATTTTTTAACCAAATAATAGAACCTTCTGTTTCTAAAATATCAGTAAGACTATCTCTATCGCAAAAAGGACAAGCGGTATTTTTGTTGTGAATGCTTTCTGGTTTTTGTTTGCTAATATCATTTAAAAAATAAAGTTGTTGTGTATCCATTCGTATATGCCCCTTTGAAAATGTATGTAAAATTCCCGTTTACTATATTCGTGAAAGGAGAAGAGAAATCCTGTATCGTGAGAAGAGGAGAAGGAACAACAAAAAAACAAAAGACAAGATATCCTAGTTGCATGAGGGTATCTTGTCTTTTATTTTTTCTGTAATAATGTGTATGGATAATATAGATTATTTTCATTCTGTTTCTTTTTTCTATTTTTTAGTGTGTACAGAGTGACAATTGTGCTTGCGATTGTAATAATAGCTTTCTTCATATTCCTTTACCCCTTTTTACTTTTCATTTAATTCTTGGCTAACTGCTTTTGCATCAATTAAAGCGTGGAGAAGCATTTTTACCATGTTCATCATTTTTATTCCTCCTTTTATAGTTGGTTTAGTTCTTTTACCACTGCTTGTCCGTTCACTAACGTTTCGAAGATTGCTTTTACGATTTCTTTCATCATGATTGGTTCCTCCTTTTGTTTATCTCTTGTTTACATCTTTATTGTAAAGGGAGGCACCGTTTCGTACTATCGCTTTCCATTACGTGAACATAACAGTTTTGTAAGATTGGATGTCATTTGTTGAAATGTTTAGTCTATCTTCATTATTTTCAGAAAAATGACTATTCAAACATGGAATGGGGCAGTATAATATAGAAGTAAGTATTAAATTTCGTACGAAAGGAGTGAATGAGATGAAACGTTCTTTAGCTGCGCGCGCAAAATTTTTAGATTTTATTTATTTTTGTCGTGCGATTTTTCATGATGTGGTTGCTAACGGGATACGTATGCCCTTTTTTAGCAATTGCATAGTAGCTATTGAACGATAGAAATCTCTTCACCCATTTTATAAACGTGTGAAAAGGGAGGCTATTTTGCTTCCTTTTTCTATGCCAAAAACCATGGGGAAAGTTTCTTTCCTCATGGTTTTTTTTACGTTGAAAGGAGTACGGAAAATGACAATTTGTAGTGTAAACAATATAACGAAATCTTTTGGTGGAAACATCATATTTGAAAATATATCACTTGAAATTAAGACTGGTGAACGAATTGGATTAGTTGGCCGAAATGGTAGCGGAAAGACGACGATTTTTCAATTGTTAACAGGAACTGAGAACGTAGATGCGGGTGCTATTCATATGAAGAAAGGAACCCGTATTGGTCACGTAGCACAAATTCCGAAGTTCGCTGATGAAATGACTGTATATGATGTATTAAGCGCTGCTTTTGTAAAAGAGAAAGAATTAGAAATAGAAATGCGTCGTTTAGAGAAACGTATGACGAAGGAACAAGAACCAGCTGATTTACAAAAATTGATGGAGAAATATGGAGCGGTACAGGAACAATTCGCGTTCTTGGGCGGCTATGAAATAGAAGCGAATATCATGAAGGTAGCAAATGGTTTACAAGTGAAGGAGCTATTTCCACGAATTTTTACGCAGTTAAGTGGTGGAGAACAAACAAAGGTGAGTTTGGCCTATATGTTATTGCAGAAACCAGATTTATTGCTGTTAGATGAACCAACGAATCATTTAGATTTATTTGCAGTGGAGTGGCTTGAACAATTTTTAAAAGAGTATATAGGAACAGTTGTTGTCATTTCGCATGATCGTTATTTTCTTGATGAAGTTGTTACGAAAATTTTTGATTTAGAAGACGGAGAACTTCATGTCTATCATACGAATTACTCGCAGTTTGTGAAAGAGAAGGAAGAAAGACTGCTGCAAGAGTTTCAATCTTATCAAGAACAGCAAAAGAAAATAAAGAAAATGAAGGAAGCAATTAAGCGTTTAAGAGAATGGGCGAATCAAGCGAATCCTCCGAATGAAGGGTTGCATAAGAGAGCAAGAAATATGGAACGTGCATTAGAAAGAATGGAAAAGTTAAAAAAGCCGATTTTAGAAAGAAAACAGATGGGGCTCCAATTTGAAGGACAAGAGAGAAGTGGGAAAGATGTTGTTGTAATGAAGGAAGTTAGCAAAGGTTTTGCTAATCGTACTTTATTCCAAAAAGTAAATTTACATGTTCGTTTTCAAGAGCGCGCTGCTATTGTTGGACGTAACGGTACAGGAAAAACAACATTATTAAAGCTATTGTTAGAGGAAATGAAACCGGATACTGGCGAGATTCGAATTGGTAGTGGTGTGAAAGTTGGTTATTTATCGCAGCATGCATATGGGAATGTGAAATGTAATGTGTTAGAAGAATTTAGAGAATATGTAGCTGTAAGTGAAGGAGAAGCTCGCCATATATTAGCTCGCTTTTTATTTTATGGTCCAGCCGTTTTTAAAAAGGTCAATCAGCTTAGTGGTGGTGAACGGATGAGATTGCGTTTGGCACAACTTATGTATCAAGATATAAATTTCCTTGTGTTAGACGAACCTACAAATCACCTTGATATCGAATCAAGGGAAGTGCTAGAAGAAGCAATCGAACAATATAATGGAACAATCCTTGCTGTTTCACATGACCGTTATTTTTTAAATAAGTTATTTGAGAAAACGTATTGGATTGATGAACATAGATTATTTGAATTTGCGGGGAATTATGCTTGGGCACGTCAGAAATGGGCAGAAAGAATAGAGAAAGAAGAAGTGAAACAACAAAGGACTCCAAAAATTAAAGGAATGAATGTAAGAGTAAAAGAGAAAGAATTTAGTGGTATAGCCGAACTTGAAAATAAGCTTGTGCATATAGAAGAAGAGATATATGGACTGGAGTGTATAATGGAAGAAACAAGTGAGGTTGAAGTATTGGAACAGTTATACAAAGAGAAGACAGAAAAAGAACGATTACGGGCGGAATTATATAATCGATTAGATAGTATGATGGAATAGATGAAAAAACGAGTCATCCTCTCAACATATGTGGGGGTGACTTGTTTTATTAAATTGAGGTGTAAATGGTATAATTTTCTTGTTGTTATATTATGAGAACAGTTTACCCCGCATTAACGAGCAGTAATACTCCCACCTCAAAATTCGGCGAAAGCATTGTCCAACTCTAGCAGCTAGAATCTCCGGTCGTTCCGCCCCCTCGGACGAGGCAAAAAGCGCCTCTCTGCCAGGGGCGCGGGCGTCCTACGATTCTGAGCGAGCTGCTTCCGCTTTTCTAAAGAAGGTAGGTGGGAGATAAACTATAAACTGCCCGTAACAGCCCAATTGGTGAGGGCTGATTAAAGTTTCACTTTATAAAAAAGTTAGTGTGATTGAAAATAATATTTCAAAATGTGAGGAGAATTGTATGTTAGGGTATGCGCGTATCATTACGATTGTTATTATTTGCATTGTATATATGATTTATGTTTCACGTGAAACAGTAGATTTGAAAATCTTTGTTGGTTTTTCATTATTTGTTTACATTGTAAATCATATTTTACTTATGCAACCACATCAAGGAAAGCGGCGTGATATATATATATTACTTTCAAATGGAGTAATTACAGCTCTGTTAGGGTTTTTATTTCCAGAAACATCTTTATATTTAATTATATTTGGAATTGATGCAGTAGGATTATTTATAAATGTACAGCGGAAAATAGTTGTATATTTTTTTGTGAGTTTTTTCTTTGTATGTTGGTTTGCTATTTTACTATATACATATTGGGATGTTGGAGAGATAAGGGGTTGGGAAAATGCTATTAATTTTATGTTCATTGTCTTCAGTGCTTTAGCGGGAAACTTAATTAAAAAACTTACAGTAGCTCGCCAAACTGTTGATGATCAATATGAAAAATTGGCATTATCACATACAGCTCTAAAAGAAGCGCATGAACAGTTGCAGCTTTATGCAAAAGAAGTAGAGGAATTAACTACAGTTCGAGAGAGGAACGATATTGCCCGAGAAATTCATGATACAGTCGGTCATAATATGACGGCATTGCTTGTTCAGTTACAGCTAGCGGAGGCTTTATGGAAGCAAAAGTCAGATATTACGGAAGAAGTGTTACATACATGTCATGAATTAGCTAGAAAGTCCCTTCAAGAGGTAAGAGCTTCAGTCCGTGCATTGAAGGAAGAAAAAAATGTAGGAAATATAATAGAAAGTATGAAAGAAATGATCCAAGACTTTTCAAAAGTAACAAAAGTACAAGTAACTTTTCATTTACAAGGTGACCCAATTATCATTCCGTTGTCATTGCAACCTACATTGTTACGTACTATGCAAGAGTCATTAACGAACGCGAAACGCCATGGGAAAGCTAGTTTATGTGAAGTAAAGTTATCTTGTCTAGATGAAAAAGTGATATTATCGATCTCTGATAATGGCATCGGTGTAAATGAAGTGAGTCCTGGTTTTGGATTAATGAATATGAAAGAGCGCGTAGAGGAACATGGTGGAATGATTCGATTTGAGAGTGAAAGTGAAAAGGGATTTCGATTAAAGGTTGAATTCCCACTTAAGGAGAAATTGTGGGTAATAGGAGGAACGATATGATTCGTATTATGATCGTTGATGATCAGTCACTGATTCGGGATGGTTTAGCAATGTTATTAAATCTACGCCCAGAACTTGAAGTGGTAGGAACTGCGAATGATGGGGATGAAGTAGTTCAAAGAGCAGAACAATTACAACCTGAAATTATTTTAATGGATATTCGTATGTCTCGTACCAATGGAGTTGAAGGAACTCGTCTTATAAGGGAAAGGTTTCCCAATATGAAAGTTCTTATGCTGACGACATTTAATGATAGTGAACTTATTTTTGAAGCTTTGGAACAAGGAGCAAGTGGTTATTTATTAAAGGATATGGAGACAGATGTAATTGTTCAGGCAATATTAACAGTCCATGGAGGCGGAGCTGTTCTTCCACAAGATATAACTGCTCAAATTGTGAAGGAATTAAAAAGAACAAAAGTAATGGATATATCAGAGCAGAATCAGCCAAAGCAAATGGAACAATTAACAGAGCGTGAAATAGATGTATTAAGGGAGCTTGGATTTGGATTAAACAATAAAGAAATTGCAGAAAAGTTGTTTATTACAGAGGGAACTGTAAAAAATCATGTGTCTAATGTAATTAGTAAGCTTGAGCTAAGAGATCGGACACAAGCAGCTATATACGCGGTGAGATACGGTATTACAACATACACATGACTTTTAGCATAGAGAAGAACGAAAAAGTAGCAAATGATGCTGCTTTTTTTATTTTATATTTCTATCTTAAGGGTGATGGAAGAAAGAGGATATTTTTTTAAAATGAGAGTGAAGACGAATGCAAAGGGGCTGAATCGACATGTTAGTCGTAGATCATATTACAAAATCGTTTGGGAAGAAAGAAGTTGTAAAGAATGTATTTTTTGAAGTGAAGAAGGGAGAAACATTTGGCTTGCTTGGTCCAAATGGTGCAGGAAAGTCGACGACGATATCAATGATTTGTGGGCTGATTCCATATGATGGTGGTGATATTAAAGTTGGAGGGAGATCTGTAAAAGAATATCCATTAGATGCAAAAAGGAAAATCGGAATCGTTCCTCAAGATATTGCTTTATATCCTACACTTTCAGCGAAAGAAAATTTAATCTTTTGGGGGAAAATGTATGGGTTAAGCGGGGCTGTTGCAAGGAAAAGAGCCGATGAAGTATTAGTATATGTAGGGTTACAAGATCGTGCAAAAGATAAAATTGAAACATTTTCAGGGGGCATGAAACGCCGCATTAATATTGGTGCAGCATTAATGCATGAACCAGAGCTATTAATTATGGATGAGCCGACAGTTGGGATTGACCCGCAATCGCGAAATCATATTTTAGAAACGGTAAAGGGATTAAATGAAAAAGGTATGACCGTCATTTATACAAGTCATTACATGGAAGAAGTGGAGTATTTATGTGAACGGATTGCGATTGTAGATCATGGAAAAGTAATTGCATTAGGAACGAAAAGGGAATTATGCAACCGTCTAGCAGATGGTTTTATGGTGAAGGTGCAATTAAATTGCTTTACCCAGGAGCTATTGAAGAGTGTAAAGACAATTCCCACTGTAGAACGAGTTGTCGTTGATGAGAAAACAAATACTCTTGATATTGGACTGAAGAACGGGGAAGCTGTTGGTACTGTTGTTTCGGTAGTTGTAGAAAATCAGGCACAAATTTTAAAGCTTGAAGTACAAGAACCAAATTTAGAAGCTCTTTTTTTACAGTTAACAGGACGTTCACTTCGTGATTGAGGAGGTTATAAGCTTATGAAAAGTTTTATTATTGCATGGAAAGATTTAAAAATTCGTTTCATAGATCGGCGTGGATTTATGATGATGTTACTTATGCCACTTCTATTAACAGCTATTTTAGGATCAGCACTAAGTAACATATTTGATAACGGAGGGTTACCGAAAACGGTAATTGGTTACTATCAAGAAGATACAGATGATTTTGCTGATATATTTCAAAAGGATATATTACATTCAAAAGAAATAAAAGACGATGTGAAAATAGAAATTGTAGCCTCGCAAAAAGAGTTAGAGAATCTGCTAAAGAAACAGAAGGTTGATGTAGGGATTATAATTCCAAGCGGTTGGAGCGAGCATATAAAGGATGGAAGATTAAAAGAAGTGAAATTGATTACTGATCCATCAAAAGATATACAAACAAAAATTGCTGAATCATTCATTCGTTCTTTTACAGATCGTGCACAAACAATTGCTATTTCTACTAAGACTGTCGTAACAGATGTTGCAAAATTACAGCCCGGGAGTATAGAACAGGTTGCAAAAGAGATAAGTACGAATTTGCAAACAGTGGCGACGTCCAATACCGATGGAGTTGAAAAAGGAACAATCGGTAAAAAAACAGTGACTGCGATGCAATATTATGCTGCTGCGATGTTAGTCATGTTTTTATTATTTAACATAACAGTAGGAGCAAAATCGATTATAACAGAGCAACGAACAGAAACATTAGCGAGACTATTAAGCACACCGACAAGCTCTTTTGCTATTTTATTAGGTAAATTTTTTGGCACATTACTATTTGCTTGTATACAATTTGGGGTATTTGTAGTTGCTACCCATTACGCATTTCATGTGAATTGGGGTGAAGATGTTTCACAAATTGCGGTATTAGGAATTGCGTATGCGATTTGTGTTTCTGGTTTATCTATGCTTATCGCGGCATTTATTCATGAAGAAAAAACAGCGGATTTAATGGGTGGCATTGGAATTCAGTTGTTAGCCATATTAGGAGGATCAATGTTACCAATCTATGTATTTCCGGATACTCTTCAAACAATTGCTGGCATCGCTCCGAATAAATGGGCACTTACAAGTTTCTTAAACATTATGTTAGATACATCTTGGTATGCGTTACTTCCAGTTATCTTAAGTTTATCTATTGCAGGTGTTGTTTCTGTTATTATCGGAACATTTCGTTTGCAAGCAAGATAGGAGGAGAATCAATGAAGAAAGTTTGGGCGCTTTGCTGGCTCGAATTAAAACAAATTTTAATTAAGCCACAGAGCTATATAGTAATGTTTGGAATGCCGATTATTTTTACACTTATTTTTGGTGGGCTTTTAGGTGGAAGTGGAAACGAAAAAGTAAATATTAGTTTAGTTGACCAAGATGGGTCTATATTATCTAACTCCTACTATAAAGAAATAGAGAAAAGTGATTTAGTTTCTATAGAAAAGGTAACATACGAAGAAGCAAAACAGAAAATCGAAAATAAAAAGTCCTCGGGTATTGTGATAATCCCAAAAGAATTTCAAAAGAGTATGGCAGACGGGAAGATAGAGAAGGTTAAATTCCAATCAAGCGCTGATTTTACAGGAGGAGCATCTGTAGAACAAGTGTTACAAAGCGCAATGAAAAAGATGAAAATAGAAGTAGCAGCAGCAAGGGATGTGGAGAAAAGAGGAGGAACGTCTTGGGAGAAGCTGTATGAAACGATCCATACAAAGGCAGAACCAGTTTCGCTTCAAAAGGAATCAATTGTCTCTGGGGAGATAAAGTTGAATAACGTATCAGGGCGATCTGCAGGATTTTCTATTCTGTTTGTAATGATTGTGATGCTAAGTGCAACGGGCACGATTTTAAAATCAAGACAGCTTGGCGTTTGGTATCGGTTATTAGGGGCTCCCGTTTCAAAGGCTCAAATACTTGGGGGATATATACTTTCTTTCTTTTTAATTGGGTGGATTCAGTTTGGGATTTTAATGTTGTTAACGAATGTTTTGTTCGGTGTTCAGTGGGGAAGTTTATTAGGAATTATCATACTTGTTTCAGCGTTGTTGTTAGCGGTAATTGGTTTAGCATTATTATTAGCAAGTATTGTGAAAACAACTGAGCAACAATCAGCTTTAGGTAATATCGTTGTGATTTCAACGTGCATGATTAGTGGGCTGTATTGGCCAATTGAAATAGAACCGGAATGGATGCAACAGGTAGCAAATTTTGTTCCACAAACTTGGGCAATGCGTGGATTTACAGAATTAATTGCAAGGGGAGGCACATTGCTAGATATAGCAGGGTATGTTGGTGTACTCATTTTATTTGCTGGTGTATTCTTTGTAATTGGTTTAAAAAGAATCCGTTATGATTGAAAAAAAGAAAGCAGAGTCTACAGCTTCGCCCGCTGAACCCTGCTTTCTTTTTGTGTATCGTCTTCCCCTATAGAAATAGTGATTGCAATTCCGAGCATAAATAAAAATGCTAAAAAGAGGACGAACTTTGGGAAGAACGGGAATAGTAGCAATGCCCCAACTATCATGAGTGTCAATGCAACATAGTGCAAGACATATTGGAATAGTTTGTCCATATTTTCGCCCCCTTTTTGATAAGTTGTTATTATCCTATGCCTGTCTAGCAAATAATAGAATTCCTTTTTATTATTTCTTTATTGTAAAAAGGAATGATTGACACAATAGAAAGAAAGGAATAATCTTGAAATCAATCCATAGTATTTTTATGGGTAAAATAAAGATAGTTACAGGAAGGGGGCTAACTTCGTTGCATCGGCAAAAATTATAAAGTAAGGGTGAGGAATGTGAAAAAGGTATTTACAGGCTTGCTTGCCACTTTCTTGAGTACTTCTGTACTACTTGCAGGATGTGGTCAAGAAGAAGCGAGTACAAATGAAAAGGCAAGCGTACCAAAAGTAAAAGATGAATTTATTGAAGCAAGTGACAAATCAAAAAGTCCGGCAAAAGCAAAAGAACGAAAAGATACCTTTGTAATTGGAATGCCAAGTCCAGGAGGAATCTTCCTGCCGCACTTTATGGAAAATGGCTGGGATGGTAATATAACGCAAGCCATTTTTGCACCGCTAGTAGGATTAGGTAAGGAAGGGAAACCAATCCCGATTCTTGCGAAGAAATGGGATATTTCTACTGATCAACTTACATATACGTTTCATTTAAAAGACGATTTGAAATTTAGTGATGGTTCGCCATTAACAGCAGATGATGTGGCGTTTACATTAACGCTATTACATGACCCAACTTATAGCGGAGCAACAGATATAAGCCAGACTGCGATTAAAGGTGGTCAAGCTTATAAAGAAGGAAAAGCAAATACAATTGAAGGTATTCAAGTTGTTGATCCGAAAACGATTCAAATTACGACAGAAAAGGTAAATGCACAAACATTGTCTCTGATAGGTGGAGAAGTTATATCAAAAGCTTATTATGGTAAGGAATATAAGCAAGGGCATTTAGAGTATTTAAAAGAGTTATACGGAAAGCCAATGGGGGCAGGGGCGTACAAATTAGATAAATATATTCCGGGGCAGGAAGTTCGTTTTGTTGCAAATGAAAATTATTTTGAAGGAAAACCAAAGATTGAACATTTTATTTATAAAATTACAAAAGGTGATACGAAGCTTCAGCAATTTCAAACAGGTGAAGTAGATTATGATGGTTTTCAAACAAATGAGGAAACGGTTGAACAGTTAAAAGGATTGGGGTTCGCAAATATTAATGTGTATACGGGAAGTTCTTACGGCTATATTAAAATGAATTATAAGAAACCGTACTTTAAAGATAAGCGTGTCCGCCAAGCATTCATTTACGGATTAGAGCGCCAAAAAGTGATTGATACATACTTCCAAGGATATGCTTCACTCGTTAATGTACCGATTACTCCTGTTTCTTGGGCGTATACAGAAGAAGGTATTAATAAGTATGAGTATAATTTAAATAAGGCGAAAAAATTACTTGATGAGGCTGGGTGGAAAGAAGGCACGGATGGAATCCGTGAAAAAGATGGTCAAAAATTGAAAGTAAGTTACTTTGCTTCATCAGCAAGTAAAATCCATGATGTCATGATCCCGGTTATGGAAGAAGATTATAAAAAGCTTGGTGTAGACTTTAACCCTGAATATATGGACTTTAATACGATGATTTCAAAAGTAATTAAGGGAGATTACGACTTAGCGATGGTATCTACGCCAATGATTGATGATCCGAGTGGAACAATTGAAGAATTCGTTTCAATAAGTAAGCGAAATTATGATGGATATCATAATCCGAAAGTAGATGAATTGGCAACAGAGGCGTTGCAAACATTAGACATTGAAAAAAGAAAAGAGATTTATAAGAAACTGTATCAAGAACTTAGTGAAGATCCGCCAGTTATATTCTTAAATAATAGTAAAATTGTATCTGCACATAATGCGAGAATACAAGGATTACAGGAAGATAATTATAACGGAATATTATTAAGCTTACCTAAATTACAGATTCAACAATAATTTTGTAAAAATTCTTGAAATATTTATATAGAAAGAATTGACAAAATATAATGAACGATATAAGCTAATAACCATAAAGTCTACCGGAAAAGTCGGAATAAGATTGTTACCCCTCATAAAACATCTATTTTTTTATATTTAAAACCGACTTTTCCGATGGATTATAAAACATGTTGCTTGGAAGGCATACATTAGGCAAGCAGTTCATAAAGTGTAATTATTAAAAAAGTTAGGGTGGGGACAATGAAGAAAAAGTCAAAAAAATGGGCTGGGGTATTTTCGGTCTTACTGAGTAGTTCGCTTGTGTTATCCGCTTGTGGGGGACAGGAGGATAAGGCTTCAACTGAGCCGGCTAAACAGCAGGATGTAAAAGATTTAAAAATAGAGAAGGTTACAGCGACAGACAAGTCAAAAAATCCTGAGAAAGCGAAACAACGAAAAGATACGCTTATTGTCGGGATTTCAAAACCTGGTGGCGTGTTCTTACCATATTTCCAAGAAAATGGATGGGATGGTAACGTAACATCTGTTATATTTGCTTCTCTTGTATCAACAGATAAGCAAGGGAAACCAGTTCCAGAGCTTGCAGAGAAATGGGATGTATCTTCTGACCAATTGAAGTACAAGTTCCACTTACGTAAAGATTTAAAATTTAGCGATGGTTCACCGTTAACAGCAGATGACGTAGCATTCACATTAACATTGCTACACGATAAGGCTTATGAGGGGAGCTCAGATATTTCACAATATGCAATTAAGGGTGGAAAAGATTATAAAGAGGGAAAAGCAACATCGATTGAAGGAATTAAGGTTGTTGACCCACAAACAATTGAAATTACGACGGAGAAGGTAAATTCTCAGGCGTTAACTGCTCTAGGTGGACCAGTATTATCTAAAGCTTATTATGGGAAAGATTATAAACAAAATACAAGTTTAGATTATTTAAAAGATTTATATGGTAAGCCAATTGCGGCAGGACCTTATAAATTTGAAAAATATGTTCCAGGTCAAGAGGTACGATTTGTAGCAAATGAGCACTACTATGCTGGCAAGCCTAAAGTGAAAAACTTTATTTATAAAATTACATCACCGGACACAAGCTTCCAGTTATTCCAAACGGGAGAAACAGATTATGATGGATTTGCTGCTAACAATGACAATATTGAACAGTTAAAAAGTCTAGGCTTTGCTAACTTCAATATTGAAACAGTGAGTTCATACTCATTTGTTTACATGAATAATAAAAAGCCATATTTAAAAGATAAAAAAGTACGTCAAGCACTTATTTATGGATTAGATCGTAAAAAATATGTAGATACAAACTTCCAAGGAAATGCTTCTGTTGCAAATATACCGATTTCACCGACTTCATGGGCATATGATGATAAGGGGATAAATCAGTATGAATACAATTTAGAGAAAGCGAAAAAATTGTTAGACGAAGCTGGTTGGAAAGTTGGATCTGATGGTATTCGTGAAAAAGATGGCCAGAAATTAAAGTTAAGCTATTATGCAGCAAGTGGAAGAAAGCAAGAGGAAGTATTTATCCCAATTGCAAAAGAGAACTATAAAGCATTAGGTGTGGAGTTCAATCCGGAAATTATGGACTTTAATACTCTTGTGTCGAAGCTTGGAAAGTTTGATTATGATTTAGCTGCTGTTGCAACGCCAATTCTTTCTGATCCAAATGACGCAGTAGCTGAATTTACATCTACACATCCAGATAATTCAGCAGGTTATAGTAATCCAAAAGTAGATGAATTAATTCAAAAAGGTATCGAGACAGTTGATATTGAAAAAAGAAAACCAATTTATAAAGAGTTATATAAAGAACTAAGCGATGATCCACCAGTAATTTTATTAAATTATCGTAAAGGTATTTCAGCGCACAATGCACGTGTAAAAGGAATTGATCCAGAAAAATACGATAGCATTAGTTCAAACCTACCTGTTTTATCTATTGAACAATAAGGATAAGTAAGGAAAAATAGAAGACATTTTTTCATACAGCTATAAGAGTGTGCTGTCTTGAAAAAGTGTTCTTCTATTTTTAAGTCAATATGATTGGGGAGACAAAAAGGTGAAAACATATATCATTCGTAGGTTTCTGCAAATGATTCCTACACTTTTTGGTACATCTATTATTATCTTTTTCTTATTCGCTCTCTTGCCGGGGGATTATGTGGATTCAAATCCAAAGTTGACGCCAGAAAGAGCGCAAGAGTTAAGAGAACTGTATGGATTAAATAAGCCTATTATTGAAAGGTACTTTCATTGGTTAGGTAATGCGTTACATGGAGATTTTGGTTTCTCGTTGCAATATCAAGAGCCTGTAACATCATTGCTTAATAAATTTATTTGGAATACTTTTATTGTTGCGGTTGCCGCTTTATTTTTTACTTGGTTAATTGCTCTTATTATCGGTGTTGTTTCGGCGACAAGGCAGCATTCATGGTTCGATGGACTTGTTACAATTGGTGTCTTTGCAGCGATGTCATTTCCATCATTTTTTATTGGTTTGTTTTTAATTAAGGTATTTGCTGTTGATTTTCATTTATTACCGATTGGTGGCATGATTGATATAGGAAGTAATTCGACAGGTCTTACGTACATACTAGAAGTGCTAAGGCACATGATTTTACCGGTATTTATTTTAACACTTCTTGGTGTTGGATCATTAACTCGTTATTTTAGAACAAGCATGCTTGAGGTTGTAAGACAAGATTATATTCGAACAGCTCGTGCTAAAGGGTTGAAGGAAAGAGTTGTCATTTATAAACATGCATTGAAAAATGCAATTTTACCAGCGATTACGTTACTTGCATTTGAATTACCAGGGTTGTTCTCCGGTGCAATTATTATTGAGCAAATCTTTAATTGGCCAGGTATTGGGAGTATTCAATTAGAAGCGTTGAGTTTTCGTGATTATACAGTGTTAATGGCATTTACAATGTTTCTCTCTTGCCTAACAATTATCGCAAACTTTTTGGCAGATATCGTTTATGCGATTGTCGATCCACGTATTCGATTAAAGTAAGGAGGGAGAAAGATGGAGTCTATTGTAACAGTAAAGAAGAAAAAAAGAGAAAAACGAAATGTGACTTCACCATGGGGTCAAGCATTTACTAGAATTAAGAAAAATAAATTAGCATTGTTTGGTTTTTATATCCTAATTTTTATGTTTGTATTTTGTTTTATTGGACCATTTTTTTCACCATATGCTTCTGGAACAATTCAAGTAACACAAATTAATAAGCCACCGAGTTTTTCTCATTGGCTTGGTACAGATCAACTTGGAAGAGATATTTTAACACGATTAATGCAAGCGGGACGAATTTCATTAACAATTGGTTTAGCTTCGATGATATTATCTGTCATACTCGGTGCATTATTAGGAGCTATCTCTGGCTTTTATCGCGGTATTGTAGACCATATTATTATGCGTATTGCAGACGTGTTAATGTCTATTCCAGGATTACCATTACTTATTATTATGGGTGCTATTTTATCAGAATGGAAACTTCCATCTGAATATCGACTGTATGTTGTTATGATCATGTTAAGTTTGATTGGATGGCCGGGACTTGCACGTCTGGTACGAGGACAGATCTTGTCGCTTCGAGAACAATCATTTATGCAAGCTGCTGATGTATTAGGATTAAAGGATTACCGAAAGATCGTACATCATTTAATTCCGAATGTATTCCCTTTATTAATTGTTGTAGCAACATTAGGTGTAGCAGGAGCTATTTTAAGTGAATCAGCATTAAGTTATCTAGGCCTTGGAGTTGTACCTCCTACGCCATCATGGGGGAATATGATTAGTGCAGCGAACTCATTAATTGATTTCCAAAAGCGTCCATGGTTATGGATTCCGCCTGGTTTTGCAATTTTTATAACAGTTGTATCAATTAACTTACTTGGTGATGCACTTCGTGATGCATTAGATCCAAAGATGAAGCGGTAGGTGAGGAAGCATGAGTAAAGCGGTAGTAGAGCTAAAGGATTTACAAACACACTTTCAGACAGAAGAAGGTACGGTAAAGGCCGTCAATCATGTTAGCTTTTCCGTACGAGAAGGTGAAACAGTTTGTGTAGTAGGAGAATCAGGTTGTGGGAAAAGTGTAACAGCTTTATCTATTATGGGACTTATTGCTGAATCTGGAGGCATTGTTGGCGGTGATATTCTTTATGAAGGGCAAAGTCTTTTAGGAATGAAAGAGAAGGAACTTCGTAGTTTAAGAGGAAATGACATTGCGATGATTTTCCAAGAGCCAATGACATCCCTTAACCCAGTATTTACTGTTGGAGAACAAATTGTGGAAACGTTAAGAGAACATGAACTCCTTAGTAAAAATGAGGCATATAAAAAAGCGATTGAACTCATTCGTAAGGTGGGTATTGCGCGTGCGGATGAAATTGTACATTCCTATCCACATGAGTTAAGTGGTGGGATGTTACAACGAATTATGATTGCTGTCGCACTTAGTTGTAATCCGAAGTTGTTAATTGCTGACGAACCAACAACAGCTCTTGATGTTACGATTCAAGCACAAATATTAGATTTATTAAGACAAGTAAAAGAAGAATTTAAAACATCTATTTTATTAATTACACATGATTTAGGTGTTGTCGCAGAAATGGCAGATTATGTTGTTGTAATGTATGGCGGTAAAGTCATTGAAGAAGCACCTGTACTAGAGCTATTCCAAAATCCGAAACACCCATATACAAAAGGGTTGCTAAAGTCAAAACCGATAATGGGAAAACGAACAGATAAATTGTATTCCATTCCGGGGCAAGTTCCAAACTTAGTTGGCTTAGGAGAGTTTTGCTACTTTAGTGGTCGCTGTGAACATTGCATGGACATATGCAAGAATGAAGCACCAGAGCTTAAGGTGCATGAAGAGAATCATAAAGTAGCTTGCTGGTTATATGAGGAGCGTGCTGAGCAATGAGTGAACCGTTATTAGAAGTAAAGAATTTAAAAACACATTTTCCAATTAAAGGCGGCGTATTTGGTAGAACGATTGGACATGTAAAGGCGGTAGATGGAGTAAGTTTTACAATTAATAAAGGCGAAGTATTTGGCCTTGTCGGTGAATCCGGAAGCGGAAAAACAACAATCGGAAAAACGATTCTTCGCCTTGTTCAGAAAACAGAAGGTGAAGTGAAATTTAAAGGAAAAGATGTTCATACGTTATCGAAAGAAGAACTGCGAAAACATCGTCCGAATATGCAACTTGTATTCCAAGATCCATTTAGTTCATTGAATCCACGGATGCGAATTGGTGAAGCACTTGGTGAACCAATGTTGGCGCATGGGCTAGCGACGAAAGAAAACGTTCGTGAAAAAGTATTAGAAGTGCTAGAGTTATGTGGGTTAGCACCATATCATATTGATCGTTATCCGCATGAATTTTCTGGAGGACAACGTCAGCGCATTGTTATTGCAAGGGCGATGGTATTAAATCCAGAGTTTATTGTTGCTGATGAACCCGTTGCAGCATTAGATGTATCGATTCAAGCGCAAATTATAAACTTGTTTAGTGAATTGCAAGAGAAAAAAGGTTTATCCTATTTATTCATTTCACATGATTTAAGTGTCGTCGAACATTTATGTACCAAAATTGGAATTATGTATTTAGGGACAATCGTGGAAACTGCACCTCGTGATGAATTGTTTGCAAATCCACTTCATCCGTATACGAAGGCATTGTTATCAGCTGTACCAATTCCAGATCCCACTGTTAAGCGCGAACGAATTATTTTGCAAGGTGATATTCCGAGTCCAGCGAATCCACCCTCAGGCTGCCGCTTTCATACACGTTGCCCGTTTGCAACAGATATTTGTAAGCAGACTATACCGGAATTTCGTGATATTAGAGAAGGACATCTTGTTGCTTGCCATCATGTATAAAAGAAAAGGACTTACTATAAGGAAACTTTATAAAAATATCGTAGATGAGGATGAGCGCGCAAAATGGTAAATGAAATTTTATTGGCGATTTTTTGAATATATCGATCGTTTCTCATCATATATCGGCGAGGGTATCGACCATTCGGCAAATAGCGATACAGAAAAAGAATCTGTTGTCTTTAGTTTCCCAACGCTTTAAGAAAAGGACCCTTCCAAATACGGAAGAGTCCTTATTTTATTTACTTGATGATGGTTGCAATACATACAGCTCAATTGCATGCGCAACACCATGCTCATCATTTGTTAATGTAACAACATCACATAATTTCTTTACATCTTCCTCAGCATTTCCCATTGCAACAGATAAGCCAGCTACTTCTAACATTGGTACATCATTAAAGTTATCACCGATTGCAATTGTATCCTGAATTGGAATGTTGAAATAAGATGCCATTTCTTGCAACCCATTTCCTTTATGGCCATGCTTGTCCATAATTTCTAAATTTGTTGGAGCCGATGCTGTGACCATAATTTCTTTATCTTCTTGTAAAGAATGCAGTAGTTGTGAACGATGTTCTGCATTAAATGTTAAAATGAAGAATTTCGAGATTTCTAAATCTGGATTATTTACAACATCTTCGATTTTTTGGAAATCAGTAATTAAGTTCGATTTTTTTTGCTTCTCTGTAATTCGTTCTAGTTCTTCAATTGTAACATCAAGTGCATGCTTATTTTCTTCGAATGTATGCATTACCTTTTCATTCCAATTATAAGGAGAATAAACTCCTTTGTTTGTGTACAGTTTATATGGGAATCCTTGAGATTCTAGTAATTTAGCTAGTTTGTATACTTTATCGTTTTGTAAACAACGTGCGTTAATTACTTTTCCATCAACATAAACAATTGCCCCATTGCTTGCTCCAACTGGAAGTGATAATTGATACTCTTCCAATAGCTTTAAAGCATCTTCTTTTGCACGACCAGAACAAATCATTACAATATGACCAGCTGCTTGAGCAGTGCGGATAGCTTGTAAGTTTTCTTTGGAAATTTCGAGATTAGATGATAGTAATGTACCATCCATATCTAGTGCGATTAATTTCAAAATGACCACCTCTTTGTTTTTATTATACATAGTTATCTTTAGGAAACATATAAACTTATCTTGGACTTTATGGAAATGTTAGTGTAAGGAATAAAAAAAGACTGCGTACAGTCTACTTTAGAGAGAGGTATGTGCTTGTATGACCTTGTTCAGTAATTGCTTCTATATCATTAGATAACCCTTTTATTAAATCAAGATGAATAAAGAGCGGTTTTGGACATTTTTTAATACCTTTCTATATTTGATGAAAAATGATAATGATCCATTTATCAATAGTATTGCATCAGCATCAGAGGTAAGGGCTTTGTTAATATTTTCGCATGTGCACGCGGCGATGAGACGTTGCTTTTTGAAGAAAGATTGTGTGTTCAATGGATATCCTTCCTTTACAATAAGACGCTATAGTTTCATTGTAAGCGGATAATGTTAAGGGAGTTTTAAATTAATGTTAACAAAAAGTAGTAGAAGAGCTGTTTATGACTCTTTTTACTACTTTTTTTATTGTGTAACTGTAATGTTACATTAGTATTACAAGTCTATACGTGTTGAAAAATGCTATATAAAGGGGTTTATGGATACATTTGAATAATTTCGTAAAAAAAATGTAATAAATTTTACGTATTTATATTGCAGTGTGAAAAAACTTATGTTACATTAATGTTACAAACGTTACACAAGTTAATTCAATGTAACGTTAAGATAAAAACTATGAATTAATCATTTCTTCGGAATTACATATAAATATCTATTAATAAGGAGAGAGTAAATATGAAAATCGAACAAGTATTACAAGTAACAAAAATGGATTTCTTAGGATCAGCAGGTGGAGCAGCAGTATTAACAGCATTAATCGTACTTCTTTCTAACGTTTTAGTATAATAGAAACTTTGTACAAGCAGTAGAACGGATCGTATTACATAAAAAGAAAGTTATGAATTGAAGGGAGAATGGGAAATATGAAAAACAAAGAAGTATTACAACTAACAAAAATGGACTTATTAGGATCAGCAGGAGTAGCAACAGTATTAACAGCATTAATCGTATTTCTTTCAAGTGCATTAGTATAATAGAAGTTTTGTACAGGTAATAAAGTAGTATAAGGAGTTTAAAATAAAGTTGAAAGGAGAATGAGGAATATGGAACAAGTATTACAAGTAACAAAAATGGATCTTTTAGGGGCAGCAGGTGGAGCAGCAGTATTAACAGCATTAATCGTATTTCTTTCTAACGTTTTAGTATAATAGAAGTTTGCATAAGTGATAAAGAGTATGCAGAGTTTAAAGTAAAGTTGAAAGGAGAATGAGGAGTATGGAACAAGTATTACAAGTAACAAAGATGGATTTCTTAGGGGCAGCAGGTGGAGCAGTAGTATTAACATCACTTATTGTATTCCTTGCAAATGTATTAGTATGATGAGTATAGATAAGAGGAATTTCTCATATGCTATTCGTACCATTATTCAAAAAAAATAAAGGCTCTAACATATTATAGATTGTTAATATGTTAGAGTCTTTTTTGTATTCTACTAGTTTTTTATTTGTTCTATATCCACAGCATTCAATCATATCCTTATATGTAGGAATTCCCTATTACTTGAAAGAGAAAAAAGTCGAATTTTATATGAGAGAAAAAAAGAGGAATTTGACAGAAAAGATAGAAAATTTTAAGAGTCAGAAATTTGTTAGCTTGCTAACTAATTTTTTTAGTGATAGCTGGAAGCGCTTTCGATTGGTTTAAAGTATGTAATATTTAATTTATTTACAGGGGGATGAGGAATTTATGAAACAAAAATCTATGGATACGTTAGCTGCACAAATGGAGGATTTCTTTCCGGTACGTGATGTCGATCATTTAGAATTTTATGTAGGAAATGCAAAGCAATCGAGTTATTACCTTGCGAGAGCGTTTGGGTTTAAAATTGTTGCCTATTCTGGATTGGAAACAGGAAATCGCGAAAAGGTATCGTATGTTCTTGTGCAAAAAAACATGCGTTTTGTTGTGTCTGGAACTTTAAATAGTGAAAGTCGTATTGCGGAATTTGTAAAAACTCATGGTGATGGAGTAAAAGACGTAGCTTTACTTGTTGACGATGTTGAAAAGGCCTATTCAGAAGCTGTAAAACGAGGTGCTGTTGCGATTGCTCCGCCGGAAGAATTAACGGATGAGCATGGGACATTAAAAAAGGCGGTTATCGGTACGTATGGCGATACAATCCATACTCTTGTGGAGCGTAAAAATTATAAAGGTAAATTTATGCCTGGTTATGAAGAAGTTGAATTCAATATTCCGAGTGAAGAATCAGGATTAATCGCTGTGGATCATGTTGTTGGTAACGTTGAAAAAATGGAAGAATGGGTTAGCTATTATGAAAATGTTATGGGCTTTAAACAAATGATTCATTTTGATGATGATGATATTAGTACGGAATATTCCGCTTTAATGTCAAAAGTTATGACAAATGGAAGTCGTATTAAGTTTCCAATTAATGAACCGGCAGATGGAAAGCGTAAATCACAAATCCAAGAATACTTAGAGTTTTATAATGGTGCAGGTGTACAACATTTAGCATTATTGACAAATGATATTGTGAAAACAGTTAAAGCGCTTCGTGCCAATGGAGTTGAGTTTTTAGATACACCAGACACGTATTATGATGAGTTAACAGCGCGCGTCGGTGAAATCGATGAAGAAGTTGATAAGTTAAAAGAACTTAAGATTCTTGTGGATCGTGATGAAGAAGGTTACTTGCTACAAATCTTTACGAAGCCAATCGTGGATCGTCCAACATTATTTATTGAAATTATTCAGCGTAAAGGTTCTCGTGGATTCGGGGAAGGAAACTTTAAGGCTTTATTTGAATCCATTGAAAGAGAACAAGAGCGCCGCGGAAATCTATAAAATTGTTATCGGTCAGTGGGGGATAGAGAAAACCCTCACTGATTAAAGTTTCACTTTATATAAACGGTGAGGAGGAATAGTGATGAAATTTATTACATTTCGTCTTCCTTCAGGAGAAATGCGTGCAGGTTGGCTGGAAGGTGACAAAGTCATCGATATGAATCTAGCAAGTAATGGAACTCTTCCTTCATCTATGCTCGCTTTTTTAGAGAAAGCGGATGAATATATAGAAATCGTACGTGGTATTCGAAAACCAACAAGTGGCGTGTACGCTTTGGAAGATGTGCAGCTTTGTGCAGCCATTCCTAATCCAGGTAGTATTCGTGATTTTTATGCGTTTGAGCAACATGTCAAAACGGCTCGCGGGCGACGTGGTTTAGATGTTGTTCCTGAGTGGTATGATATTCCGGTTTTTTATTTTACAAATCACCGTGCTGTTATTGGACCAGACGTTACAGTTTCTTGCCCGAAACAATCGCAAAAGCTTGACTATGAATTAGAAATTGCTTGTGTCATTGGGAAAGAGGGAAGAAATATTTCGCGTGAACAAGCCGAAGAATATATTTTTGGTTACTGTATTATGAATGATTGGAGTGCAAGGGATTTGCAAGCTAAGGAAATGAAAGTGGGGCTTGGTCCTGCAAAAGGAAAAGACTTTGCGACTTCATTAGGAGCATATCTTGTTACGAAAGAGGAGTTAGAAGCTTATCGCATAGGTGAACAGTATAACTTAGAAATGACTACTCACGTCAACGGAGAACTTTTGTCTAAAGGGAATCTTCAGGATATTTACTATACGTTTGCAGAAATGATAGAACGTGCCTCAGCGGATGTTACGTTATATCCAGGAGATGTAATTGGTTCGGGAACGGTTGGTACTGGCTGTATTTTAGAACTTGGTACAGAAAAGTGGTTACAAGATGGTGACGTTGTAGAACTTACAATCACTGGACTTGGCACATTACGTAATACAGTGAAAAAAGAAATGAAAGCGGGTGATGGGCATGTATTATCGTCACATGGGGGAGCTTCCTCATAAACGACATGTGCAATTTCGTAAAGAAGATGGATCACTTTATCGTGAACAGGTGATGGGAACGAAAGGTTTCTCTGGTACACAATCTATTTTGTATCATCATTATATGCCAACTGAAGTAGGACACGCCGCGCTAGCGCATTCCTGTCAGTTGCAGTATGAAGAAGATGTAGCGCTTGCTCATCGTCATTTTCGTACGAAGGAAAATAGAAAAACTGGTGATGCAGTAAGTGGAAGGAACTTTATATTAGGGAATGAGGATTTATTAATCGGTGTTGTGAATCCGACAGAAAAAATGGATTATTTCTATCGCAATGGTGATGGAGATGAAATGTTATTTGTTCATTATGGAACTGGGAAAATTGAGACAATGTTTGGAACGATTCATTACCGTAAAGGTGATTATGTAACGATTCCGATCGGAACAATTTATCGTGTTATTCCAGATGAGGGAGAGTCTAAGTTTCTTGTTGTAGAAGCGAATAGCCAAATTACAACGCCACGTCGTTATCGTAATGAGTATGGTCAATTGTTAGAACATAGTCCTTTCTGTGAAAGGGATATTAGAGGACCAGAGAAGTTAGAGACATATGACGAAAAAGGCGAGTTTGTCGTCATGACAAAGTCGAGAGGTTACATGCATAAACATATTATGCAGCATCACCCGTTAGATGTTGTCGGATGGGATGGATATTTATATCCTTGGGTCTTTAATGTGGAGGATTTTGAACCAATTACAGGTCGTATTCATCAGCCACCGCCAGTCCATCAAACTTTTGAAGGGCATAACTTTGTGATTTGTTCTTTTGTGCCGCGTTTATATGATTATCATCCAGACGCAATTCCAGCGCCGTATTATCATAGTAACGTAAATAGTGATGAAGTTCTTTATTATGTAGAAGGTAACTTCATGAGTAGAAAAGGTGTAGAAGAAGGTTCAATTACCCTTCATCCAAGTGGTATCCCGCATGGGCCACATCCTGGAAAAACAGAAGCGAGCTTAGGGAAAAAAGAAACAATTGAATTAGCAGTGATGATCGATACATTCCGTCCGCTTCGCATTGTGAAACAAGCGCATGAGACGGAAGATGAGAAATATATGTATAGTTGGATTGAGGAAGGTTCATATACTACGAAATAAAAAAAGAGGAATGCTCATTTTCTGAGCATTCCTCTTTTTTAGTTGGAATCGACAATGTATAGAATATCAAAAATAATTATAAAAAGATATAGGGATATAAATATATACATTATTTGTATATTATTTATCTTTTTATGTCGAATGATAAATTTGTTTAATTTGGTGAACAAATAGGATAACGAAGGATGCTATACATTGATTATATTACATTCTTTTTGTTGGTTAGATATTTTTCTGTTTATTTCGACAAAAGTGTTGACTAAAAAACATGTTATGAGTAAAATGAAAACACGAATTAAAAATTTTCTGAAAATTAAAAACTAGAGGTGCATGCTATGAAGCAAATTTTTCAAAAAAAGCCGATTGCGAAACTAATGCAAGAAAGTAAACAAAAAACATTAGCGAGAACATTGGGAGCACTGGATTTAACAATGCTTGGGATTGGAGCTATTGTCGGAACAGGGATTTTTGTTCTTACTGGTGTTGTGGCAGCGAAACATTCTGGACCAGCTATCATTTTATCATTTGCTATAGCTGCATTAGCATGTGCCTTTGCTGCATTTTGCTACGCAGAATTTGCATCTTCTGTCCCAGTTTCGGGAAGCGTTTACACGTATACGTACGCGACGATGGGAGAGGTGTTTGCATTTTTAATTGGATGGGATTTAATGTTGGAATATTTATTAGCGACATCTGCGGTAGCCAATGGATGGTCTGCTTATTTCCAATCCTTATTAAAAGGCTTTGGAATTCATATTCCGACCATTTTATCTTCTGCACCTGGAACAGGAAAGGGTGGCCTTATCGATTTACCAGCTGTCATTATCATTTTAATTATGACTGCTCTTTTATCTAGAGGTGTACGTGAAAGTGCCCGTGTAAACAATATTATGGTTTTTATTAAGATAGCAGTTGTATTACTCTTTATCTTTGCTGGCTTTAATTATGTAAAGCCGGAAAACTGGACACCGTTCATGCCGTTTGGTCTTGATGGTGTAATGGCTGGGGCTGCAACAGTATTCTTTGCATTCATTGGATTTGATGCTGTATCAACGGCAGCTGAGGAGGTAAAACGTCCGCAACGTGATTTACCAATTGGCATTATAGCATCATTACTTACTTGTACAATTCTTTATATCATTGTTTCACTTATTTTGACAGGGATTGTACCTTATGGTCAGCTGAATATTTCTGATCCGGTAGCTTTCGCACTTCAGTTTATTGGACAAGATGGTTTAGCGGGTGTTATCTCGGTAGGAGCAATTACAGGGATTACAACTGTAATGTTAGTTATGATGTATGGGCAAGTTCGTGTTTCATATGCAATGAGTCGTGATGGACTATTGCCGAAGCGTCTTGCAAAAGTTCATCCGAAATTTAAAACACCATTTTTAAATACATGGACAACAGGGATTATTGCAGCGCTTATTTCGGGGCTTATCGACTTAAATGTATTAGCACATCTTGTAAACATGGGAACATTATCTGCTTTTGCACTTGTAGCAGTTGCAGTTATCGTAATGAGAAAAACACATCCAGATCTACCACGTGCTTTTAAAGCACCACTTGTACCAGTTTTACCTGCGTTAACAGTTATCTTTTGTTTATATTTAATGCTTCAATTATCAGGAACTGCATGGATGAGCTTCGGCATATGGATGGTGATTGGTGTAGCTGTTTACTTCCTATATAGTCGAAAGCATAGTGTTTTAAATAATAAAAAAGATGAAGAAGATGTAGCGAATTTATAGAGAAAAGATCCGTTCTAAATAGAATAGAACGGATCTTTTGTTTTTGAAAATTTACATTTTTCTAAAATTAATATAAGATAAGGAGTGGTCGATTAAAGGAGTGTTGTAAATGAAACAGACATGGCGTGAGTTACAAGCGATGGATCGCAACGTATGGATCCGTTTTATCGGAGAAACATTGAATGGAATTGCAATGATGATGTTAATGCCATTTTTTGCGTTGTATTTAAAAGATAAAGTAGATTCCTTATTACAAGTGGGGATTATTATGGCACTTTCTCCGATTGCAGCAAGTTTTGGTTCTTTGATAGGAGGCAGGATTGCTGATATATATGGTAGAAAGCCGATTATGATTGTTTCTATGGCAAGTAATGCAGTGTTGATGCTCGGCTTTTTATTTATAGAAGGATTTATTCCTTATGCTATTTTGTCTATTCTTTTAGGATTAAGTAATTCGCTATTTCATCCAGCGGCATCGGCAATGGTAGCGGATGTGACGGTACCTGAAAAGAGGACGGAGGCGTACGGTTTATTACGAATGGGGCATAATATTGGGGCAGCAATCGGGCCCATTATGGGGGCTTCGGTAGTTGTACTTTCAAAAAATCTAGTTTTTATTATTGCTTCATCCACAATGCTACTTTATGCGCTTCTTGTGTTAATACTTATTCAAGAAACGATGCCGAAAACTGTATTGAAAGAACAAAAGGATAAGGAAAAGGAATCGGAAGCCGTCTGGAAAATTGTCCTGCGAGATAAGGTACTAATGATTTATTTGTTGGCAGGTATTATTATTTCCATGGGTTTTTCCCAAACAGAAGGTATGCTTCCCCTTCATTTTGATAATGAAATGAAAGAGATATTTGGTAAAAATAACCCTTATCCATATTTAATGGCTTTAAATGGCTTACTAGTTGTCTTATTCCAATTCCAAATTTCAAAATGGGCAACAGATAAACCTGTTGGAAGGACGATGTTATATGGGGCGTGGTTATTTGGAATTGGATTATTTTTCATCGGTTGGCTTCCAAAGTGGTTTGGTGGGTTTGGTACAAGTGCTACGATTATTTTAATAACATTATTAGTCGTTTATGCGGTATATACGCTAGGTGAAATGATTATGTCACCTGTGCAAATGACATTTGTGGCCAATTTAGCACCAGAACATTTACGCGGGACATATATGGGGGCAGCAAGTTTACAGTGGATTACAGGAAATGCATTTGGACCGCTTCTTGGCGGGTTTTTACTTGATCGATTGTTAGGGCATTTATTGTTTACGATATTAGGGGTGGGCTGTATTGTAGCGGGGCTTGTATATATTTCTTTAGATCGCCTTGTAGAACGGGGACAAAAAGGAACAGCGGTAAAACACTCTTCTTAATCAATAGGTGACATACACAAAAAGTGGTATTTCTTCATATATATTAGGTACATAACGATATAAATACAAATGGAAAATCGATATACAATCCTTTTGGTGCGAGAGAGAGTATCCGTCCATGCATAGAAGCGATCAGATTCTCTTCCTGTCCCATACCAAGTTAAAACAAAGAGAGAAAAATGAGTGAGATCACCTTTTGTTCTTCATAACCGCGACTTATATGTTGAAAAATCAAAATGGATTTATATAGAATAGGTCATAACACAGCTTTGTTATAAGGAAAATCTATGAATTTAGAATAACTGTTCATAAAAATACGATTGATGAAATCATAATGTAATTTATGGGAATTTCGTTTTGGTTCATTGCCCACAGGTAGTAAGACCAGTGTTGAGAAAAGTTTCACTTTATTTCAAATAGGAACTACCTATTTCTATAAAAAGTGCTAAAATAGAAAAATGAAAACAATTGGTTAGGGTGATTTCATTGACGAAAATTAAATTAGGTTTATTATATGGTGGGAAATCAGCGGAGCATCAAGTTTCATTACAAACAGCTCTTGCTGCTATTAAAGCATTAAATCAAGAAAAATTCGAGATTCATCCAATTTATATTACAGAGCAAGGCCAATGGATGCGCGGTGAACGCATTGAAGGTGAAGTAACGAATGTGCAAGCATTGCAAATGAATGGTGAGGAAAATGCAATCTCTCCATTAGCATTAAGTACAGAAATTATCCCGGCTGCTTCTTCTAATCAAGGAGATGCAATTGATGTTATTTTTCCACTGTTACATGGACCGAATGGTGAAGATGGAACAGTACAAGGATTACTAGAATTAATGAATATTCCATACGTTGGTAACGGTGTATTAGCATCTGCAGCTGGTATGGATAAAGTTGTTATGAAAAACATTTTTGCTGAAGCAGGATTGAAGCAAGCGAAGTATGCATCTTTCATTCGTAGTGTATGGGAGAAAAATCCTCAATTAGCTTATGAGAATGTAGAAGAAAAATTAGGATACCCATGCTTTGTAAAACCAGCAAATCTTGGTTCAAGTGTTGGGATTAATAAATGTAAAGATCGTGAAGAATTAGAAAAAGCGTTTGAGGAAGCATTCCAATTTGACCGCAAAATTATCGTAGAAGAAAACATTGTAGGTCGTGAAGTGGAAGTTGGCGTTTTAGGTAATGATGAGCCAAAATGTTCGGTTGTAGGCGAGATTGTACCGAAGAAAGAGTTCTATGATTATAAATCAAAATACATCGATGGTGATACGGCATTAATCATTCCAGCTGAAATTACAGAAGAAGAATCAGCTACGATTCAAAGAGATGCAATTCGTGCATTCCAGTCTTTAGATGGTGCGGGCTTAACAAGAGCTGATTTCTTCTTAACGAAAGATGGAGAAGTATATATTAATGAAGTAAATACAATGCCAGGATTTACACCATTTAGTATGTTCCCATTATTATGGCAACATACTGACTTGCCGTATCCAGAATTAATTGAAGAATTAATTCGTTTGGCGATTGAGCGTCACGAAGAAAAGCAAAAAATTAAATATACAATCTAACAAAAAAAGGAGGAAGCACTATTCAAGAGAATAGTGCTTCCTCTATGTAAGGAGTGTTTTTATGATAAAGCGAACGTTAAAACAAGTAGAGCAAATGACGAATGGAACGGATTTAGTAGAGGAATATGCTGAAATTACTATACAAGGTGTATCAATCGATACACGAAAAATTGAAAAAGGTAATTTATATGTTCCGATTCAAGGGGATCGTTTTGACGGTCATTCTTTTGTAGAAAAAGCAATTGAAAATGGTGCTGTAGCTACGCTTTGGAAAAAGGATGTACAAAACCCTCCTACGAATATACCGGTGATCTTTGTAGAAGATACACTTGAGGCGTTACAAACATTAGCGAAAAGCTATCGTGATCAGTTAGATGTGAAAGTTATAGGGGTAACAGGAAGTAACGGTAAAACGTCTACGAAGGATATTGTGACAAGTCTCCTTGCAACCAAATTCAAGGTTCAAAAAACAGAGGGGAACTTTAATAACCATATCGGTTTGCCGCTTACTATTTTAAATCTAGAAGAAAATACAGAAATGGCTGTATTAGAGATGGGAATGTCTAGCCGCGGTGAAATTGAATTTTTATCTAAGTTAGCTCGTCCAAATGCTGCAATCATTACGAATATCGGAGAAGCGCATTTAATGGATTTAGGATCTCGCGATGCGATTGCTGAAGCGAAACTTGAAATTGTTACAGGATTACAAGATGGTGGAGTATTTGTATACAATGGTGATGAGCCGCTTTTAACAAATCGTGTTCCGAACATGGACCTAGCTGTTGAGAAGATTACATTTGGTGATGCAATGGCGAATGATTATTATCCAACTTCTGTAACATTGCAGGCAACAGGAACGTACTTTAAGATGAATCAGGATGAGAATGCTGTATTTTATCTACCGGTTCTTGGGAAACATAATGTATATAATACACTTGCATCAATGGCGATTGCGAAATACTTTGGTGTAACATGGGAAGAAATGAAACAAGGTTTAGTAACACTTCAAATGACGGGTATGCGTATGGAAATTGTAAAAACAGATAGTGGATTAACGATTATTAATGACGCATATAATGCAAGTCCAACGGCAATGGAAGCAGCGTTCCATTTAATGAATGGTTTGAATGGATTTTCGAAAAAAGTTGTTGTTCTTGGTGATATGTTAGAACTTGGTGATCAAGAAGTACAATTTCATTATGAAGTGGGTAAGTTAATTGATCCAGCTCGAATTTCTTATGTATTTACGTACGGTAAATTAGGAGCGCAAATTGCTGAAGGGGCAAAAATTAACTTTTCTAATGAGCGTGTAAAAGCATATGACAATAAAGAAGAGCTTGTGAAAGATTTACAAGCAGTTGTTGATGTGAAAGATGTTGTATTAGTAAAAGCATCTCGCGGGATGAAGTTAGAAGAAGTTATTACGATGTTGAAATAATTGGTGGATATAAATAGGAATGACAGATGAAAAAATAGCGAAAACTTCTAATAAGCGCTTACAGTAAATAATTGAAAAATAAAAGTAAAGAAAAAGCCCTTTATTATGAAATAAGGTAACAGTTGGGTTTGCTTTTTACACATACAAAACTTATAATTGATAAAGTGTAATAACGTTTAGAAGTATTTTCGTGAAGAATATACGCCCGTTTATATACGTGAGCATTCAGGAAAAGGGCTTTTCCGCAAACACGGAAAATGCCTTTTTTTAAATGATAAGTATAGGATAGAAAAGGAGAAGTAACATTGACAACATTTCGAGAATTAGGATTAAGTGATTCTTTACTGCAATCTGTTGAAAGCATGGGCTTTGAAGAGGCTACGCCAATTCAGGCTGAAACAATTCCACATGCATTGCAAGGTAAAGACATTATTGGACAGGCACAAACAGGTACAGGGAAAACAGCGGCATTCGGATTACCACTATTAGACAAAGTGGATACACATAAAGAATCGGTTCAAGGTATTGTTATCGCGCCAACGCGTGAATTAGCAATTCAAGTTGGAGAAGAGCTTTACAAAATCGGTAAGCATAAACGTGTTCGTATTTTACCAATCTATGGTGGCCAAGATATTAACCGCCAAATTCGTGCTCTAAAAAAACACCCACACATTATTGTTGGTACGCCGGGTCGTATTTTAGATCATATTAACCGTAAAACACTTCGTCTACAAAACGTAGAAACTGTTGTTCTTGACGAAGCGGATGAAATGTTAAACATGGGCTTCATTGAAGATATTGAAGCGATTTTAACAGATGTGCCAGAAACACATCAAACATTATTATTCTCAGCAACAATGCCAGATCCAATCCGTCGTATTGCTGAGCGTTTTATGACTGAGCCTCAACACATTAAAGTAAAAGCAAAAGAAGTAACAATGCCAAACATTCAGCAGTTCTATTTAGAAGTGCAAGAAAAGAAAAAGTTTGACGTATTAACACGCTTGTTAGATATTCAATCTCCAGAGCTTGCAATCGTATTCGGTCGCACAAAGCGTCGTGTTGATGAATTATCAGAAGCATTGAACTTACGTGGTTATGCAGCAGAGGGTATTCATGGTGATTTAACTCAAGCGAAACGTATGTCTGTATTACGTAAATTTAAAGAAGGTTCTATCGAAGTTCTTGTTGCAACGGACGTTGCGGCGCGTGGTCTTGATATTTCAGGTGTAACACACGTATACAACTTCGATATTCCACAAGATCCAGAATCATATGTTCACCGTATTGGCCGTACTGGTCGTGCTGGTAAAAAAGGTATTGCAATGTTATTTGTAACACCACGTGAATCAGGACAATTAAAAAATATCGAGCGTACAACAAAACGCAAAATGGACCGCATGAATGCTCCTACACTTGATGAGGCATTAGAAGGTCAACAACGTTTAATCGCGGAAAAACTTCAAAGCACAATTGAAAATGATAACTTATCATACTACAAACGTATTGCAGAAGAAATGTTAGAAGAAAATGACTCTGTAACTGTAGTAGCAGCTGCTTTAAAAATGATGACAAAAGAGCCGGATACAACACCAATTTCTTTAACATCAGAACCACCAGTTGTTTCAAGAGGTCCTAAAAAACGTGGTGGTAACGGAAATGGATACCGTGATGGTAACCGTAACCGTAATCGTGACGGACGTAGCGGCGATGGTCGTAATCGTGATCGCAACCGTGATGGTCGCAATCGCGATGGTAACCGTAACCGTGGTCGTAAAGGTGAAGGTCAAGGTCGCCCAGGATCTTCAAATGGTCGTGGCGAAAGAAAACATCATAGCCGTAAGCCACAAGCTTAATAAAAGTGAGGATGTCCCAAAAAGGATATCCTCTTTTTTTATTTGTGTAATTGTACATACTATATAGTGGGTTGTATAGAAAAGAGGGATTTTATGCTTGTAAGACTTGGTTATGTAGCGATGAGTGTACATTTGAAAAATGCATCTCCATCTCAAACGATGACATACGCGCAGTTTCAACGTATTAAAGATCGAGAGGCAGCGATTCATAAACTAGAAAGAATTGCGAATTCTAATTTGGATAACTGTTTGCGATTATTAAAGCATAATAAGGGACATGATGTGTCTTTTTTTCGGCTGAGCTCAAAATTAATTCCTTTAGCAAACCATGAAGAATTACTGGATTGGAACTATATTCGTCCTATAAAAGAGAAGTTAAAAGAGTTAGGGGAAGTTGCACGTCAGATGAAGATGCGGCTCGATTTTCATCCGGATCATTTTGTTGTATTAAATTCGCCGCAAGAACATATTTTTAAACAGTCGATAAAGACGCTTCAAATGCATCGGAAGTTACTAAAAGGAATGGGGATAAAGCAGAGGCATCGCTGCGTGTTACATGTTGGCGGTGGATATGATGATAAAGAACTTGCGTTAGAACGTTTTATTGAAAATTGGTCAAATGTTCCTGCAAGTATTCAAGAAATGATTATGTTAGAAAATGATGATACGACTTTTTCCTTAAAAGAAACGTTATATCTAGGTGGAAAGTTGGCGGTTCCCGTCGTATTTGACTTGCATCACCATATGATGAATAACGATGAAGAAGATTGGTATGAACATTGGGATCGTGTAGTGGATACATGGAAAGCTTCTTTATTGCCAATTAAAATGCATATTTCTAGTCCGCGAGAAGGAAATGATCCTAGAGCTCATGCGGATTTTATTGATACAGGTACATTTTTATCCTTTTTACAGAAAATCAAAGGTAGTGTTCCGCAAATTGATTGTATGATAGAAGCGAAGAAAAAGGATGAGGCTTTATTTCAATTAATACGAGGTCTTGGTACAAAATCAGAGGTGGAAATAATCGATGGTGGGAGCTTTTATGTGAAATAAGCTCTACACCATCGTTTTTTTTGTTAAAAATGGAGTGCAAATCCCCCCAATTAGTAGTCCTGTTAAATGGCTGATAGGATTAGCAGAAGGATTAAAGAAGGTGAAAAGAAGTAATAGAAATATAATTGAAGAAAAGAAAATTAACTCTTTGGGTTGAAAAGAACGATAGCGACTATATAAAAGAAAAAGTTGTGCACCAAGTAAACCAAAAATTCCACCTGATGCACCGGCATGAATATACCCGACAGGCATAATCATATAAGAAAAAATATTGCTGCTAATGCCGGCGGTGAAAAATAAAATAGGGAAGCGAATGCTACCTAGCTGCTTTTCGATTGATTGACCGAGGAGAAATAGGCAAATGCTGTTGGAAAGAAAGTGCTGAAAGTCTACATGTATAAATAGAGAAGTTATAAGTCGCCACCATTCACCCACAGAAATATATTCATTGTAAGCAGCTAAATCAGAAAAGAAAAAATCCCCTAGTATCATCATGATGAGTTGCAAGCAAAGTAAAGAGAGAACGACGGGTTGTAAGGTGGTCCGCATATGTGATGTTGGCATTTTATATTTTCACTCCTTTTGCATTAGAAAGATTCTCTGTTATTCTTACAATATGAATGAAGGAAGACAAATAGAAGAAGGGGACTTTTGAAATGATTATAGGGATTGGAATTGATATTATCGAACTGGATCGAATTGAAAAAATGTTAGATGGAAAGCTTAAATTTATGGATCGCATTTTAACAGATGAGGAACGTAGTGTTGCTTCTGAATTAAAAGGGAAACGTCTTGTAGAATTTGTAGCGGGAAGGTTCGCGGCGAAAGAAGCATATTCTAAAGCTGTTGGAACTGGTATCGGAAAAGAAGTGAGCTTTTTAGACATTGAAATAAAGAATGATGATAGAGGTAAGCCAATTCTCACTGCAAATACGGAACATATCGTTCATTTATCAATTAGTCATAGTAGAGAATTTGCAGTGGCCCAGGTTGTTTTAGAAAGCTCGTCACGCTAGTCTGCATATTTTATATCTTTGTCTCATATATTTGAGTTAGCGATAAGGAAGGAATATCTTCCATTCATTTATAGGGGCAAAGGGGCTGAAAGGATGAAAAGGCGGCTATTTTTAGTGATTGTCGGTTTATTGACCGTTTTCGTGTTAGCGGGTTGTATGGAAAAGAAACAAGAAGATGTCGTGCGAGATTTAGAAGCGAAGGTTAAGGGCATGAAGAGCTATCAAGCTGAAGCGAAATTATCTATTAAAACGGGGAATGAACCACAAGAGTATAATGTAGAAGTTTGGCATAAAGAACCTTCTTATTATCGTGTGAACTTAAAAAATACAAAGAAAGATCAGAGTCAAATCATTTTAAGAAATAATGAAGGTGTATTTGTATTAACACCAGCTCTTAATAAAAGTTTTCGATTTCAAAGTGACTGGCCGCAAAATAGCAGTCAAGCTTACTTATATGAATCACTTGTAAGAGACATTTTAAAGGATAAGAAAAATCTTTCATTTGAGAAGACAGATAAATATTACGTGTTTAAGACAAAAACGAATTACCATCATCAAAATATGCTACCGAAGCAAGAAATTAAATTTAATAAAAGTGATTTAGCGCCTGTTTCAGTCAAATTGATGGATAATGATCAAAATGTTCTTGTGAAAGTAGATTTTTCAAAAGTAAAGTTTGACACAAAATTTGATAAGGGTGCATTTGATACGAAGCAAAATATGTCTAGGGCGCAAGTGGATGTACAAACAACAGTGAAAGAAGACAAACCATTTGCTGTTCTATATCCGCGTGATACTCCGCAAGGGATGGTTTTAAATGAAGAGAAAGAGCTAAAGACAGACAGTGGCAAACGCGCAATACTCACATACACTGGGAATAAGAAATCCTTTACATTAATACAAGAAAAGGCGAAGGTTGCTGAAGCCTCAGCGTCGATAAGTGTAAGTGGAGAGTTAGTTGATCTTGGTTTTACAATCGGTGCTCTGGCAAAAGACTCGTTAACATGGTCACATAACGGAGTGGAATATATGCTCGTGTCTAAAGGTTTAAAACCGGATGAATTATTAATGATAGCACGTTCTGTTGCGGCAAAACAGGTGAAATAAACTTCTTAGACGTGGTGATGTATATGCACCGCGTTTTTTCTTGTTTTGAAGAACGGATTTCCTAAAAAGACGAATATAAAAGAATAAGCTTCGCATATCGTATATAAGGAAGTGTTTTTATGGAAGAATCATCATTTTACCGTGATACGTGGGTAGAAGTGAATTTGGACGCTATTTATAACAATGTAATGCACATTAAAGAAATTATCCCGGAAAGTGTTGAGGTTTTTGCTGTAGTAAAAGGGAATGCATATGGACATGACTATGTTCCGGTGGCTCAAACTGCGTTAGAGGCTGGAGCAACAAGGTTAGCAGTTGCCTTTTTAGATGAAGCATTAGTGCTTCGCCGGGCAGGTATTACTGCACCAATTTTAGTATTAGGTCCATCATCACCGCGTGTTGTGAATGTAGCTGCTGAAAATAATGTGGCACTAACTGTTTTCCAAAAAGAGTGGGTCAAGGAAGCGGTAGAGATCTGGGATAGCTCGGTACCATTACATTTTCATATTAATTTCGATAGCGGTATGGGAAGAATCGGAATTCGAGAACGCAAAGAATTAAAAGGTTTTTTGCATAGCTTAGAAGATGCTCCGTTTTTCGAATTAGAAGGAGTGTATACGCATTTTTCAACAGCAGATGAAGTGGAAACCTCTTATTTTGATAAGCAATATAATACTTTTTTGGAACAGTTAAGTTGGCTTGAGGAATTTGGAGTAGACCCAGAGTTTATTCATGCAGCTAATAGTGCAGCTACTATGAGATTCCATGGTATTACATTTAATGCTGTTAGACTGGGGATTGTAATGTACGGGTTAACTCCTTCTGTAGAAATACGTCCCTTCTTACCGATTAAATTAGAGCCTGCTCTTTCACTTCATACGACTGTTGCTCATATTAAACAAGTTATTAAAGGTGATGGAATTAGTTATGGTGTCACTTATCGAACGAAGACAGAAGAGTGGATAGCAACGGTGCCAATTGGATATGCAGATGGTTGGCTTAGAAGATTGCAAGGATTTAAAGTACTTGTGGATGGGAAAAGAGTTCCGATTGTAGGCCGGATTACAATGGATCAATTTATGATCCATCTTCCTTGTAAGGTTCCTCTTGGAACAAAGGTAACGCTTATTGGAAGGCAGGATGACCAATATATTAGTGCCACTGAGGTTGCAGAGTATTCGGGGACCATTAACTATGAAATTATTACAACAATAAGCTTTCGAGTTCCTCGTATATTTATTCGACATGGTAAAGTTGTCGAAGTCATCAATTATTTGAATGACATATAAGAAAGAGGCTTTGCGGTAGCTATTACCTTGTTAGTTATCAATAGTGATGGAAGCTCCCGCATATGGGGATTTCGCTTCATTTCTTATTAGAAAGAGATAAAAAGTAAAAGAGAGTGAATGTTTTGTTTGTGAATTGGAAAACATAAACAAGGAATAAGGAAGTCTTTGCAACAGGCCCCATACAATGGTATTATTACAATAGGTGTCATATATATATTTGGGTGTGTAGTTGACGGTGGAGGTGTATTTTTGTGTCCGAATCAAGTGTAACTACTGAAATCGTGGTTCGGTTGCCGAAGCAAGTGGTAACGGAATTGGACGGAATTGGAAAACAAGAGAATAAGAATCGCCATGAACTAATTTGCCAGGCAACACAACTGTTATTGCGTCAACATAAGACGAAGAAACGCTACCAACATGAATCTATGCGACGTGGGTATATTGAAATGGGAAAAATTAATCTTGGTATTGCATCTGAAGCTTTCTTAGCAGAGTATGAAGCAGCGCATACAGTAGAACGCTTAGTTAGCGGGGGGTAATATTTTGATTGTAAAACGCGGCGACGTGTATTTTGCAGACCTTTCCCCAGTTGTTGGTTCTGAGCAAGGAGGCGTTCGTCCGGTTCTTGTCATTCAAAATGACATCGGAAATCGTTTTAGTCCGACTGTGATTGTGGCGGCTATTACTGCACAGATTCAGAAAGCGAAATTGCCCACACATGTGGAAATTGATGCGAAAAAGTATGGGTTTGAGAGGGATTCAGTTATCTTGCTCGAGCAGATCCGAACAATCGATAAACAGCGCTTAACGGACAAAATCACTCATTTAGATGAAGTGATGATGAGTCGTGTAGACGAAGCTCTGCAAATTAGTTTAGGACTAATAGATTTTTAAATCGGCAGTTTAAGTTGCTCTTTATAGGGGCAACTTTTTTTATTAGAGGAGGTTTCGGTTGTATATGGAAATGGTAGATAATCGACAAGCGTTAATGAAAATGTTAGTGAAAGAATTAGGCTTTACAGAAAAGCAAGTTCGTCATGTTATTCAATTAACAGAAGAAGGTAACACAGTTCCATTTATTGCTCGTTACCGAAAAGAGTGGACAGGTTCTTTAGATGAAGTACAAATTCGTACAATCTTAGAAAGATGGCAATATATGATGCAACTCGAAGATCGGAAAGAAGAAGTTCTTCGTCTGATTCATGAAAAGGGAAAATTAACAGAAGATCTGCGTCACCATATTGTATCTGCAACAAAGCTACAAGAAGTAGAAGATTTGTATCGTCCTTATAAAGAAAAAAGAAGAACAAAAGCGACAATTGCAAAGGATAAGGGACTTGAACCTTTAGCAGAGTGGTTACTTCTGTTTACAAAAGAAGATCCGGAAGAAAAGGCGAAGGAATTTATTGATGCTGAGAAAGAAGTGCAATCTGCTCAAGAAGCATTGCAATTTTCGCAAGATATTATTGCAGAAATTGTATCGGATGATGCGACGTACCGCAGCTGGATTCGAAATATCACCTTTAGAAAAGGAATGGTTGTGTCCTCTGTAAAAGATGAAGAAAAAGATGAAAAAAATATATATGAAATGTATTACGGCTATGAAGAGCCTTTGCAAAAGGTTGTGCCACATCGTGTGTTGGCTATGAACCGTGGTGAAAAAGAAGAGGTTTTAAAAGTTTCTGTTGCACCACCGACAGAAGAAATTATTCGATTTTTACATAAAAAAGTGATTCTTGATGATTCTTCTAAAAGTGCATTATATGTACAGCTAGCAATTGAAGATGGATATAAGCGATTAATTCAACCGTCAATCGAAAGGGAGATTCGTAAAGAATTAACTGAAACTGCAGAAGAGCAAGCGATTCACATTTTCTCTGAGAATTTACGTAATTTATTATTACAGCCACCAATGAAGGGGAAAGTAGTATTGGCCGTAGATCCTGCGTATCGAACAGGGTGTAAGTTAGCAGTAGTAGATGATACAGGCAAAGTTCTGCATATTGATGTTATTTATCCACATCCGCCTGTTCGGAAATATGAAGATGCAAAAACAAAAGTTATTTCTATTATAGACAAATATCAAGTTCAGATGATTGCGATTGGAAATGGTACAGCTTCTAGAGAAACAGAAGAGTTTATAGTAGATGTTTTACAATTTGTACAACAAGATGTATTTTATATTATTGTCAATGAAGCCGGTGCTAGTGTATATTCCGCTTCTGATTTGGCTCGTGAAGAATTTCCAGATCTTCAAGTTGAGGAAAGAAGTGCTGTTTCGATTGGACGGCGTTTGCAAGATCCGCTTGCTGAACTTGTGAAAATTGATCCGAAATCAGTTGGGGTAGGACAATATCAACATGATGTATCACAAAAGAAATTGAATGAATCTTTAACATTTGTCGTGGAAACAGCTGTTAACCAAGTAGGAGTGAATGTGAATACAGCTTCTGTGGCACTATTGCAATACGTTTCAGGATTATCAAAAACAGTTGCGAAAAATATTGTAAACAAACGTGAAGAAGAAGGGAAATTTACAAAGCGCACAGAGTTAAAGAAAATACCACGTTTAGGTGCCAAAACGTATGAGCAGTGTATTGGTTTCTTACGCATACTAGAAGGTAAAAATCCACTTGATAGAACAAGTATTCATCCAGAGCAGTATAAAAATGTTGAATTGTTATTAAAAAGCCTAGGGTTATCGCTTGATGATGTAGGACAACCACATTTACAAAAGTGTTTAGAGGGAGTGGAACTTTCTAAATTATCTCAAGACACGAATATTGGGGAGCCAACATTAATCGATATTATAGACGCTTTAATTAGTCCAGAACGAGATATGCGTGATGAATTACCAAAACCACTTTTGAAAAAGGGAATTCTCAAATTAGAAGATTTAAAGCGTGGCATGGAGTTGGAAGGAACAGTTCGAAATGTTGTTGATTTCGGCGCGTTTGTTGATATTGGTGTGAAGCAGGATGGTTTAGTGCATATTTCTAAACTGAGCAAACAGTTTGTAAAGCATCCGTTAGATGTGGTATCTGTCGGACAGATTGTAAAGGTATGGGTAGATGATGTTGATATGAAAAAAGGGCGCGTTGCCTTATCGATGTTACCTATTGAATAATAATGGGAAGAGGGCAGGTATAGCACTGCTCTTTTTTCATGAACGGATGTTATTGAGAATTTAATCGGTGGGGGAGGATTCAACCCCCGCCGATTAAACATTCACTTTATCAGGAATTTTGATGTATTTTGCTATAATAAAACCAGCATTCATTTAGTAACTTAATTTGATACCGGTTTTTTTCGAAATATGCGCGTTGCATTTGTTTTCGGAGCCATGTAGGCATGAGAATCCCTCCTTGTTTAATCCGGCTCTAACAAATAGTCCCCTATGGACTGAGATAAAGATTTGAAGTGAGTGAAAAGCTCCGTCTTGGGAACTGCTTATAAGAGTTTGGTTAGTGAAGTTCTATGAATAAACGAGGAAGAAGGTGTTTCATAGAAGCTACACTTTTTGAATGAGGATGGGTATATGTACTATTTAATATATGTATAAGAAAGAAGAAAAGTGTAAGTTTATTTTTAGTTTTTGGGAGGAATAAAATGAATGAAGAAGAAATTCAAAAACTTGTAGAAGAAATATCGTTACAATATTTCGGGAGGGATTTTTTACATGAAGCAATGTTCAATAAACGATTACGCATAACTGGTGGAAGGTATTTGTTACGAAGTCATAATATAGAATTAAACTATCATTATTATGAAGTGTATGGAAAAGAAGAATTAATTGGCGTTATTAAGCATGAGTTGTGTCATTATCATTTGCATATTATGGGGAAGGGGTATCAACATCGTGATCGAGATTTTCGGCAGTTGTTGAAGGAAGTTGGAGCCCCTAGGTTTTGCAAGAGAATACCAGGAGTGAAAAAAGAGTCTAAAACACATGTGTATGAATGTATAGAGTGTACTCTTCAATATGTAAGAAGACGTCAAATGAATACAAAAAAATATGTTTGCGGAAAGTGTAAAGGTAGATTAAAAGAGATAAAAAAACACCTTGACAGTTAAAAAGCAATCCAGTATATTATAAACATGTCACGTTTGTACAAGATATTGTATAAACGACTTGACTTATCATATGTATTTATATAAAATTTAAATTGTCTTTCTTATTCCGCAGTAGCTCAGTGGTAGAGCTATCGGCTGTTAACCGATCGGTCGTAGGTTCGAGTCCTACCTGCGGAGCCATACAGAGAAGTACCCAAGTGGCTCAAGGGGCTCCCCTGCTAAGGGAGTAGATCGCTAACGCGGTGCGAGGGTTCGAATCCCTTCTTCTCTGCCATTCATATTGGCCCGTTGGTCAAGTGGTTAAGACACCGCCCTTTCACGGCGGTAACACGGGTTCGAATCCCGTACGGGTCACCACTTTTGGAGGATTAGCTCAGCTGGGAGAGCACCTGCCTTACAAGCAGGGGGTCGGCGGTTCGATCCCGTCATCCTCCACCATATAATATATAAGTAGTATCGTCGCGGGGTGGAGCAGTCCGGTAGCTCGTCGGGCTCATAACCCGAAGGTCGCAGGTTCAAATCCTGTCCCCGCAACCAATGGTCCCGTGGTGTAGTGGTTAACATGCCTGCCTGTCACGCAGGAGATCGCCGGTTCGACCCCGGTCGGGACCGCCATTTTAACCTCTGCTAATAAGCAGTTGGTTTTTATTTCTTGTTGTGATAAAATGTTTTTTGTCACTAAAAAGGAATATCTTCCGATGGGCTATAGCCAAGCGGTAAGGCAACGGACTTTGACTCCGTCATGCGCTGGTTCGAATCCAGCTAGCCCAGCCATTTACGAGCCATTAGCTCAGTTGGTAGAGCATCTGACTTTTAATCAGAGGGTCGAAGGTTCGAGTCCTTCATGGCTCACTTTTTTATTTCCGCGGGTGTGGCGGAATTGGCAGACGCACCAGACTTAGGATCTGGCGCCTTTGGCGTGGGGGTTCGACTCCCTTCACCCGCATTATGCGGTCGTGGCGGAATGGCAGACGCGCTAGGTTGAGGGCCTAGTGGGGGAAACCCCGTGGAGGTTCAAGTCCTCTCGGCCGCACCAAAGAAAAAATAAAAAAGTACTTGCATTTGAAAAAGCAGTATGATAAGATAATTGAGTCGCTGAAATACAACAACGACAAAACATCATGAATAAGCGCCCGTAGCTCAATTGGATAGAGCGTTTGACTACGGATCAAGAGGTTAGGGGTTCGACTCCTCTCGGGCGCGCCATAACGGGAAGTGGCTCAGCTTGGTAGAGCACCTGGTTTGGGACCAGGGGGTCGCAGGTTCAAATCCTGTCTTCCCGACCATGCGGGTGTAGTTTAGTGGTAAAACAAGAGCCTTCCAAGCTCTGGTCGAGAGTTCGATTCTCTTCACCCGCTTTTAGTTCTTTGAAAACTGAACGAAACAAACAACGTGAAACGTCAATTTTTATTTTAGATGCTAGACAAACTTTATTGGAGAGTTTGATCCTGGCTCAGGATGAACGCTGGCGGCGTGCCTAATACATGCAAGTCGAGCGAACCGATTAAGAGCTTGCTCTTATGAAGTTAGCGGCGGACGGGTGAGTAACACGTGGGTAACCTGCCCATAAGACTGGGATAACTCCGGGAAACCGGGGCTAATACCGGATAACATTTTGCGCCTCATGGCGCGAAATTGAAAGGCGGCTTCGGCTGTCACTTATGGATGGACCCGCGTCGCATTAGCTAGTTGGTGAGGTAACGGCTCACCAAGGCGACGATGCGTAGCCGACCTGAGAGGGTGATCGGCCACACTGGGACT
>NZ_JAHCDO010000017.1:0-89701 GCF_050768835.1 Bacillus pfraonensis | reverse complement strand
CAACTGTTCTTTTTGCTCAGCTGATTGAATTTTGTACATTAATTGCAATGTATCTTGATTAGAGACTTTTATTTGAAAAGAGAGTCGATCACCATTTATAAGAGGTGTAGTTTGAATCACACCTTCTGTCATTTCAAAGTTTAATTCTTTTGAAGGCTGATTTTTCCATTCAACATATGATGTATAGATGTAGCTACTAGCACATGTTACGATACAAAAAACGAGGACTTGATGTGAAGTACGATATATACAAAATAAAATATAACAACCAAATACACTAACAGACACCAACTGAAACGAGGAACAGGCGATTGCAATCCCCATAACAAACGAGATCGCAATATAGCCCCATTGACCACGCAACTTATACTCACCCCTTGTAGCAGATGCACTTATAGCATCTCTTTTGCTTTAGCGAATACTTGTTGTAATTCATTCATTGTTACATCATCTTTTTCTAAAGATGAAAACAGTTCTTTTAATTGTAAATTACGCTCTTGTTGCTCTAACGATGTAATACCATATTCAAGCGGAACATGTTTCACTGTTACATTTGCTTGCTCAAATAATTCTACAGCGTACGGGTGATTTTTATAATCTTGTGCGTAATAAACAGCTGTAATACCACTTTGAATAATGGCTTTACAACATTGCAGGCAAGGAAAGTGCGTAACATAAATCTCTGCATCCTCTGTTTTCGCACCAAATTTTGCACATTGCAACAATGCATTCATTTCAGCATGAATTGTGCGAACACAATGATTATCAATGACGTAACATCCATCGTCTATACAATGAACACCACCTTTGATTGAACCGTTGTATCCACCTGCGATAATTCGCTTATCACGGACAATCGTCGCTCCTACTGCAAGTCTCGTACACGTGCTACGCAGTGATAATAAATGACTTTGCGTCATAAAGTATTGATCCCAAGAAATTCGTTCCATATCTTCACCTACTTTTTCATCTACTTGTAGTGTAGCGAAAGAAGAAAAAGTTCGTCAATCCTTACGGAATAATTATTTTATCTTTTATTTTTTCAAGCGACTTCTCTCCAATACCATCTACCTCCAATAAATCTTCCATTTTTTGAAATGGTCCATGTTCTTCTCGATATTTCATAATATTTTCTGCTTTTCGAGGTCCAATTCCTGTTATTTTTTCGAGTTGTTCTTTTGGTGCAACATTAATTTGAATTTTCCCCTCCTGCCCTGAAGGTAGATTAGCTCCCTGCACTTGCTCTCCTTTTTTCGGGACATACAGAAGCATTTGGTCTTGCATGAGCTGCGCTAAGTTCACTTTTTCTATAGCAGCTTCGGGCAAAAAGCCACCCGCTTTTTCAATCCCATCTTTTACGCGTGCGCCCATCCCCATCTCATATACACCCTCACGATGCACAGCTCCTTTTACATCAATCACTATTGTTTTTTTCTGTTCTTTTGATTCTGTTACTTTTAATTTACTTTTGTTCTCTTCACTCTTCACATTTGGATTCACTTTCACAGTCGGTTGCTCACCTTGCTGCTTTGTCTGCCACATAAAGAAGATAAATACAACTCCAATAGCCCCTAATAAAGCGAGCCACTTCTTTTGAAAATTCTGCATGATTTTAATACCTCCAATTCATAAATTCACAACATAGTTCATATTGTTTAGGAGAAAGATGTTACGAAGGAGGGATGAAACATTGAACATAGGAATTATAGGGACAGGAAACATGGGGAAGATACTAATCAATGCATTTTTAGAAACCCGTGCTGTCAAACCTTCGTGCCTTACTATTATTAATCGTACGCCCGCCAAAGCATATCATATAAAAGAGAAGTATCCTTCTGTTCATATAGCAAAGACAGTGCAAGAGGTAATTGGACGCTCTCAGCTTATTTTCATTTGCGTTAAGCCTTTAGACATCTATCCAATTTTAAAGAAGCATGCTGCTCACTTTACTGATGAAAAATGTTTAATTTCTATTACAAGTCCCATATCAGCAAATCAATTAGAAAAGGTTGTATCTTGCAACGTCGCACGTATTATTCCAAGTATCACAAACCGAGCATTCTCTGGTGCCTCACTATTCACATTCGGAAAAAACTGTTCGAGAGAATGGGAACAAAAGTTACTTCGTTTGTTTAAAAATATTTCTACACCCATTGTGATCGGGGAAGATATTACAAGAGTCTCATCTGATATCGCAAGCTGTGGCCCTGCATTCTTTAGCTACTTGCTGCAACGTTTCATTGACGCTGCTGTAGCTAAAACAAATATTACTCATGAGGAAGCAACTACTTTAGCAAGTGAAATGATTATCGGAATGGGGAAATTACTAGAAAAAGAAATTTTCACATTACCAACTCTGCAAGAGAAAGTATGTGTTAAAGGCGGTGTTACAGGAGAAGGCATTCGGATTTTAGAGGATCACGTTGGAGATATGTTCCATAAATTATTCGAGCAGACACATGAAAAATACGATGAAGATTTAGAAGGCGTAGAGCAGCAATTTGATAAGCACACATAAACAATACGCCACAATGATACAAAATCCTCTTAAAACTTCTTATCTTTTTCTCATCCGATTTTTTATCAAACTTTATTTTTTGTATTTTATAGATACTACTTTTCTACTTTTCTATCAATAAAACATTGTATTCTAAACAAAACAAAAGCAACCTAATCGGTTGCTTTTGTTTTTTAGCCATTCTTTTTCGCCATAAAAAAGATACGCTCCGTTTGTTCAGTGACTTCCATTCGTTCAAAATCGCCCGTTACACGCAGCACTGTAAAACCAGTTTCTTCAAGCCATTTTGTTATGAATTCAACTGAATAGGCACGTTGCACGTGACATTCATCAAAACGATGGTATACACCTTCCTCTGGATCCTGTACAAAGAATGACAAATCATGTTCTACACTATTTGACTCTTCGCCAGGGAAGCAGTTCCAAATAAGAGCTATCTCTTCTCCATTGACTGTGTACGTTTCATTTTGAAATACATGATGAATTTTGTATAAAGAATGTACATCAAATAAGAATAGACCATCTTGACGCAAATGGTGGAATACTCGTCTGAATGTCTCTTGTATTCCTTCTTCTTCCAATACATAATTCAATGAATCACAAAAGATTGTCACACAATCAAATTCACCTGGAACATCCAGGTCTCTCATGTCTTGTTGGTAAAAAGGAATAAAATACCCTTCTCCTCCAAGTTTTTGCTGGGCGACTGTTAGCATTTCCTCCGAAAGATCGACACCAATCATGTCATAACCTTTTCGTACAAGTGGAAGTGTTACATTCCCAGTCCCGCATGCTACATCAAGAATTTTCGCCTCTTTCAAGCCTGCCTGTTGCAGGCTTTCCTCAGTGAATTCTACCCATTTATCATATGGGACATCATTCATGAGTTCATCATACAACAATGCGAATTGCTCATATCTCATTGGCTTAACTCTTCTGTAATATCTTCACGTGGCACATCGCCCCATAGACGCTCTAAATTATAATGATCACGCTCATCTTTATGAAATACATGCGCAACCACATCACCAAGGTCCACTAGAACCCAACGCGCTTCATCGAAACCTTCCATACGTTGTACGTCGATTTGGAACTCATGTGCCTTCGCTTTAATTTCACGCGCAATTGCTTGTACTTGTTTATCAGAGTTCCCGTGACAAATAATGAAATAATCTGCAATTGGTGAAATCCCCTGCATATTTAGTACAACCATATCTTCTGCTCTTTTATCATCAGCTGCTTTTGCTGCTAACACTAATAAATCTCTATCTTTCATTCAGTAACTTCCTCCTTCAGGACTGCATTGTATGTTTGAAATGTTAACGGATAGATCGTTTGATCCTTTTCCATTAAAAATTGAATCGTACGTTTTAATGCAAACAATAAAGCTTTATTTATATCTTCCTTTGCTAATTTCCGCGCTTCTTCCACACCTGGGAATTTACGGCCAGGTTCAATATAATCGGCTACATAAATAACTTTATCAAGCATTGTCATCTTTTCATGACCACTTGTATGATATGTAATAGCTTGCAGAATTTCAGTGTCAGTAATACCGACTTCTTTTTCTACTAAGTATGCCCCAACTGGCGCATGCCATAACTCTTTGTTGTAGTGAAGTAAATCTTTCGGCAGCTCTTCCTGCTTAATAATGTCTTCCATTTCTTGAATCGGTCTACATTTTGCATAATCATGAAATATAGCAGCCGTTTCTGCTTTTTTTTCATCCACGCCGTATAGCTTAGCAAGTTCAATTGCCGTTTCCATTACACCAATTGTATGTATATAACGTTTTTCATGCATTTGTTGTTTTACAATCTCAAGTGCTTTCTCACGATTCATACAACCCATTCCTCTCGATATATACCTGTACTTGTTCTGGAAGCAAATATTTGCACGTTTTCTTCTCCTTATATCTCTTTCGTAGTAAGGAGGATGAAACAGCAAATTCCGGAATCTCTACCGTGACGATTTCATAAGGCGTATTTAGTGTGTACCCCGGCCTTGCAACTCCAACAAAAGTTACAAGCTGAAGTAATTTCTCAATGTTATACCATTTTGGTAAATACTCCACCATATCTCCACCAATAATAAAATAAAACTGCACGTCCGGATGCTTCTTTGTCAATTGTAACATAGTGTCATATGTATAGGATGGACCTTCTCTTTTTAGCTCTTCTAAACAAACCGAGAAATACTCCTCTTGCCCAATTGCTAATTCTAACATGTCTAATCGATTTTCCACACTTGTAATATTGCGATCCTGTTTATGAGGTGGAATTTGATTCGGCAAAAACCATATTTCATCAAGCGCAAGTGCATCATACACCTCATTTGCGATCAACAAATGTCCATAATGAGGCGGATCAAATGTGCCGCCAATGATTCCGATCTTTTTCAAATGAAACGCCCCCTCTAATTTACAAGCAGTAATCTTTCCGAAATAATATGAGAGAGATTACTGCCAGTAAAAGTTCAATTGGTCTAAACCCTATTAGCAAAAACAAATCCCGAACATAGCGAGCATAAACTATGGAAACGACCTACGTCACTCTAAGCACAGTAAATTACTATTGTGGAAGTTTGATTTGTTTATTTTCTCTTGATTCTTTATATAAAACAATTGTGCTTCCAATTACTTGGACGATTTCTGCTCTCGCACCTTTAGCCAGTTCTTCTGCAACTTCGCGGCGGTCGAATTCACAGTTTTGTAATACGCTCACTTTAAATAACTCACGAGCTTCTAATGCATCTGCAATTTGTTTTACCATATTTTCATTCACGCCGCCTTTTCCAACTTGAAAAATCGGTGTTAAGTGATGTGCTTTTGCACGTAAAAATCTTTTTTGTTTTCCTGTTAACATATAGTTAGCCTCCAAGCTTTCTCATTACTAGTTGTTTCATTCTTTCGATATTTGGCATACATCCTGTCCACATTTCAAATGCAAGTGCTCCTTGATAAACAAACATATCGATTCCATTTTGCACGATGGCCCCTTTCGCTTTCGCATCTTGCAAAAGCTTTGTCTCAAATGGATTATAAATAATATCCGAAACAATCGTTCCTTGTTTCAAAGTTCGAATTTGCAACGGTGTATGTTGGACATGCGGATGCATTCCTATCGTTGTCGTATGAATGATAATATCATAATTTCCTTGTTCTTCAGTTGCTTGCTCTAACGAAAGAGCATGCGATGTAATCTTCTCTTGACATCCTGCGATAAGCTGAGTTGCCTTTTCCACAGTTCGATTTGCAATATCAATTTCTTTTACTCCGGCGTCTGCAAGCGAAAAGTAGATAGCGCGGCACGCTCCGCCTGCACCGAGTAATAAAATACGTTTCTGATAAAGTGGTTCTTTACTAATTGATTGTAAGGAACGAACATACCCAATTCCATCCGTATTATAACCAATTAGTTTTCCATCTCTATGAACGACCGTATTCACAGCACCAATTTGCTTCGCTAACGGATCAATTTCATCTAAGTATTTCATAATTGAAACTTTGTGCGGAGTTGTAACATTAAACCCTGAAACTCCTAATGCTTTTAAACCCGTCACCGCTTCCCCTAATGTGTCCTCTTCTACAAGAAACGCATGATAATGAGCATCTATATTTAAGTTCTTAAATGCATCGTTATGCATGAGCGGTGACAATGAATGTCCTATTGGATTCCCGATTACACCATATAATTGTTTCATAAATCCCTCTCCATATTAAATTAAAGATTTACGTAATGAAACACTAACTCCTTTTGGTACATGAGCAATAATCTTCGCTCCTGGCTCGTTCACCGTAACCCAGCCCAGTCCAGAGAATACAACATCTGTTTTTGCTTCACGAATGTTAAATTCATATTTCACAAACTCAGGCATATTTTCTCGTTCTTCTGGAGTTGGTGGATTTAATAATTCCCCAACATGTTTTTCATATAATTCATCAGCTTTTTCAAGCTTTGTACGATGAATTGTTAGGCGATTTGAGAAATGACAAGTGAACGCACGACGCCCACCACTCACATAATCAAAACGTGCTAATCCACAGAAGAATAATGTTTGTTCTTCGTTTAATTGGAATACCATCGGCTTGATCTCTTTCGTAGGTGTAATAAGCTTTAAGCTTTGCTTCCCAACGTAATGTGCCATTTGATGGTGATTAATAATTCCTGGTGTATCATATAAAGAAGATGTTTCATCTAATGGAATATCAATTAAATCAAGTGTTGTTCCTGGGAAATGAGATGTTGTAATCACATTCTCAGTTTCTTCACTAAATTCTTTAATCATACGATTAATAAATGTAGATTTACCAACGTTCGTACATCCTACAACATATACATCCTTACCACCGCGATACTGTTCAATTGCCTCCGCAAGTTCACGAATACCTTGTCCCTTTGCTGCACTAATTAAAAAGACATCTTCTGGTTTTAAACCAAGTTGCTTCGCACTATAGCGCATCCAATGTTTCACTTTATCGTGTTTTACCGACTTCGGAATTAAATCCGCTTTATTTCCAACAAGCAATACTTTATTGTTCCCTACAAAACGATGTAAACCTGGTAACCAGCTACCATTGAAATCAAAAATATCTACAATTTTGACAACAAGCGCATCTGATTGCCCAATTCCATTTAGAATACGAAGGAAATCATCGTCTGTTAAAGACACATCTTGAATTTCATTATAATGTTTCAAGCGAAAACATCGCTGACAAATTACTTGTTCTTTCTCTAAAGATGAAGTTGGTGCATATCCGACTTCATTTTTATTTTCTGTTTGAATCTCTACACCGCAACCAATACATTTAATTGTTTCAGTCAAACTTTATTCCTCCCAGTTAATTAAACCTTTTTTCTTCATATTTCTCATAATTCTTCGCTCAATCTTTCGATTAAAGCGTGTTACTAATCCATCTGTTTGAGCCACTGGTACGACTAAAATGGTATATAGGCCAACGCGATTTCCGCCCAGTACATCTGTTAACAATTGGTCTCCAATAACAACTACTTCATCAGCTGCTAAATTCATTTCTTGTATCGCACGCTTAAAAGCACGAACAAATGGCTTACGTGCGCTATGGATAAACGGAATGCCCAGTGGATCTGCAAAATCCTTTACACGTTGCTCATTATTATTCGAAACAACCGTTACTTGAATGCCTTGCTCTTTCATTTTTAAAAACCATTGCTCTAGCTTAGGTGTTGCATTCGGACGATCCCATTCAATTAAAGTATTATCTAAGTCAGTAATAATCCCTTTAATCCCGCGTTTTTTTAAATCTTCTGGTTGAACATGATATACGTTTTTCACGTATTCATTTGGTAAAAACAATTTCAATCTCTTTCACCTCTTTGAGGAGTTTTCATAAAATTTTTCGACAACATTTTTCGATAGCCCACTTGTGGATAACATTGTGCACATTTTCCACATTAATATTTCAGTTAATTCTCAATTTATTAACAATTAACACACATTTTATCCACGGCTATATGTGGATAACCAGCCGTTTGTGACTATCATATTTTTTTGATACAGTAGATGCAACAAAGAACCTATCCTTTTTATCGGAGGTGACTCACCTTGAAAACGAAACATATGGAACAGTTATCTACTGAGTTACTCACTGAGTCTTATTATAAAGCAAAAGAACTAAAATTAAATCCTGACTTCATTTTACTTATAAAGCAAGAAATTATCCGGCGATCGTTAGAGGACAAGCTTGTCAAATCGTCTTGAGTATATAGATTGCTGCTTCACCTGTAAAAAGAGCCATCCTCAAGATGGCTCCTTAAATAAAATGAAGCTTTCCTCCATAGGAACTTTTCACCTAGCACATAAGCTCATCTAACTTCTTAGTCCTCTCACAATTTTGCGATAAAATTTTTACTGTCCGCTACCATTAGATATGCGAGTTGCAATTTTTTCACCAAGGCGAAGTTCTTGACCACTCATTAACGTTGGAACAACTTCAACCATTCCTTTTTCAAACAGTAAAACGACTGTTGAACCAAAAGTAAAGTATGCCATTTCTTCACCTTTTTGAACAGCATTTCTTTCATGAAGTAACTCAATACTATTTACAAACATAGCTCCTACTTTTACAAGTGCCATATGTTGTCCTTCACTATCAACCTCTGTGATAGAACGATAATTCTTTGACAGCGGCTCTTTTCCATATTTCATCCCTGCTGCATTTACTGGGTATGATTTTCTTCCAAGTACAAATCGTTCTGTTACAGTACCTGAGAGAGGGCTATGAATACGATGATAATGGCTTGGACTTAAATAAATAACCATATATGTACCGCCAGCATAACGCTTTGCTCGCTCTTCATTACCTAGCATATCCACAATCGAATAGCGCTTGCCTTTAATATGAAATATTTTCGTTTCTTCAATAGGGCCATAATCAGCGAATACCCCGTCAACTGGACTAACAATACTTGATGCCGCTGCATCTATTTCTCGTTTTCCTTCTTTCAATTTACGTGTAAATAATTCATGCAGCGTCTTGTACTCCTTTAAATCCTTTTCCATCTCATCCTGATTCAGTTGAAACACTTTAGCATAAGATGAAATAATAATAGAACTTAAGCGAGACTGTGCAAATTTACGTAATATATAAGAAGTAAAACGCCCGTTTGTAAGTTCGATCATGAGTCGATATAATGTACGTCGCAAACCGCGAAACCTCCTAATAATTCTTAATCTAACAATTAAGTTTAGCTTTCCCTTCTTTTCTTTCTGTATCATACAGTAAAATTCTTGAAAATGATTTTTATGTTCAATTATTACAAAGCAAATCCACTATGTAAGAAAGAATAGGTACTATTTCATCCTTAAATTCGCTAGCACCTTCTAATATTACAGATAGAACTCCGCATTTTCAACAGTGAACGGTATATTTCTTCTTATAGTTTCTTGTTTTATTCGCTTTTCGTCAAACAAAAAAAACGGCTGCACTCGAACTGCAGCCGTATTACGCACCTTTATGCTTTTCCCTTCTTTTCCTTCTCCGCCCTAACAAATTCATGAAACATTTTCATCAGTGCCCGCTTCTCAATCCGTGACACGTAACTTCTTGAAATCCCTAACGCTTTCGCAATTTCTCGTTGCGTTTTTTCCTTATCAAGACCAAGTCCGAATCTTTTTACAATCACTTCTTTCTCTCGTTCATCTAAAATATCGATATACTCCTTGATCTTTTCTAATTCCATGCTGAGCTGGATCATATCGATTACATCTTCAGATTCAGATTTTAAAATATCGATAAGTGATATTTCATTCCCTTCTTTGTCCTGTCCGATCGGATCATGAAGTGAAACATCTTTTTTTGTTTTCTTCAGTACACGCAAATGCATTAAAATTTCATTTTCAATACAACGAGCCGCATATGTCGCTAGCTTCGTCCCTTTCCCCGCTGAATAACTCTCAATTGCTTTAATGAGCCCAATCGTTCCAATGGAAATTAAATCTTCCGCATCTTCACCTGTGTTTTCAAATTTCTTAACAATATGAGCCACAAGCCGTAAATTATGTTCAATTAAAAGATTTCTCGCGTGAGCATCACCTTGCTCCATTAACTCTAAGTATTTTTTTTCATCATCTGATGACAATGGCTGTGGAAACGCATTATTTTTAACATAAGAAACAAATATAAACACTTCACGAATCATGTATCCAATTGCGGCGAATAGACTCAACTCCTTCACCTCCGCCAAAATAGTGGTCTTTACTATATGTATGTGGGCGGATGGTTGTTTGTGTCTGTACCCATTTAAGAATAGAAACGCATAAAAAAATTCTTGTGGCATAACCACAAGAATTCCTTAACACTTGTCCTATTTACTCCAAATTACTTCTCCTGTATGCGCATCGATATAGCGAATTTCTCGTCTCATAAAATGATCAATATGATACGTTTCACTGTTCTCAGTTGTCGTTTGTTTATAAATTAAGTCATATTTCGGTATATCTGTATCGTTATTTTCATGCCACTGTAATTCAACACGAAGGGCATTTCTATATGTTGCTAATACTTCTTCTTTACTTATCTTTGCAATTGTTTCATAAGTGCGTAACTCTTCTACTACACTCTGAGATATCCCGCTATACATTATAACATGCCCTGTCGCTGTATCTATGTTAATCATAACCAATGAACAATCAACTGGAATACCATTTACATACACATCAAAGCAGAACCTACCTGGGCTTTCCTCTTCCTCATAGTTATCCCAAAGACGAAGATACGCTGCCACATTGGGAATGACTTGTTCTAAAAATTGGAGTGCTTTCTCTAAACATTGTTCTCGTGACAATATTGCTTTTTCATCTCTCCCAAAGGCCAGATTAAAATAATGAAGCAATGTACCTGACTCCTTATCAATTCCAATTACCACTGGATTCTCATACCGTAACATAGGGGAATGTTTTTTATAAAAATCATCCATTAAGTAAGTTTGATTCTCTTCCTGTTCACCTTCTAATTCTTCTCGTGGAACAAATTTCATTCGTATTTCATTTTCACATTCATCTTCAGATATTTTTACAAACTGGTTCTCATCCAAAGTAAGTAAACGAAAAATATCTGTTTCTTGCTTACCATTACTTTCAGATACACTTACCGCTACTGTAGGTGGTGATTGATAATGTTCTGGCCCATGTAAATCTTTCCCTGTACATGCATCAATAAACGCTACACTCGGATCTGGCTCATAGACAAGACGGTATCCACTTGCTTCTTTCCCACTATCATATTCGTATAAACTAGGCAGCAATTCCACAAATATAAGTCTCATCTTCTGCCTACCTTTTAACACTTCCAAAACAATTTTTTCATCTACAATTGACTCCGGCCATACTGGTTTTTCTTTCAATCCATGATAATGCTGAAATGCTATAACATTGCCTGTTGGATGAACGCGGACAACACACTCTGTATTCGGCAATGGATATCCATTTACTTCTTGTAAATAATGGACCGCTGGCACCCCGCACCAATCTCGCACATACACGTATGTATAATTCGCGTATTCCTTTGGGATATGTTTCCTTACAAACAAATGAGCAATTTCTTTCGCCTTTTCTTCACTTATTCCTTCATCCTGAACTTGGAAATAATCCTCATCATCGATATCTAATTCAATTAGTTCGCCTGTATGTCTATTTAAGGAAATCCGTATATTCTTCTCTGCATCATCTTGATGTTCCCAAAATAATACATGGAATGGATCATCTACTGTCTTTTGATCATCTATAACAAGATGATACTCATCTGGAATTCCAATAATATGTGCGACTTGTTTCTTTCTCTCTTCATTTTTTGAATTCATCCTATCCCCCCTTTTCCAGTTTTCTCCATCATAACATCTTTCTCAAAAAGATTGCTTGATCCCAAGCAAAAACAGCTAGATTTCTCTAGCTGCTTTACTTCGTTTCACGATGCAACGTCACTCGCTTTAATCGTGGACAATATTTTTTTAGTTCAATACGTTCCGGATTATTTCGTTTATTCTTCTTCGTAATATAATTACGATCACCGCATTCTGTACAAGCTAATGTAATGTTTACACGCATATGTAAGCCTCCTTTTCTTCAAAGATCACAAATAAAACGTAATGATTACGATTTATATATTAAACGCTATTATTTCTTTTGTCAATTGTGCAATTAAAAATATATTCCCCACTCCATTCAAAAGAAGTTTATCCTATATTAATGGCCGTAGTAGCACATTTTTTTACAATCATTCTAAAAAGACAAAAAACTGAAACAATTAGTTCATACGAAATTCACATCAATCTATTACTATTAGAATTGTACATAATCAATTTACTAACAATCTAATTTATTGATATATGAAAACCCTTTAGAAAGGAGTTAGCAAAATGAAAGCCAAATACCGTTTTATGATCTCATCATTTGCAGCATGTGCTTATATGATTTGGTATTTAGTATAATAATCAACCTTATTTGCAAATATGAAAAGGTGTGTATATAGATGGAATATAACCAATCAACCGTTAACTATTGGAAAGCATTTGTATTACCTTATACATTCGCTTTAGAAGAATTACGGACCAAATTCGAAATTATGAACCGGGAAGCTCAATTTCTAGAGGACTATAACCCGTTTGAACATATAAAAACAAGATTAAAACAACCTGAAAGCATTATTAAAAAACTAGAACGTAAAAATTTAGCACCAACCATTGCAAATGCGCAAACACATTTGCAAGATATTATCGGTATCCGAATCACATGTTGCTTTGTAGAAGATATTTATCACTTAAAACAAGTCATTGAAAAACGTGATGATATGGAAATTGTAGAAATAAAGGACTACATCGCTAATCCAAAGCAAAACGGCTATAAAAGTTTGCATATGATTATTAAATATCCACTAGCATTGAATTCTGGTACAAAAGAAGTATTTGCAGAAATTCAATTACGAACACTCGCAATGGACTTTTGGGCAAGTTTAGAGCATAAACTCTATTATAAATATGAAGGGAATATTCCTGATTACTTGAAAGATGAACTTCATGATGCTGCCATGAAAGCTGAAGATCTTGATAATAAAATGGCAACTATTCGCCAAGATATCGATGAAATTGAAGCATGTTCAAGTCAAATTTTACTACCATTATAAAAAGGTTCCCCTCGGACGGGAACCTTTTTATTTCTTTTCTATCGTTCGGACTTCTTCAATTTTCCAATGCTCATCTTCTTTTCCAAGTGCATATTGCACCTTTTTCTGAAGAGCGCTTCCACTATCTATCTCTTTTTCTTCTGTTTCCACAATAACAAAATTACTTTTTGAACCTTTGATTTGAACCTGATTCAACTCAATTTTCTTACTTTCTTTTTGAAACGCAGCTTCCTTTTGTGTACGTAAATCCTCAGCACCAACAATTTTGTCCGAAAACAGAGCCATATGTTGATTAAAATCCTTTTCATTTGTTGTTTGAACAAACGCCTCAATCACATTTTGAACTTCTTTTTCATCTTCCGGTGTTATTTGTATCTTTGGTTCCTGTTTCACCGTGGTCTCTTTTTTCTGTGTTTCTTGATGAGATTGGCATCCTATTAACAATAATCCAACTATAAGGACAAATCCTATTTTCTTAGTGAAATTTTGCATTCCATCTTCCTCCCAAAAAGAAAAAGCAAGGTGAAATACCTCACTTTACTCTATAACTATTGTCTGCCTTTATTAGGGTCACCGCCACCAACAATATCGAAAACACGTTTTGCTAAATTGGTATTTTCTTGAACGCCAGAGAATAGATATTTACCTGGTCCGAATGCATATACGTTCACATCTTCACCAGTATGTCCACCTGTTGTCCAACCTGTAAATGAACGTTTATTGAAGATTTCTTCAATTGCATTATCAATTTTCGTTACATCTTTTGATGGTGCAATATCATTTACAGATTTGATTTCTTCTGGTGTTAATTGTAAATCAATATATTTTTTCAACGTTTCTTCTACATTTGCACCTTTTGCAATTTCATTTGCCATAAAGTCTGGTGTACGTTTCGCAGCTTTAATTGCATTTGCATTAAAGTTATATTCACCGTTTGCACCAAGAGAGAATCCACCAGTAGAATGGTCAGCTGTTGCAATAACTAATGTATGTTTATCTTTTTTTGCAAATTCAATCGCTGCTTTAAATGCTTTTTCAAAGTCTTCCATTTCACTCATAGCACCAACAACATCATTATCATGCCCAGCCCAGTCAATTTGACTACCTTCTACCATTAAGAAGAAACCTTTATCGTTTTTGTTTAAACGATTGATTGCCGCATTTGTCATTTCTTCTAACGAAGGTGTTTTTTCATTACGATCAATCATTTTATCTAAACCACCTGGTGCAAATAAACCAAGAATTTGATCATTTTTATCATTTAATAATTGCTCACGATCTGTTACATAACTAAACCCTGATTTCTTAAATTCTTCTGTAAGGTTACGATCTTTTCTTACAAAGTTATTTACACCGCCGCCGAGAAGAACATCTACTTTATGTTTCCCATTAATTTTCTCATCAAAGTAATCATTTGCAATTGCATCCATATTTTTACGGCTAACATCATGTGCACCGAAAGCAGCTGGTGTTGCATGTGTAATTTCAGAAGTTGCAACTAAACCTGTTGATTTCCCTCGTTCTTTCGCTTGTTCGAGCACGGTTTTGACTTCCGTCTTGTCATTATCAACCGCAATTGCCGAATTATATGTTTTAACCCCTGCTGACATCGCTGTTGCCGCAGAAGCTGAATCTGTAATATTTTGATGTTCATCTTCCGCATACGTTTTTTGCGTTCCAACAAGATGCTTATCAAATTCTGTTGACTCCATTTCAAACGTTTTCGGATTGTCTTTCATATAACGATGAGCAGTTATATATGAAGGTCCCATACCATCCCCAATTAACACAATTACGTTCTTAATTTTCGCGTTATTTTCCTTCCCGTCCGCTTTAATCACATCCGAACGTGTAATATTCCACGTTGCAACCGAAGTAAGTGCTAACGATGTAACTACTGCAAATGGCCATGCCTTCTTCATAAACTTTTTCACTTGTCATGTCCCCCTAATAGGTTATTAAGTTCCCAACACCCAATTTAAAGGAAGACTATTAAGGAAAAGTTAGCTTTATGTAAATATTTTGTTAAGTTATGTAAATTTCCGTTATGATTTGTATATCTTTGTCTTATATTATCGAGCTTTATCACCTTTACAAAACAGAAAAAAACTCGTGTAGATTTTTCAAAACTTTAAATTATTACTTTATATTCTCTCTATTTATAACTGAATATTTATTTTTTCATGATAAAATATTTCTACTAAATTAAAAGTGTGGTGATTCAATATGCAAATACACAAACTAAATGAATCTAATATTTCACAGCTCATTTCTCTTTGCGAAGCTATTGGATGGTTACAACCTAAATCGTTTATGCAAAAACAATTTGAAATGTACCTATCGATCGGAAGCTTATTTGGCTATACACATAACGAAAAACTAATTGCTACTGGCGGAGTGTTCCCTTCCGAATCTGGATTTTCTTCTATCGGTATGCTAATGGTTCACCCCAATTTCCAAAAACAAGGAATCGGTCGTACCCTACTCAATATTGGTGTGCAACAAGCACCACCTTCTCTTCCTGTTATGCTCATTGCAACCGATGCTGGCGTACCTTTGTACCAAACATATGGATTCACGACAATTACAACAATCCATCGCTTTGAAAAATTTGTTATCAATCCATCTATGAATTCCCCTTATTTGAAGAAAATTAGACAATATGATCTTCAATCGCTCATTAATCTTGATCAAACCGTAACAGGAGCACGTCGCCCAAGGCTCTATTCCATATTAATAGATAGGGCAACACTCGGGTTTAAAATGGAAAGAAAACACAAGATAGAATCTTTTGCATTATGTATACAAAAAGGAGCTACACTTTGCATTACCCCTCTTATCGCTAAGCATGAGGAAGACGCAATTCAATTATTACAGTCTATTTGCACAAGCTGGAATGGAACAATCCGTATTGATGTTCCACACTCACAATTTACATTTCGAGCATACATGGAATCGCAGGGATTTCAAGAAACACTTATTTCACCGCTTATGATAAAAAACGGAAGCCATCTACCTGGAAATCGCGACCATTTATTTGCTATGATGGATGCAGCGTTATGTTAGAAAGGGGACACCTATTTGAAACGACTAAAATATGGTATGGTTGGTTGCCTTGCTCTCACATTATTAGTAAGTTGCAACGCTACCGAAAAACCAGTAGAAAAAGTGAAACAAGTAAAAAATACAATTGCAACAAAACTAAGTACGGATGAAAAAATGGTTGAAATAGACGGACAAACTATTTATTTCAAACAAATTGGGGATAAAAAACCACCTTTACTCATGCTTCATGGGTTTGGCGGATCTTCCAATGGTTTTAGCGATATTTATTCAGACTTAGCAAAAGATCATACAGTCATCTCTGTTGATATTTTAGGCTTTGGTCATTCATCCAAACCGATGGATTTTCATTATTCTTTTCCAAATCACGCCAACCTTTACTATAAGTTAATGAAAAAATTAGGCTATGATACATTTGCAGTACTTGGTCACTCCATGGGAGGAGAAATTTCTCTTAATTTAACATATCTATATCCAGCTGCAGTTACTCATCTCATTTTAACTGATGCTACAGGCGCTATATCATTAACGAATAAAAACGCTTCCCCTAAACCCCAGTTATCAAATGATTTACATACTGTTTCTTCTATTACAGATTATGATGAAAGCAAAGTGAAATTTAAGCGCGATGATACGGAGCATTATAACCAAATGAAAATGTGGCCTAGACGTCTTCGTATTAATGCTAGTGAAATTAAACTTCCAACTTTAATTATTTGGGGGAGAAATGACAGTAGTGTGTCATGGAAAGAAGGCGAGTCTTATCATCAATTTTTAAAAAACAGCACCTTCCATATTATAGAAAAAGGGTATCACGCACCCTTCCGCCAAGAACCGAAAGAATTTATGAACTATGTAAAAGAATTCTTTGACAAGCACCCAATCGAAACAACAAAGTAACAAAAACGGGTATCTCACCTTTAAGATACCCGTTTCATATATTAAGCAGCTTGCTTCTGCCCTTTTTGAGTTTTTGAGCCTAATAGTTTAGGTACAACCCAGCCATCAAGTCCAATTTTTCCAGCATTCATGCCAGCAACTAAAACGAACATAGATAAAATAACCATTTGTGGATTTACACCTAGAGACCCACTAAACATATAGGAAAAGTTCATTACAAGGCCAAAAAAGACAGCTGTTTTTGTTAAACAACCTACAATTAAACCAATTCCAACTAGAATTTCTCCCCATGTTACAAGTGTGTTGAATAGATCCACATTCGGAATTGCAAAGTCTTGTAAAAATGATGCCCACCAAGACTGCACCGCTGGTTGTGCTCCTTTTGATTTTTCAATAGCCCCTTGTAAGTATCCCGTTGCGTCAAACCCTTTTCCCTGTAGTTTCCCGATTCCAGCCATTAGCCATGTGTATCCAAGATAAACACGGATAACCGCTAACACAAAAGAAACTGCTTTGTTCTCTCTTAAAAATTGAATAGCCATATCTTCCTCCTAAAGATGTAATTAAGTTGGTTACAGGTATTATCATAACATTAGTTACTTATTTTTAAAATGTAAATTATGAATAATTTGTGAAATTTTCATTTCATGTCAAAAACTAATATTTATATAGTTACTTTGTTTCCCTGTAAAAACTTGAAAATATCATAACATAATTGATAATGATTTTCATTAAGAAAGTGTGAAAGAATTGTGTGGTAAATGTGAAACGTGTTTATCCTATATTCGGATAAACACGTTTTATTATTTATATAATTCAAATGTAAGTGTCTCGTTATCTAATGATTTTGCAACTTGAAATGCATCATCTATTGTTTTTTGATGATTGATAACCTCATAAAATATGCGTATTGTCAACATAAGTGCCGCATTTCCATCCACATAATCGGTTGAACCTATATAAGTTTTTACACCACTATTTAAAAATGCTTCTACAAGTTTTGGATCACCTAAAGTACAGCCGTTATTGATAATATATTTATTATGCAATTTTGCATATTGTTTAATTTCAGTTACACCAAAGTTTCCTCTCGGTTCATCTTTCTCATAGACATCTTCTCCTAATTCTTCTATTACAAATTCCCCTTCTTCACCATGAAAGCAAAAAATAATATAATCTATATCTTCATACAAACTTTTCCCTGAAAGAACATCCATCAAATCCCGAGGTCGACCAATCCAATATGTAATAACTCTTGCTCCAAAATACTCAAGCGTCGCTCGCAGCGATTGTGCTTCTAAATCAGAATTATCGCCGACTATTAACGCAATATTCAAACAAAAAACCTCCATTCATAAGTTTATTTCATACACACCTGTTTCTTCTAAAAAATCCTCTCTTGTTAATCTCTGCTTTTGTAAATATTGTCTATATGCTGTAATTGTTCCATCATGGGAAACGATGCAGATCCTTTCAGCCTTTAATGTATAACACCAATTGATAAATTCATCTGCTCTATTCTGAAATTCCTTATCTGAAATCGTATTTATCCCCTGATTACATAACATATCATTTGTGCTTTCTCTTAAAGAAAAACTAGGAAATAACTCTTGAATTACCTTTGTATCTAACAACCTGTCACATAGTAATGTTCTTGCTCCTTCACGATAAGGAAAAATACGAGGAGAAATATATGGATGAGTTATTTTACGGCAAATTACTTGCGAGCTCCATATTGCTGCAGTTTGTAATGTGCGAAATGTGGGGCTTGCTATTAATACATCATTTTCTGTTAGTGGTAAACTACTTCGAAGTAACAACGCTTGTTTTTCACCTTCTGTTGTCAAAGGAGGATTTTCTATTTGCAAACTTTTTGGTAAATCTTTTGTATGTTTACCCTCACCATGTCTTATAAATATAAGTTTCATAGTTTCAATCCTCCCATGAAAAATGAAAATATATGATTTTTTTTGCTATTGCTTTTGCATAGTCTCTAATCTTCTACATCTCCTCCCTAATTCCTTCCAGATATCCTGTAAAAAAGTTTTGACATATCAATTGGAAATTATTATGATAATTTATGTAAAATACTTTTTACAGTTTTATCTTTAAAGAGGGAACTTACAAATTATGAATTGGGTAATTTATTTTATCGGTATGATACATAAATGGTTTCTTTACAAGCGATAAAAATTCCGCACCTTGGATGAAAGATGATGAGCGTGAAAAAGAAATTAAATATAAAGCGATTGTAGCGAGTTGGTCAGGCGTGTTTCTGTTTTGCATCATTAGTCTCTTCAATAAATTATTAGGTTTAGAGGGAGGACAAAAATCACCTTACTTGCCAGATTCTTTCGCGAAAATTTCACAAGAGAATGTAGAATTACAAATTTTACTTATTCTCTTCCTAATGTATGGAATTTATTATTTATATTACCGAAGAAAAATGAGTGCTTGAACAAACGAAAAGTAGAGTGATACAAAATGAAGTCTTTCTTACTCGATTTATCTGAAATTCAACCCAGTCAATTATTTTTAAATGAAGTAAAAATCATACGATTACAGCAATCCTTTTCAGCCTTGCAAACAGTGACAAATTCACCATTACCCGTTAAGCAATTAGACGATAAAATTATCTTTACTGACGGTCATACTCGTGCATATATGTATTGGTTAGCTAATATAAAACAAATTCCTGTTTATTGGGACGAAGATCCTTTGCATTACGAACTGTACAAATTATGTGCAGAATGGTGTACTGCAAAGCACATTTTTCACATTGGGCATTTACATACACGTATTTTATCAGTTTCCCGATACGAATTAGCATGGATTCAAAAATGTATGCAAGCCGAAAAAACTATACAAAATCATACAACCTTTTAATTTTCAGCTTATGATTCCTTCCTAAATGGATATAGTAAAAGAGATACAACGAAACCTACAGGAGGATTCATCAATGAGTAACTCAAATGATTTTTTAGACACAATACACGAAAAACAAGCGAAAGACGAGCAAAACAGAAAACGTCAAGGGAATGGAAACCCTGGAAAAAAGAAACCAAATAAAACGCACAAATAATCGGTACACATTCTAAACAAAGCCACCTAAAAAGTATATTTTAGGTGGCTTTGTTTAATCCTCTTTTACGGAAATAACATCCTCCCAATTCCACTTTTCATAATATGGCTGGGGAACATCTATATTTTCAATCCACTTCTTCACTTTTGATCCATCCCCATTCGCCAACCACATATCTGCCTTTTTACGATTAGAGCGCACCCATGTCAGTTGATTTTCACTTTTTATATAAACTGGATTGTAATCTCCATATTTTTTTGGAGGAGTTGTAATTTGACGTTGCCGATTTGTTTGAATATTTACTTGGTATAAAGAAGGTAATGATCTTTTTTCTTCTTCGTTTTCCCACTCCATTTCTCTTGCTCTTGAAAGTGTAATAACTTCATTACTATGCCATGTAAAATCCCAATCGACATATCCTTTCGGAGTAAATTTTTCTTGTTGAAGAGCAGGTAATTCCTTTACTTTTAAATGTTTATTTTCTAACGCAAATCTTCCACTTCCTTCAATATAGGCTAATATATTTTTCGATGGCGCCCATTGTATCCACCCACTGTTTAATAACATTTGATCTACCTTTTTAAAATGACTTCCATTCGCTTTCAAAAGACAAAGCGTATTACTATCTGCTGACCACGAAGCAGTTGGTACAGCTAAAAAAGCAATCCACTTTTGATTTGGAGACCATTTGAAATCACTTGCAACATAAGCTAAGAAATCCTCCTGCATACTCGGTAATGAATACAGATGCTTCATTTTATTTGGATTCATTCCAGCATCCTTTTGTACTTCGTATAGTTGCGCTCCTGTCCAGCCCGTCGGAAGCAACTGAGCCTCAGATGAAACAAGAAATCTCTTTCCATCCGGATACCATGCATAGTCCCCCACACCTGATGATACATTTTCAAACGTTGCATCCTTCTTTTCTACATCGAATGTATTTAATGTACCTGTAAATTCAAATGCAATTATATTTTTTACCGGCGACCATTGATAATTCGTTGCTTCTGTCTGAGACGGAACAACTTTTTTTCCATCCGTGACGCGGTACAATTCAAGCCGATTTTGTTCTTCTCCTTTTCCGTATGCAATCCATTTTCCATCGTATGACCATTTAGGTTTTGTTATGTACTCTCCTTTTGTTATTTGTTTTTCTTTTACATCGATTTTTATCCAAAGATTATGGTTACGAATGAAAGCAACTTGAATCGCTCTACTCTCTGCACTACTAACTGATATCATAAGAAAAAATAGAATTACAGCTATAGAGCAACTAGCCATCATTTTTTTCACGATATAATCTCACCTCTTTTCCTTTTTCATAGCATCCCTCACATTTAGTCTGCTATATACAAAATCCCTAAAAACTCAACAAAACAACCTATATTTTTACATTTTTCATAACAAAAACTATAAAAATATTTATAATTTTCAGATGACTTTGTGGTATTATGTCAAATTTATGATGTAGCCAACATTCATGTTGTTTTGCACAAATCAATACGAGAGGATTATCGATACATTTTGAGAGGGTTGGCACATTTTATTAGAGGGAGTTTCAATAAAAAAAACTACATCTGCATTACTAAGTATGGCACTCGTTTTTTCCAGCTTTGGCGCATTGAGTACACATGCTGAAACGCTGCAAAAGGAAAAGTCGACGATATATTACTAGATTGGATGACAGAGTCAGGCTGGATTGCTCCTGGGCTTCCTGTTACAATGCAGTATGAAATCAATGGAAATGGAACATGGGAACTTGCATTTGTGAACGCTTGGGAAAAGAACTTTGGCATTTATTTTGACCGCGCTCAATTACAGCAAGGAAAAAATACAATTCACATTGTGGCAACGGATGCTGCTGGAAATAAATCAGAATTAAATGTTGATTTAGAAATAAAGTAACTGAAAAGAAAGAAAATTCCCACTTACAAATAAGGTGGTACCGTGATTTTTTCGCCCTTATCGAGCTTTTCGATGAGGGCTTTTTCTATTTCTCACGAAAACAAATGTTAAATAATTCCGAATCTTATGATAAAATTTTATAAGCGCTTACAATTTTTGAAAGGGGGGTGATATACACAAAAGTAACTGTAACAGTTTTTGCAGATAAAAAAGGAGGATGTATCTAATGACAAAGAAAACAGAAATTCCATCACATTTAAAACCATTTGTATCTACGCAGCATTACGATCAGTACACACCAGTTAATCACGCTGTGTGGCGTTACATTATGAGACAAAACCATAACTTTTTAAAAGATGTTGCTCATCCAGCCTATGTGAACGGACTTCAATCATCCGGTATTAATATAGATGCAATTCCAAAGGTGGAAGAAATGAATGAGTGCTTAGCACCGAGCGGTTGGGGAGCTGTAACGATTGATGGACTAATTCCTGGTGTAGCATTCTTTGATTTCCAAGGTTATGGTTTATTACCAATCGCAACAGATATTCGTAAAGTGGAAAACATTGAATATACACCAGCGCCTGATATTGTTCATGAAGCAGCTGGACATGCACCGATTTTACTTGACCCTACATATGCAAAGTATGTAAAACGATTTGGACAAATTGGAGCAAAAGCATTTTCAACGAAAGAAGAGCATGATGCTTTTGAAGCTGTACGCACATTAACAATTGTAAAAGAAAGTCCAACCTCTACACCAGAAGAAGTTGTAGCGGCTGAAAAAGAAGTTGTCGAAAAGCAAAAACTTGTTTCTGGTTTATCAGAAGCAGAACAAATTTCTCGTCTTTTCTGGTGGACAGTCGAGTACGGTTTAATTGGAGATGTAGACAACCCTAAAATCTACGGAGCTGGCCTGCTTTCTTCTGTTGGTGAAAGTAAGTATTGCTTAACAGACGCCGTAGAAAAAGTTCCATTCTCAATTGAAGCTTGCACAAAAACAACATATGATGTTACAAAAATGCAGCCTCAGCTATTTGTATGCGATTCATTTGAAGAGTTAACAGAAGCACTTGAGAAATTTTCTGAAACAATGGCTTTCAAAACCGGTGGTGCAGAAGGATTAGAAAAAGCAATTCGTTCTGAAAACAACGCAACTGCTGAGCTAAGTAGTGGATTACAAATTACAGGTACATTTGCGGAGATGATTCAAAATGATGTTGGTGAAGTCATTTACATGAAAACAAATACACCGACAGCATTAGCGCTAAACAATAAACAATTGCAGGGGCATTCTACAGCTGTACATCAAGATGGCTTTGGTACGCCAGTTGGTTTATTGGAAGGCAATATCTCACTCGAAGATCGCACTGATGAGGAGTTACAATCACTAGGCATTATCATCGGTAATCGTGCGGAACTATCCTTTGCCAGCGGTGTTCATGTAAAAGGAACAGTAAAGGATATTGTGAAAAACAATGAGAGAATCGCTCTTATTTCATTTACAGATTGCACAGTGGTTTACAAAGATCGTCTATTATTTGATGCTTCATGGGGAGCGTTTGACATGGCAGTTGGGGCAAAAATCTCTTCTGTATTCCCAGGCGCAGCAGATGCAGCTGCATTCTTCCCGGTAGATGAGGAAGTAGAAGAAACATCAGCACCACTTACATTAACAGAGCTTGATCGTATGTATCAAACAGTTCGTGACATTCGAAATGAAGGCGTGTTACAAAATTCACACGTAGAGCAATTAGGAACCATTCAAGAGGTACTAAATAAGTTCTATACAAAGGAATGGTTACTTCGTCTTGAAATTTTAGAATTACTTTTAGAGCATAACAAAGGACACCAAGCATCTACCGCATTACTAGAGCAGCTCTCTACCTTTACAGAAAACGAATCTGTACAGCGCTTGATTAACAATGGTCTTGCCCTACTCCCAATAAAGGATGTGAAAAAGAATGCAACGCCTAACAGATGAAGAAGTACAAGAAGAATTAACAAAGTTAGATAAATGGACAGTGAAAGATGAAAAATGGATTGAAAGAAAATATATGTTTTCCGACTACTTAAAGGGTGTCGAATTTGTCTCTGAAGCCGCCAAACTATCAGAAGAACATAATCATCATCCATTTATCCTTATTCAGTATAAAGCAGTCATTATTACTTTGTCATCATGGAACGCAAAAGGTTTAACTAAACTTGATTTTGAGCTCGCGAGACAGTTTAATGAGCTTTTTTTACAAAATGAAAAAGCAATTATAAGAAAGTAAAAAAGAGAAGCCTTGATTAGGCTTCTCTTTTTGTAATGAAGTGAATACAGTGACCAAACGGATCTTCTACTTGCAATATTCCATCTTTGTACGTCGCAACCGTGCCAATATATTTTAAGCTTTCACATACTTTCTCTTTTTCTTTTTCATCTGCTAGTACAATTGTGAAATATTTCAAGCCGACAGAATTTGGCATTTGGGGCGGCACACCTTCACCTTGCCATGTATTTAAACCAACATGATGATGATAACCACCTGCTGAAACAAATAATGCACCGTTTCGAGCTGGAATCGTCACTTCAAATCCAAGCCCATCTACATAAAAGCGTTTTGCTTCTTCTAAATCAGCAACATGTAAATGGATATGTCCCATTACTGTTCCGCTTGGAAATCCATTCCACTCATTTCCTTGTTGTAATAATCCTTCACCATCTAATGGGTTACTAACAAACGGAAGCTCTCCCTTTTCATCGCGCCATACTTCTCTTTGACGATCTTGATAAATTTCGATTCCATTTCCATCTGGGTCAGCTAAATAAATCGCTTCGCTAAAGTAATGATCTGCCCCACCGTGTAACGGATATACTTTCTTCACAAGGTGACGAAGAACATTTGCCAAATCTTGTCTACTTGGTAGTAAGATTGCAAAGTGATATAAACCAGTGCGACTTCTTTGTTTTGGAAGAGCATTTTCTTTCTCCTCTATTATAAGAAGTGGTTCATTATTTTCATTGCCAAGTGTAGCAATCTTCTCTTCTTCTTTTATCAGTTTCAGTCGTAATACATCCGTATAAAATGCTATAGACTGTTGTAAGTTCGATACATATAAATGAACCGCACCGAGTGTTGTATTGGGATGAAGTTGAAAGCTCATATTGTTATGCCCCCATTTCGATTAGTCTTTTTTGAATACAGTTGCTTTTAAGAAATTATCTACAAAACCTTCAGCCTTGGCAACAAATAAATAAAGGCCCATTGCTAATAATGCAAGATCTAATTCGTACCCTGGATTCTTTCCATCTCCTAGTAAACCAGCAGACCATTTTACTTTTATAATTGCTCCCACTAAAATAAGTGCAAATAATAATCCAATATAACGTACACCTAAACCGATAATCAATAATAGACCACCAACTAATTCTACTGTCGCTACGCCGTATGCAAGAGCTCCGGGTAAACCAATACTTGTAAACCACCCTGCAATATTATCAATGCCTGATTGGAACTTTGCCAAACCATGCATAAAAAATGTTACCCCTAATACGATACGAATAATTAAATTACCAATATGTTGATTCATTTTATTCTCTCCTTTATAGTTTTGTTATATAGAACTTTTATTCACATTACAAAACATACAATAATTTTTTTTATTCGTCAATTCATTTTTCTTGAGAAAAAATGAAAAATATTTGCTATGATACAAATAGTTGTCTACAAAAAGGAGCTTGATTCGTATGAATATCGGTTCTGCAATACGTGAAATTCGTCAACGCAGAGGCATAACGATCGCTCAAATTTGCGAAGGAACAGGGCTTTCTAAAGGTTTTATGAGTCAAGTCGAGAATAACAAAACCTCTCCATCTATCTCAACTTTAGAAACAATTTCTAATTTTTTAAATGTCCCTCTTCCTTACTTATTACTTGAGCAAAAAGATCGCATGAAAATTGTAAAAAAAGAAGAACGAAAATACAGTGTGTATGGAAAAGATGAACAGAAGATTGAACATGTCGCTGAACAAGGTGGTCTTCGCTTATCTTTAGTAGAAATTCCTATTGGTTTCCCAAAAGAAAACACACCAAACGCTCATGAAGGTGAAGAATGCCATCTTGTTTTACGCGGGAAATTAGAAGTGCAGCATGGAGAAGATATCGCAATTGTCGAAGAAGGAGATTCTTTTTCCTGGAGCGCATGCGTACCACATATTGTACGTAATATTGGTGATGAGGCTGCACTATTACTTATCTCCAGCCATGCTGAAAATCGAAAGCGTGTATATTAAAAGACAATACAAAAAGCCTGTTTTTCATTTTTGAAAACAAGCTTTTTGTATTATTCTCGTATAATCCCATAACTTGATCCTATTAATACCTTTTTTCCTTTTTGATTACGATACACCGATTCTATCGCTTAGCAATCTTTTCTACATTCTTTCTATTATCTAATGAGGCTATCGATGTCCCTCTTTTTTTGCTTCGTTATAACCATAATAAGCACATGTCCCACTTTGAGATAAATCCCGCACCTCAAAGCCGCAACTGCGATAAAAATCAAAATTATTAGCAGAAGTATGAGCAAACCAATCTCCATGAGGTAGTTTTTGCATACAAAGTGAAACGAGTTTCTTTCCTAAACCTTTCCCCCTATATTCACATTTCACAACTAAATCCATAATATTGGCAGCCATGATCTGATCGGAAATAACGCGAACCATCGCAATCATCTCTTCATCATCCCAAACTGTAAAAGCCCATGTAGAGTTTTCAAATGCTATCGTAAATTTTTCAATTTGCCATGATGGAATGCTATTGTTACTCCAGCCTGCATCTTCAAATAAACTTTTAATTGCATAAGCTGGTACACCTGTCGTTCCTTCTCGAATAATAAGTCCGTTATGATAAATATACAATCCCATCCCCCCTTTTATTGTTATATATTATTCTTTAAGATTTAAGCATTACCTTTTAAAAAGAGGGAGAAATTTTTATCCTGCTCTTTTGATTGCATATACAAGAACATCTATCCCATGAAATGATACCGTTTTTTCATAACTGAGTCCTGTTTTTCTAGCAACAAAAATAGAAGCAGGATGATCTGGATTAATAAGAGAAATGAGCTTATTTAACCCTAATGCCTGAAAGCCGTAGTCTCGAAACGCTGTTGCTGCTTCCTTTCCATATCCTTTTCCCCAATACTCTGGAAGTAGCCAATAGCCAATCTCAATTTCTTCTTTTTCCTCTACTTGTTGCCGCACAAGACCTGCATGACCAATTGGTGTACCTGTATCCTTTTCAATCATTAAAAATAAGCCTAAACCGTTTTTATAACTAGGAAGAACCCAGTTTTCCAGACTTTTTTTACACTGCACGTATGTTTTTGGCGTTCCGTTCCCAATATAGCGCATCACTTTCTCGTTTCCCCATAAAGAAGCGTAAAACTCTAAATCGTTCATTGTATATTTACGAAATTGTAAACGATCTGTATGGAACATATCCCCTAGCCCCCTTTTTCTACATATATTTTAGAATGTACAATATATGGTAACTTTTACATCTATTATAAACGAGCTAACATACAATATGGAAAAATTCGAAATGAAAGGTTTTTAGAGCACCATTTCTTTCATTTTATAAGGGATGTGTTTTGTGAATAAAAAAGACAGTAGACAAAAATCTGTCTACTGCATCCATATCATAACTAGTATAAAGAAAACTACAACTCTGAGGGGGGTGTAGGATTTTCAGTTATATACTAGGTATTTATCCCGTTCTAACGGGCGGTAAACCTTCCAATCTTCCAAGTAGAAGGTTTACCGCACATAAGAAGCATTTGTAATTATTTATGTAAGAGCTGTTAAGTATTCAAAAACACTTTGTGCTTCTTCCCCGCCCATTCTTGCATGCTGGATAAGGGGAATACCATGCGGCCCTGCTGCGTATAGCGCTTCTGGTTGTGCGACTAAAATAGCTTGAACAATTTCAAGTTCTCCAAGCATTGCTGCAGCAAAGATATCCATACGTGCTCCTTTTTCTAATAAATAAAACGCAATATCTCTGCGACCTACATGTGCAGCTGCTCCTAATGCACTTTCCCAATCTGCCCCGCCCCAATTATAAGAAACATGAAGCAAACCAGGATATTCTACTAAAAGTTCCTGAACCCTATTCAAATCCCCATGAGCTGCCATAACAAATTCTCTTACTAATTCAGTGGCAATACGTTTTTCTGTTTGCATCGTTCTCCTCCCTTGTCACAAATTCGTTTTGGTGTAAAAAATGGTTTCTCACTTCCTTGAAAAATGTCGACCTCAATTCCAAAGACTTGCTGAAACATTTGGTGGCATAATACACATTCTGGCATCCCATCATATTGGATTTCTCCTTGTTTTAAAACAAGTAAACGATCACTATATTGAGCCGCTTGATTAATATCATGAAGAACCATTATAATCGTCATACCAAATTCTTCATTCAATCGTTTGACTAACTCCATTACTTCTAATTGATGGACAATATCCAAAAAAGTTGTTGGTTCATCTAATAATAAAACATTCGTGCGCTGCGCAAGTGTCATCGCAATCCAAGCACGCTGTCTTTCCCCACCTGATAAAGACTGCAAAAGCCGGTATTCATATCCTGCTAGTTTTGTAACAGATAGCGCCCAAGTAACAATCTCCTCATCCTCTTTATCTAAACGGCTATTCCATGACCTATGAGGTTGTCTGCCAAACTCCACTAATTCTTTGACTGTTAAATCTAACTGGTTGTCCTGCATTTGTGGCAACATCGCCAAATTCTTTGCAACATCTGCACTTTTCATACTATGAATATTTTTTCCATCCAAAATAATTTCGCCCGTACCAGGGGCCAGTAATCTTGCTATTAGACGCAATAATGTCGACTTCCCTGATCCATTGGGCCCAATTAAACTAACAATTTCACCCGCTTCAATATGTACATTCAGTTTTTGAAGTTGGAACCTCTCTGAATGTGCATAACACACCTCTTTAACGGAAAGCACGTTGTTTTCCTCCTCTCTGAATTAAGTATAAGAAGAATGGTCCCCCTAGGAAGGAGAGTAATATTCCAACAGGTAATTCAATTGGATCAAACCAACTTCTCGCAATTGCATCTGCAAAAACAAGTAACACCCCACCGCCTAAACAAGATAACGGTAATAAATACCGATAATCATTTCCGACTAACAAACGTAACATGTGAGGAACTACTAATCCCACAAACCCAATAAGTCCAGAAACACTTACCGCAATTCCAGCTAATAGTGTGCTTACTACGATTAAGAAAAAACGACTACGTTCTACATTGTGTCCAAGTAACTTTGCCATTTCATCTCCAAGCATAAGCACGCGAATGTGTTTAATACCAATGAAAGCTAAAATAATAGCGAAGATTGCATAATAAATAATCATATGAAAATGCGCCCAACTTACACCGCCAATTCCACCTGCGAGCCACGGTAATACAGATTGTACTTTATCGCTATGGAGTAACATTAACGCTGAAGTTGCGGCACCAATTAGCGCATTTATCGAAACACCGACTAACACAATTCGAGATGGAGGTGCTCCTTTTTGCCATGATAAAGCGTAAATCACCATCGCTGTAATGAACGCTCCTAAAAATGCTCCTAGCGGAAGAAATGCCATATGTTGTGGAAATAAAATCATAATAACGATTGCAACGAGCCCTGCTCCTGATGAAACCCCGATAACCCCAGGATCAGCAAGGGGGTTTCGCATAACCCCTTGCAATAAAGATCCCGAGGCGGCTAAGCATGTTCCTACAATAAATCCAACGAGTACACGTGGTATTCGAAGATCCCACACAATTCGGTGTACTGTCGAATTTTCATCTTGTATACCTCCTGCAATGTCCTGTAATGAAAAGGATAAACTCCCTGCAACAAGTCCATAAAAAAAGGCAAGGGCGGTTAATGAAGTTAAACTAACCGTCAAGACCCATCTTTTCTTTGCAAAAGGATGTACCTTTTCTTTTACTACTGCATCACTCTGCATGTTCATCATTTCCTTACATCTTGTATACTTTTATACATAAAGTCCATTGCTTCCGTTACTTTCGTTCCAGGATTTGAACCGAATAAATGAGGCGGTAAAATAACCACGCGGTTTTGTTTCACTGCCTCTAAATTTTTCCATGCTTCATTTTTCATCATTTCCCCTTCAAATGCTTTTTTTACACCTTCAGGGTCGCCGTGTGTAATTAAGAAGATCACATCTGGATTCGCTTCAATAATACGTTCTACGCTTAATTGTGCGTACTGCGGATATTCTTTCATTTTAGGAAACTCAGTAGCAATGTTCTTACCACCTGTTTTTTCTAAAATATCACCTGATAAAGAATTTGGTAATGCTGCTAAATATGTACCTGGTGCTCCGTAAACTAACAATGCTTTTACATTGCTCTTTTTCTCATATTTTTTCATTTGATCATTTATTTTTTGATTTAATTCTTTTGCTTTATCTTCTTTCTGCATTAGCGTTCCATATATGTTAATACTCTTCTGAATATCTTTTACGGAGTTTGCAGAGGAAATCATTACTTTTGTACCTTGCCCCTCAACCGTTGGGATACTTTTTTGAAATCCGTTATTTGCTACAAGAAGATCTGGCTTTAAGCTAGCAATTTGCTCAAAGTTTGGTTGATGCGCATTCCCAATTACTTGTGCTTTCTTTAATTCATCTGAAAGTGGTAACTTCGTATCTGGGCGACCAATAATTTCACCACCTAATGCATGAATTATATCCATATCACCAACACTCAATGTGGCAAAACTTTTTGGTGCTTTATCAAATGTTACTTTTCTGTCTGAGAAGTCTGTAATTTCGATTTGTTTTTTGTCTTTGTCTGTTTTTGTTGCGGACGCTTTTTCGTTTTCCTTTGTACCGCAACCAATCAGTAAGAAAAAAATAGAACAAATCGCTGTAAACAGCGCTATATATTTTTTCATTTCTTCACCTCTAATTGATAATGATAATCATTAACTACTATTCTACTTTAATTGATAACAATTATCATTGTCAATATTGAACACATACATTTTCTGCAAAATTTTACTTATACAAAAAAACGCTACAAAAAGATACTCTCTTTTCATAGCGTTTCATCTATTAATTTGATTCATATTCGTTCTCCTCTAACTTGTCACGCAGCGCTTTAACACGCTTGAAAAAGAAAAATGACAGTCCTAAAAACAAAACAATAACACCCATCATTGCAAAGGATTGCACAGTTTCTCTTCCTCCATTCGGAATCAATAAACCAATCATTAAAAATGTGGCTAGTGCAAGAAGAACTTGACCGAAGCGAATATAATCTGCTATTTTCTGTTGTAATTCTTTCATACTTCTACCACTCCTCCCTCTCACTCTATCATATTCTAATAGTCTCTGAGACAAGTAAATGCAGCCAATGAGGGAGAAGTTTTCCAAAGGAAAAAGAGCCGCATTTCTAGTGGCTCTTTCTCATTCATTACACACCTTTGTATGCCTGCATATATACTTCTTTTAACTCTGAAATAAGGGGTAATTTAGGATTTGCTGTTGTGCACTGATCTTCGAAAGCTCTTTCTGCTAACGTGCCAACAACCTCTTCAAATGCTTCTTGTTCCACACCTTGTCCAGCAATGCTCATATTTATATTTAATTCTTTTCCAAGAGCAATAATTGCTTGTACTAATGATTCCACACCTTCTTCCATTGTACTTGCTGGAAGACCAAGCATTCTCGCGATATGTGCATAACGTTCGTCAGCAACAAAGTGCTCATATTTTGGGAACAATGCATGTTTTCTCGGTTTGATTGCATTATAACGAATGACGTGCGGCATTAAGATTGCATTGGCACGACCGTGTGGAATATGAAATTCCGGTCCAATTTTATGTGCCAAGCTATGATTAATACCAAGAAATGCATTGGCAAACGCCATTCCAGCAATTGCAGAAGCGTTATGCATTTTCTCACGTGCCTCTTCATCATTCCCGTCTGTGTATGCTCTTGGTAAATATTTAAATACAAGATCAATTGCTTTTAATGCTAAACCATCTGTATAATCATTTGCCATAATAGACACGTACGCTTCAATGGCATGTGTTAATACATCCATTCCAGTATCTGCAGTTATATGCGGAGGTACTGTCATCACAAATTGTGGATCAACAATCGCTACATCTGGTGTTAATTCATAATCAGCAAGCGGATATTTTATATTGTTCTTTTTATCTGTAATAACCGCAAATGGTGTCACTTCTGATCCTGTTCCTGATGTTGTTGGGATTGCAACAAATTGCGCCTTGTTTCCAAGTTTCGGATATTTACATGTACGTTTTCTTATATCTAAAAACTTCTGCTTAATGCCAAAGAATGTTGTTTCTGGATGCTCATAGAAGAGCCACATTCCTTTTGCTGCATCCATTGCCGATCCACCACCAAGAGCGATTATCACATCCGGCTTGAAACTTCTCATCATTTCGGCACCTTTAAATACCGTTTCATCTGATGGATCTGGCTCTACTTCAAAGAATACTTCCACCTTTACATCATTTGTATGTTTACGTAAATAGTGCGTTACTGTATCGACATATCCATGCTCAACCATTCCAGGATCCGTTACAATAAATGCTCGTGAAATATTCGGCATATTTTCTAAATATCCTGTCGCATGCTTTTCAAAATAAATTTTAGGTGGTAATTTGAACCACTGCATATTCTTTTTTCTACTTGCAAGTCTTTTTATATTTAATAGATGTGTTGCCGTTACGTTTTGAGAAACAGAGTTCTTTCCATATGAACCGCATCCAAGTGTAAGTGATGGAATAAATGCATTATATATATCACCAATTCCGCCTTGTGATGACGGAGCATTTACAATGAGACGGCACGCTTTCATACGTAAACCAAATTGTTTTTGTACTTCTTTATTTGTCGAATGAATAACTGCTGAATGTCCTAAACCACCAAGATCTAACATACCTTCACAATATGTAAATCCTTCTTCCAGTGAATTCGCTTTTACACAAGCTAATACCGAGCTTAGTTTTTCACGAGATAGTGGGTAATCAGCACCTACGCCTTTAACTTCAGCAACCAGCATTTTTGTATCTTCTGGTACAGTAATTCCCACTAATGCCGCAATATAATATGCTGATTTCCCAACAATATCACTATTTACTGCACATGTATTTTCATTAATGACAAGTTTCTCTAATTTTTTCCGTTCATCTTCTGTTACAAAGTAACAATTATTTGCTATCATTTCTTCTTTCACATGATTGTAAATTTCTTTGTCTACAATGATTGCTTGTTCAGAAGCACAAATCATACCGTTATCAAATGTTTTTGATAAAATTAAATCATTTACAGCACGTTTTACATGTGCAGATTTTTCTATATAACAAGGTACGTTTCCAGGTCCTACGCCTAAGGCTGGTTTACCAGTAGAATACGCTGATTTCACCATCCCCGCGCCTCCAGTTGCTAGAACGAGTGCAACACCTTCATGATTCATTAATTGCTTTGTCGCCTCAACAGAAGGTTTATCAACCCATTGAATACAGCCATTTGGCGCCCCCGCCTTCACTGCTGCATCATATAACGTTTTAGCCGCTGCAATCGAACAATTTTGTGCGGAAGGATGAAATGCAAAGATAATTGGATTTCTTGTTTTCATTGCGATTAACGCTTTAAACATCGTTGTCGAAGTTGGATTCGTTACTGGTGTTACCCCAGCAACTACACCGACTGGTTCTGCAATTTCTATCATTTCTTCATGGGGATCCTCATGAATGATTCCTACTGTTTTATCTTTTTTCATACTGTGCCAAATATATTCAGTGGCAAAAATATTTTTGATACATTTATCTTCATATACACCGCGCCCTGTTTCCTCAACAGCCATTTTTGCAAGTGGCATATGTTGGTCTACACCCGCAAGTGCCATTTCATGTACAATGTCGTCAATTTGCTCTTGTGTAAAATTCTCTAATGCTCGTAAAGCTTCCTGACCATTCTTCACCAACGTGTCAATCATCTCTGTTATTTCTTGCATTTCATTTACAACTTTCTCTTTGACTACCATGTAAATTCCTCCTATTCTGCTACTTGGTCTTAAAGAGTCCCTCACGGCCTTAATGAGTCCTTATTAGCGTAAAAAAAATAGAGTTACTTTTCCTACATGAATTCTATTATTTGTGAAACATTTCACAAATATATGTGTGAAGCATCATTTCTTGCTTTTACTATACACGAAATATTTTTATTTGTGTGTGTCTAATTTGTGAAAAAATTCACAAATTAATCTTAAAAAAGCACCGCCCTCTTTGAGCAGTGCTTTTCCATTATGCTAAAGCCTGTGCTAAATCTTCAATTAAGTCTTCCCCATCTTCAATGCCGACAGAAATGCGGATTAATGTATCGGTAATTCCTAACTCTTTACGGCGATCTGCTGGGATAGATGCGTGAGTCATTTGTGCTGGAATAGAAATTAAGCTTTCTACTGCTCCTAAACTTTCAGCAAGTGTAAAGTACTGTACTTTCTCAAGTACTTTATTTAGCGTTTCTTCGCTGTCTACATCAAATGAAATAATTGCACCGTATCCACCAGCTTGCTCTTTCGCTAATGCATGATTTGGATGTGCTTCAAGGCCTGGATAGTATACTTTATTTACTTTTGGATGATTGTTTAAAAACTCAGCAATCGCGCGTGAATTTGTTTCATGCTCTTCCATACGAATTCCTAATGTTTTTAAACCACGAAGTAATAAAAAGCTGTCTTGCGGTCCAAGAATGCCACCTGTTGAATTTTGAACGAAATGAAGATCTTCTGCTAATTGTGAGCTATTAACAACAACTAGTCCGGCAACAACATCGCTATGTCCCCCTAAATATTTCGTTGCACTATGAAGCACAATATCTGCTCCTAAAGAAATTGGTGACTGCCAGTATGGCGTCATGAATGTATTATCAATAATTGTTAGTAAACCTTTCTCTTTTGCAAATGTAGAAATTTGCTTAATATCTGTAATTTTTAATAGTGGATTTGTTGGTGTTTCTACATAAATTGCTTTCGTGTTTGGACGAACTGCTTCTGCTACTTCATCTACATTTGTTGTATCTACAAATGTATGTTCAATACCAAATCGATTCAATACTTTTGTAATTACACGATATGTTCCGCCGTATACGTCATCTGTTAAAATGACATGATCTCCTTTTGAGAATAACATAATCGTTGCTGTAATAGCAGCCATCCCTGATCCAAATGCAAATCCCGCATGACCATTTTCTAGCACTGCAATCATTTCTTCTAATGCTGCACGTGTTGGATTTCCTGTACGTGAATATTCGTATCCTTGGTGTTTACCAACCGCTTCTTGTTTATACGTACTTGTTTGATAAATTGGTACGTTCACAGATCCAGTTGAAGGTTCTCCTATGCGAATACCATGAATTAACTTTGTTTTTGCTCTCATTTTTATTCCCACCCTTTGTATATATCTTTACTTAAGTAACGCTCACTGCTATCTGGAAAAATCGTTACAATGTTTGTACCTGATTTTGCCTTTTCAGCTTCTAATAAGCTTGCATGAAATGCCGCTCCCGAAGAACTACCTACAAGAAGCCCTTCTTTCTGCGCTAACTCTTTCACACGTTTAAATGCATTTCGATCAGAAATAGTATGAATTGCATCAAAATATGATGGCTTTAAAAATGGTGGAATAAATTCAAGACCGATTCCCTCTGTTTCATGTGAACCTGCTTCACCACCATTTAAAATAGATCCTTCCGGTTCTACAATCACCGTTTTAATCTCACGGTTTTGTTCTTTTAAATAAGACGCAGTTCCCATAAATGTACCCCCAGTACCTGCACCTGCCACAAATATGTTAATCTCTCCATCTAGCGCTTCCCACAGCTCAGGTCCTAATGTTTTGAAATAGGCACGTGGATTTGCTTCATTTGCAAATTGACTTGGAGAATATGAGTTTGGAATTTCTTTTACTAATTCTTTTGCCTTCGCAATTGCACCTGTCATCCCTTGTTCAGTAGGTGTATGCACAACCGTTGCACCGAGCGCTTTCATTAACTCTTGTTTTTCAACGCTAAATTTTTCTGGTACACAAACTATAACATGTAAATCATGCTCTAGTGCAGCAAGTGCCAGTCCAATACCGGTATTTCCTGCAGTTGGTTCGATAAGCGTTCCACCTTGCGCAACAAGTCCTTTTGCTAGTGCATCTTCAATCAATTCTCTTCCTAAACGATCTTTCACGCTTCCACCTGGATTATAAAATTCAAGCTTTGCAAATAAACGAACGCCCTCTGGAAGTGAAAACCGAGTAATTTCTACAATCGGTGTATGACCGATTAATTCATGAATCCCGCGATACACCTTCACCGTGTTCTCCTCCTTATTTGCCAATAAAGAAAAGGCAACTGTATGTATTTTCTTTATATGAGACAGTTGCCTTTTTGTTACATTACTTTAACTCTTCTAGTACTTTTATAATAAAGTTCGTAGAATGAAGAGCTGCTTGATCTAAAAATTGATCAAATGAAACGTTTGATTCTTTACCAGCAATATCAGAAAGTGCACGAATAATTACAAATGGAACTTTGTATTGATGACAAACTTGCGCAACCGCTGCTGCTTCCATTTCTACTGCGTAAAGATTTTCAAATTTATCACGGATTGCTGCAACTCGGTTTGGATCACTCATAAATGAATCTCCTGTTGCAATCATTCCTTTCACAACTTGAATGTTCTCTTCTGATTTCATACATTTTTCTGCTAGTGCTATTAATGCTTCATCAGCTTTAAATCCTGGTGGCATCCCTGGCACTTGACCATATTCGTAATCAAACGCAGTTACATCCACGTCATGATGGCGAACTTCTGTTGAAATAACAACATCCCCAACATTTAAAGATTGGTGGAATCCACCAGCTGAACCTGTATTAATTACTTTTTCAGGCTGATATCTCTCTAATAAAATTGTCGTTGACATCGCTGCATTTACTTTACCAATACCAGACTTTAACAAGATTACTTCATGTCCTGCTAATGTCCCTTTCGTAAATTCACAACCTGCAACAGTTTCTGTTTCTGCCTGTTCTAATTTGTCACGTAAAATACGTACTTCTTCTTCCATTGCTCCAATTACAGCAATTCTCAATCTAATCCCTCTTTCTATTGCTTAGTTGCCTCCATTACCCAAACGAAATGATTTAATCTCGTGAATGTTACATGGAAGCCATTGTTTTCAAAAATAGATTGCATGATTGGAATACGTGTGTAGTATTCTGTTTGCAAATCATTGGCTAGCTGATGGAACCCTCTTTGTTTTGCGGTTTCAACAGTTTTATCATACGCTTCTTGATCTGCAAATATCGTATCAGCAAACACTATTTTACCACCTTTATGAAGCAATTGACTATATTTCGCAATTGCCACATCTTTTTCATCATCTGTTAGGTGATGAAATGCATAGGTGCTTACAATGGTATCAATAGCATCTGGGACATCAAATTCCAGAAAATCTCCCTCTGTAATTGAAAATTCTTTCGGTAATTTTTCTTTTGCAATAGCACGCATTTCACGTGACGGCTCTATGCCGTAAACAGTATGGCCAGCAACTAATAATTTATTTGTTAAATTGCCAGTACCAACACCAAATTCTAATACATTTCCAAATGATTTGTTTACTACATCCTCTAAAATCTCCTCATAACGAGCGAAAACTTCTTTATATTGTATATCTTCGCCTTGTACGAATGAATCGTACGTATGAGCCCACTCATCAAATAAACCGTTAAATTCTGTACCCATATAAAATTCCCCTTTTTCTTATCGGTTTTATCAGTATGATATGCTTTCTTTACAAAAATGTCAATTGAAACGGAAATGGTATTTCCTTCTTTTCTTTGTTACACTTAAATTGATTATATGGAGAGGAGCGTTTTTTGTGTCATTTACCTTTGAAATGCTGGAAGATAAAGTAGAATTTTTTGAAGCATCAAACTTAGTTTCCTTAGAAAAGAAAATTAACGAGCAAATTGACAATAACAAAGCACTTATGCTGGAAGTTCATCATATTTCTCATCAAATGGTTATGGATCCTGAAAGCAAGAGACCTTATTATAGTGCAGTTGTTCATTTCAAATTAAAAAAATTACGCTAACTAAAAAAGAGAAAGGTTCTTAAGAACCTTTCTCTTTTTTAGTTTAGAGTTTGAACAAGTACTGGTTTCCAGCCTTCATTTTCTACCCAATCAATATTTACATAATATCTTTTACCGCTTTGTTTATCTTGGACATTACCGTATGCTTTTTGCTTACCGTTATTTCCAATACGGTGAACAGTTAGTTGCTCCACCGGAACCTCAATTGCAGAGGAAATTGCTTGTTTCATTTCATTCCAATCTGCTGAGCCTATTTTAAATGTCATCGCAGGTGTCGCACCTTGCGTTGTACCTACTGGCTTCCAAGAAGGATTTGTGTACGCATCTGTTGCGTTTGACTGTGTTTTTTCAGCTGGTACTTTTTCATTTGCTTTTGCTTCTTCCTCAGCTTTTTGTTTCTCTTCTTCAGCCTTTTTCTTCTCTTCTTCCTCTTTCTTCTTCTGCTCGTCTATTTTCGCTTGTTCTTCTTTCTCGTTCTTTTTCTCAGCTTTATTTTCTTTCTTCGTTTCCTGAGATACTTTTTTGTCTTGAGAAGACGCTTGTTCTGTTGTATCAGAAGTAAAGAATACTTGGTACGCTACAACAAGTACTGCTAACAACACGATAGCAATCGCAATATTTAAAACACCGTTTTGACGACGTTTTTGTTGTTTCTGTTGGAATCTAGATCCTCCTGCCATTCTTCAAACCTCCATGCAGTTTTTCCTACTTGTTATTGTAACATTAAATCTTAAAAGGTTGAACAACTACAGTAATATTTTCACGAAATGAAAACATTTGATAATAAATTGCAAGATTACCTTCTGTTTTCCAAGTGAACAATCTCTTCTACAAGTTCTTTAAAAATCGGTGTTACAGTATTTTCTTTATTATTCGTTTCTAAATCAACAACTACTAGCGCATATCTTGGGGTTTCGTACGGAAAATAACCCGCAAACCAACGATTTACGCGATCTTCTTTTCCTGTTTGTGCCGTCCCAGTTTTTCCAGCAACAGATACTGGTAATGACTGAAAAGTAGCACCTGTTCCTTTTTTCATCGTTACGACTTTCCTTAATAAAGATTGCACTTGTTTCACTGTACGATAAGAGAGTTGTCGCCCCTCCAGTTTATGATCTTCAAAATTTAAAAATTTTGTTCCATTTTTGTAACGTATTTCTTTTACAGCTTTTACTTCTCTCTTCTCTCCATTCCTTGCGATCGTCGCCATCATATTTGCCACAGCTAAAGGGGATATTCTGACATCTTTTTGCCCAATCGCCGTTTGAGCGATTGCTTTGTGACTTACCTTATTTTCTTCCCCATTCCAAACGATTGCTTTTTTCTCTTCTATCAATTGTTTAAACCTAGGCGTATGAAATACTTTCCCTTTCCATCCTACCGCCCTACTCGCTCCTAGCGCCTCTAAATACGTTTCCATTACATGTTTATCTTTTTGCATCAATTCGTCACCAAGCACTGCAAATGTCCTGTTACAACTCCTAGCAAAACTTTCTGTAAAGCTTAACTTCCCCATCGTAACCTGCGGGATATTTTCTCCATACGGATCTGTATCACAGTTAAACTTACGATGAGATTGAATCATATCATTATCGATTGCTGCAGCCGCAATAACTGTTTTAAAAACAGAACCAGGAAAATGCGGTGTTAGCATTTGGTTTTCTATTCTTTTCTTATATGTATTTTGATTGTTCATCTGCAAGGACGGTTTACTCACCATTGCTACAATTTCACTTGCATTTACATCAAGTAATACGATTCCCCCTTTTTTGATTCCATGTTTCTGCACGAGTTCTTCTGCTTTTTGTTGCAACGATTTTTCTATCGTTGTTTGAATCGTAACGGGATAAAAGGGATTTCCAGGAGATGTATATTTCGCACGTTTTCCAAAAATCGGTTCCCCCTGTCTATCTACTTGATACAGCACTTTCGTTTCACCATCAGTCATTAAAAACTCATCAAACGATTGCTGTAATCCAGAAATACCAATCGGTGTTTGGCTAGATATTTGTTTTAGTCCCTCATATCGTTTTTTAAATTCCTTCTCATTTTCCCCGACTACACCGATAAGATGCTCTGCTTCAGATGATTGTTTTATTCTTACTTCAGTTGCGACCATGCCTAACATATCCGTGCGGTTCACCTTTTCCATCTGTTCTTTCGTTAATTGAAACGGTTTATCACCTCTTCGAAATATAAATGGTTTTCGTTTGCCTTTCATTTGCAGATTTATGTCTTGCCTTGACACACCAATGATATGCGCAATTTTTTGTAACATGTCATTTTTTATTTGTAAAAATGGAAAAACAATTAAAACTGGATATCTTTCTTCTCCAAGATCTTCTCCATTCCGATCAATAAAATGCCCCCTACCATCATCTACTGTGACTGCTTGTGTACGTTGTGTGACACTTTTTTCAATCAAATTAATATGCCTATCTGTAAATGATTCCGTCGCTACAAGTTGTATTTGCGCTAACCTACCAAGTAATAAAAGCATCGTGCATGTAAAGCATAGTAAAATGATGATAATTCTCTTCTTAATTTTCATACAAAAACACCTCGTCTTTTTTCAGTTTAGACGAGGTGTTAGTCCTTTTATACAAAGCGAAATGTTATTCATTCCTATATGATGTAATTGTTTTTTATTGGCTGACAGGTTGCTTTGCATATTTTTCAAAAACTGATTTCTAAGTTTCCACATTTAAACCTGAATTTTGAGCAACTTCAGTAGTCCTTACTTACTCTGCAGTTTTCACTCAGAATCCTGGGGAGTAATGGGATAATAAAAGAGCGAAATAATAAAAAAGGTCCACTCTAGGAGTGAACCTTTTCTATTATTTTACAGAGATAATCTCTACTTGCATTTCTCCGCCTGGTGTTTGGATTGCTACTTTTTCACCAATTTGCTTACCTAGTAAGCTTTTTGCAATTGGAGAATCGTTAGAAATTCTTCCTTCAAATGGATCTGCTTCTGCGCTACCAACGATTGTGTAAGCTTCTTCGTCTCCATCTGGTAATTCTTTAAATGTTACTGTTTTACCTAATGTTACAACTGTAGATTCTTCACCATTATCTTCAATGATAACTGCGTTACGAATCATATTTTCAAGTTGTGTAATACGACCTTCTACGAATGCTTGCTCATCTTTCGCTGCATCGTACTCCGAGTTCTCAGAAAGATCACCGAAGCTACGCGCGATTTTAATACGTTCTACAACTTCTTTACGTCTTACTGTTTTTAATTGCTCAAGTTCGTTTTCTAATTTTTGTTTACCCTCTTGCGTCATAGGGTATGTTTTTTCTGTTGCCATGTTTTCCACTCCTTTTATATACCAATCCCCCGAAAAAAAGAGGAGTTCAATATGAAAACTCCTCCGCTTTATCTTTATAGCGGAGGTTTCTAGCACACACGCACTAGCGGAGTTGTCACATACAACCCCGTGTTTTTTCCAATTCTTCCTCATATAAAGAAGATATGTATGGAAAGTTCATATAAATATGCCCTCATCTATAGATAGATGAGGTTGGCATGTTTCATTGTATTCGATAGGAAGGGAAAAAATCCCTTCCTATCGGATATCTTTTACTATGCTATTACAAATTCACTTTTTCTTCAAGAATTGTTGCAATTTTTGTAACCATAATATCAATTGCAACATGATTTTGTCCACCTTCTGGGATAATAATATCCGCAAATTTCTTAGAAGGCTCAATAAATTGATTATGCATTGGGCGTACAACATTTACGTATTGCTCAATAACGGAATCCATTGTACGACCGCGCTCTTTTATATCACGTTGCATACGACGTAAAATACGAAGGTCAGCGTCCGTATCAACAAACACTTTAATATCCATTAAATCGCAAAGACGTGGGTCTTCTAAGATTAGAATCCCTTCTAAAATAATTACATCTTTTGGTTCTACTGGAATAATCTCATCTGAGCGTGTATGCAATGTATAATCATATACGGGTTTCTCAACCGGCTTATATGCAAGCAACTGATGTAAGTGCTCAATTAATAAGTCATTATCAAATGCTAACGGATGATCGTAATTTGTTTTTAAACGCTCTTCCATTGGCAAATGGCTTTGATCTTTATAATAATAATCTTGCTCCAAAATTAAAATGGAATGACCTTGAAATTGATCAAAAATTGCTTTTGTTACACTTGTTTTACCTGATCCTGAACCACCAGCAATTCCAATTACAACCGGCTTATTCGTCCCCATTCGACTACCACTCTTTCTTATTGATGTATGCTTTTTCGCATCATATTATTCACATACACTGGTTGATCCACTTTGAATTTCACGATTTGCAACGGATGTCTCGCCGCATCTAATTCGTTTCCATCCTCATCCCAAATTTTCTCCACCGTTTGTGTAAAGTTTTCTATTTCTGGCCCAAAGAACTCAACTTCATGTCCTGGTTTGAAGTAATTGCGCTGCTCTAACGTAACAATGCCTGTTTCTTCATTATAATCTAACACTAAACCAGCAAAATCATACGTTGTTTTCTTACTATGATTTCCATACATTTGTTCTTGGTATCCTGGAACGCCTTCAAAGAACGCAGGCGCTGTATCACGATTTGCACATTTATCAAGCTCATCTAACCATTCTTGTTTAAACTCAAAGTTATCAGGATCTGCACAATACGCATCAATTACTTTACGGTACACAGTTGCTACTGTTGCCACGTAATGGATAGATTTCATGCGTCCTTCAACCTTCAAGCTATCAATACCAATTTCAATCATTTTCGGAATCGAAAGGATCAAGTTTAAGTCTTTTGGACTCATTGCAAAGTGTGCATCACCTTCTTGGAATAAAGGAAGTTCTTCTGCTTCTTTATGTTGTGATACTGTTTGAACTAAGTCATAATCCCAACGACAAGACTGGCAACAACCACCACGGTTCGAGTCACGTGCTGTCATATGGTTACTTAATGTACATCTTCCAGAGTATGCAATACACATTGCCCCATGGACGAACGCTTCAATTTCAATATCAACGTTTTCCTTAATTTCCTTCATTTCTTCATAGCCGACTTCACGAGCTAATACAAGACGATGCAAGCCTTCTTCTTTCCAATACTGCGCTGCTTTCCAATTGGATAGAGACTGCTGTGTACTTAAATGTACTTCAACAGAAGGTGCTACACGTTTACACGTCTCAATAATAAGAGGGTCTGCAACAATAATACCTGTTACACCAGCTTTTTCAATCCCTCTTAAATAATCTTCTAATCCATCCATGTTTTCATTGTGTGCAAAGATATTTGTTGTTACATATATTTTCGCACCGTATTTCTTTGCAAATTCTACGCCTTCTGCCATTTCTTCTAGCGTAAAGTTCCCTGCATTTGAACGAAGACCGAATTCTTGTCCACCTAAATATACAGCATCTGCACCGTAATGAATAGCTACTTTTAATTTTTCTAAATTACCTGCAGGGATTAACAGTTCAGGTTTTTTCACAATAACGCGTTTTCCATCGATTACTCGTGAAATTTCTTGTACAGTCATATCCTACACCCTCCTCGTTTAGTAAACCGTTTCTTTAAAGAAGAATCCTGTATCTAACGGACGATTTACTGGTTGTATTCCTTCTATCTCTTTATATAAATCGTCTTTCATGTCATAATACGCATCGCGATCTTCTACACATAAATCAATAGCTTTACGATATTTCTTTGTTACTTCAATAATATACGCAGAGCTTTTTAATACGCCGTCAATTTTCAAGCTATCAATTTCAGCATCGATTAGTTCATCTAACTCATCAATGAAACAAATATCATTTGGGCTCATAATATGAGTACCATTTGCATCCTCATAAATTGGATATTTGTTATTACGCTCTGGATCATGCAAGAACATATTCTCTTCATACTTTTTCTTCTCAATTTCTAGATTACGATCTTGATACTCAAAGTAGTTTCCTACTAATGAACGTTTTGATTGGAACATACATGTCATACCGTGAATTTGTACTTCCACTTCGACTTCAGCATTTTCTTTTAATTCAACAATTTCATCTAAACTTAATTCACGTGCAAGTACCGCACGTTTTGCGCCTTTTCGACCCCAATAGTTACATGTGAACCAGTTTGTTGCTGTTGTTTCTGTATTCCAGTGCATTTGCATATTTGGTGCTACTTCACGTACAGTCATTAATACTGCTGGATCTCCAAAAACAACCGCATCTACATGTACTTCTTGTAGGAATGCAACGTAGTCTTTTAATTCTTCTACTTTGTCGTTATGAAACATAGCGTTCATCGCTACATATACTTTCATACCATTTTCATGCGCAATGCTCACAGCTTCTTTCACATCATCACGTGAGAATTCCCCTGCTAAACGTAAACCAAATTTTTGTTCACCGATCATTACGGCACTTGCCCCTGCTTTTGCAAGAGGTTCAATATCCGCCAATGTTCTTGGCGTTACTAACAATTCAGGTTTTTTCATACCTTCGTCACCCTCTCTTTTTACTCACGGCTACTCCATCACCAATTGGAAAAATGGTTGTATCATATCCTTCATGGTTCATAAGCCATTCATTATACGTCTTAATACGACGAATCAAACCACGTGTACGTCTATTTTCGATTTTCTCTTTTGTCGTTACAAGTCCATGGTACATAACATTATCCGAAATAATCACACCACCCGGATTTAATAACGGTTCATATAAGTCAAAAAAGCGACGATATTGTCCTTTTGCGGCATCAATAAAAATAACATCAAATGTTCCATGTTCTTTCACTTGCTCGCCTGTTTCTAGTGCATCACCATAAATAACGGAAATACGTTCTTTTACAGGAGAACGCTCTATATATTCAAGTGCTTTTTCATATCGATCGCTATTGCGTTCTACTGTCACAATTCGGGAATTTGGAATAGCTTGCATCATACGAATGCTAGAATAACCGATTGCTGTTCCAAGCTCTAATATGCTTGTCGGTCCAATTAAACGTAAAAATTGCAACATAAATTCCATTCCAAGACGATCCATAATCGGCACATGATTTTCGCTTGCATACTGTTCCATTTCAAGAATCAGTTCATCTTTTGGATCGATAAATGATAATAGGTATTCGTTAACTGCATCCTCCATAAATAGTCCTCCTTATTTACATGGAGAAGTGCCTCTATGACGTGTCAGTCTTTGTCTTTTCACACATAGAATGCAATAAAAATACAAGCCAGCTTCATCCTTAGCTTGTACGTCCCGTTTTGATATTAAAAACGATTCTTCTGCCAGTTTTTAACCCGATATATTTTACCATAAAAAAGAGGGATATGCGACCCTTTTCGCGCTCCCTCCTATTTTCATTTCTTTTGTGTAATATATTTTTGTTTCAATGCATTATGTTCTTCTAACGTTTTCGCATAATACACTTCACCGCTTGGTGCTGCTAAGAAATAATAATAATCTGTTCGCGCTGGTTCTAACGCTGCTTGCACAGAATGCTTACCAGAGTTAGCAATCGGACCAACAGGTAACCCTTTTACAACATATGTATTATAAGGTGAATTTACTTTTAAATCTTCATACAATACACGTTGTTTATGCTTTCCAAGTGCATATAATACTGTCGGATCTGTTTGGAGTGGCATCCCTTTAGCTAAACGATTGTAAAAGACACTAGAAATTTTTTGACGGTCTGTAAAACCAGTCGCCTCTTCTTCAATGAGTGAAGACAATGTTAAAAGCTGATGAACATCCCACTTCTTCTCTTTCATTTTCGCCTCATTTTGAACAATTAATGCATTCGTTTTTTCAAGCATCGGCGTTACAATTTCTTCTAAAGTCGTATCTTTTTTATAGAAAGAATACGTTGCTGGATATAAATAACCTTCTAATGGATACTTAATATTCCCATCAAAAATTTTGTTCGTTAATAATACCGGATACTTTTGCTGCATCTTTTGAATAAATGCCTTATCGTTTAATTGACGCACAACATCATCTTTATTCCATTTCAGTTCTTTCGCAATGATATCGGCAATCTCAACAACTTGTGCGCCTTCTTTAATCGTCAGTTTATAAGCAACTGGGCGATGTACATTACCTGATGACATTTGTTCCATTACTTCTTCTACATTCATTGACGAGTTCAATAAATAGGTACCAGCTTGCAAATTTTTAGATTTTGCTTTTGCATAAAAACTAAATACTGTACCGTTTTTAATTGCGCCTTTTTCTTCCAAAATCTCTCCAATTTTACTTGTAGATGAACCTTTTGGAATCTCTACTTCAATCTCTTTTTTATTCTCGCTATCAACTGGTTGTAACGCAGATGAAATATACACATAGACAGACCCGCAGACTACGAGTAGCGCAATAATCGCAATTAGAAAACTACGTCTACGTTTCTTCTTTACTTGATTCTCTATCAAAATTCTTCCTCCTTATTCCATTGTAGACCATATGTACTCCCTCTATACAATGCCCTACAAACCCAAAGCAAAACTCATTCATTTGCAGATAGTTTTTGTTTTATACAATCCGTCTCATTATACTATAAACAATTATGTAGTTTCGACAAAAAATCTGTCATTTTGCACAAGAATACAAAAAAAGATGGTCTGTAGTATGTACAGTCCATCTTTTCACCTAAATTACTCTTCGTCCTCTTCTTCTTCAGCAAGCGTGTTAAACATTTCTTGTACCATTTCCCACTCTTCTTCAGATTCGATTGGAAGTAATGTTCCACCTGACTCTTCTTCGTTTTGCTCATATGCCATTGCATCGTAAATTGGATCTCCATCTTCATCAACTTCACCAATTGGTGAGAAGACTACATAAGATTTATTCCCAAATTTTTCAGCATCAAAAGTGAAAATAATTTCACATAAATGTTCGTTTCCTTTTTCGTCTACAATTGTAATTTGATTTTCTTCCATTTTGGTCACCTCTTATTTACTATCTAAATATCCTTGTAAAATCACGACTGCCGCCATCTTATCGATAACTTGCTTCCGCTTCTTTCGACTTACATCAGCCGAAATAAGAAGACGTTCCGCTGCCATTGTTGACAGACGCTCGTCCCACAATACAACTTCTAATTGCAGAAGTTCACGCAAACTTTCAGCATATCGCTGACACGCTTCACCACGTGGACCAATCGTACCATTCATGTTTTTGGGCAATCCTACTACTATCTTGTCCACATTGTACTGTTTTACTAACTCAGAAACCCGATCAAAACCGAAAATTTCTCGTTCTTCATTGATTTTAATCGTTTCTAAGCCTTGTGCTGTCCAGCCCATTTCGTCGCTAATCGCAACACCGACTGTTTTTGTACCAACATCTAAACCTAATATCCGCATAAACTACTCCTCACGATGTTGTTTCAAATAAGACTTCACAAGCTCTTCAATCAATTCATCACGTTCTAACTTGCGAATAATGCTTCGTGCATCTTTATGACGAGGTATGTATGCTGGGTCTCCACTTAATAAATAACCGACAATTTGGTTAATCGGATTATAGCCTTTTTCTTGAAGTGCATCATACACAGTTAAAAGTACATCATTTACATGGACACTCTGTTTTTCATCTTGAAAGTTAAACTTCATTGTTTTATCAAAACCGTCCATTTTAAGCACCTCACTTATAAGTAGTAAGTATAGGGAGAAGAATTTCTCCTCTCCCTACTATTGTACACTACTCTCTCTTTATTTTGAAACAGATTTAACGTACTCTTCTACAAATGCTAAAGCTTCATCCACTTGCGCTGGGTTTTTACCGCCTGCTTGAGCCATGTCAGGACGGCCACCACCGCCACCACCGCAGCGAGAAGCAACTTCTTTCACAAGTTTACCTGCATGGTAACCTTGTTCGATTAAATCTTTCGTTACACCTGCTAGAATATTCACTTTATCATCATTTACAGCTGCTAATACAACGACTGCAGACTCTAATTTATTTTTCAGGTCATCCATCATTGTACGTAAGTTATTCATGTCTGCCACATTTACTTTTGTTGCTAATACATTCACTCCATCAACTGTAAGCACTGAATCTGTTAAGCTTCCTGCTTCAATGTTACTTAATTTAGCAGCAAGGGATTCATTCTCTTTCTGAAGTTGTTTCACTTCAGCAAACAGACCATCTACTCTTGTTAAAATATCTTTCGGATTTGTTTTCATTTTCCCTGCAGCTTCTTTTAATAAACCTACTTGGTCGTTCATTAACTCATATGCAGATTTACCAGTTACTGCCTCAATACGACGCGTTCCTGCTCCGATACCAGACTCAGCAACAATTTTGAAAATACCGATAGATGCTGTGTTATCAACGTGACAACCACCACAAAGTTCTAAGCTGTAATCCCCAACTTGGACAACGCGTACAACATCTCCGTATTTTTCACCGAATAATGCCATTGCACCCATTTCTTTTGCTTCTTCAATTGCTTTTTGAGAAATCTCAACATCAATACTTTCCCAAATTTTCTCGTTTACAATACGCTCAATTTTTTCTAATTCGTCAGCTTGTACTTGACCGAAGTGAGAGAAGTCAAAGCGCAAGCGTTCTGATGTTACAAGAGAACCAGCTTGGTTAACATGTGTTCCAAGTACATCTTTTAGTGCCTGATGCAATAGGTGAGTTGCTGTATGGTTTTTCACAACACTGCTACGGTTCTTCGTATCAATAACAGCTTTTACAGCTGCTTCTTTTGTTAATGTACCTTCTTCTACAACTACTTTGTGTAAGTTTTGACCATTTGGTGCTTTTTGTACGTCTTTTACAAGGACTTTTACACCGTCAGCAAGAAGATAACCGCGGTCTGCGATTTGTCCACCGCTCTCAGCATAGAATGGTGTTACATCAAGCATTAATTGTCCTTCTTCTCCTGCTTGTAAGCTATCTGTATACTCGCCATTTTTCACAAGCGCAACAACATTACTTTCTACCGCAACTGTACCATAACCAACGAATTCACTCGCTACTTTAATTTCTCCAAGTACGCCACCTTGAACTTGCATAGAATCAACGTCTTGACGAGCAGCACGTGCACGCTCACGTTGTTTTTCCATTTCAGCTTCAAAGCCTTCATTATCAACTGTCATACCAGCTTCTTCTGCATATTCTTCTGTTAATTCAATCGGGAAGCCGTATGTGTCGTATAGACGGAACGCGTCTACTCCAGAAATAACAGTTGTTTTTTCTTCTTTCGCTTTTGCAATTACTTCTGCTAAAATTGCTTCGCCATCATGAAGAGTTTCATGGAAACGCTCTTCTTCATTTTTTACAACTTTTGCAATGAAATCTTTCTTTTCAAGAACTTCTGGATAGAAATCTTTCATTACTTCGCCAACAACCGGTACTAATTCAAACATGAATGGACGGTTAATGTTTAATTTCTTCGCATAACGTACAGCGCGGCGTAATAAGCGACGTAATACATAACCACGGCCTTCATTAGAAGGGAGAGCACCATCACCTACAGCGAATGTTACTGTACGAATGTGGTCAGCGATCACTTTAAACGCCATATCTTTTTCTACATCGCCATTGCGATACTTCTCACCAGAGATTGATTCTGTTGCACCAATCATTGGCATAAATAGGTCTGTATCAAAGTTTGTAGGTACATCTTGAACGATAGATGTCATACGCTCTAGACCCATCCCTGTATCGATGTTTTTCTTTGGAAGTGGCGTATATGAGCCATCTGGATTATGGTTAAATTGAGAGAATACAAGGTTCCACACTTCTAAATAACGCTCATTTTCTCCACCTGGATATAATTCTGGGTCACTAAAATCATTGCCGTAAGCTTCACCACGGTCATAGAAAATTTCTGTGTTCGGTCCACTTGGGCCTTCACCAATATCCCAGAAGTTTTCTTCTAAACGAATAATGCGCTCTTTCGGAACACCCATTTTCTCATTCCAAATTGCAAATGCTTCATCATCTTCTGGATGAATTGTAACAGATAGTAACTCTTTATCGAATCCAATCCATTTATCGCTTGTTAAGAATTCCCAAGCCCATGTAATTGCTTCTTCTTTAAAGTAGTCACCAATTGAGAAGTTTCCTAACATTTCAAAGAATGTATGGTGACGAGCTGTTTTCCCAACGTTTTCAATATCATTTGTACGAATTGATTTTTGTGCATTCGTAATACGTGGGTTTTGCGGGATTACACGGCCATCAAAGTATTTCTTTAATGTTGCTACACCACTGTTGATCCATAAAAGAGATGGATCCTCATGCGGAACTAATGATGCACTTGGTTCAATTGCATGCCCTTTTTCCTCGAAAAAGTCTAAAAACATTTGACGAATTTGTGCTCCTGTTAATTGTTTCATCTATATTTCCTCCTTTAAGAAATTCCATAAAAACAAAAAACTCCCGTCCCTATAAAAGGGACGAGAGTTAACTCGCGATACCACCCTAATTATGAACCGATCTTTACAATCTCGGTTCATCACCTCATGGCGCCGTAACGTGGCAAGACGGCAGGGATTAGCTGCTCTCAGGATTAGCGTTCTGTCACCCTTCATTTAAAACTTCTTTCAGCCGATGGAAGTTTCTCTCTAAAAATGGACTGTGACATACTCGTTCCGTCATCAATTTAAAATCATATACTATACATTTATTATATAAACTTATATAAGTTTATGCTATATGCCAAAATTGTAGCGAATCCGTTTCCATTTGTCAATGTTTCCAGAGCGGCTTTATATGAACAACGACTGTTCGAATCACAGCTAAAATAGGCACTGATATCAAAAGACCGACAATCCCACCTATTTCTCCCCCAACAAGCAATGCCAACATAATCACAACCGGATGCATACGAAGCGATTTCCCAACAATATACGGCGATAAAATATTACTTTCAACGAATTGTAAAATAGCAAGAGCTATACCCGCTTTAATAAAAAGATTTGTGGATATCGTTGCTGCAATCATCAATGTTGGAATCGCCCCTAAAATTGGTCCAAAGTAAGGAATAATATCGGTAATTCCAACAATGATACCAAGCAGTAAAGGATACTTCATACCGATAAACCAAAATGCAAGGGCGGACACACTCCCTAAAATTAAACAAACAAATAATTGCCCGCGAATATAGCTCCCTAATGACTTATCAATTTCTTTTGCCAATACTTGTCCTGTACCACGCCATTTACTCGGAATCAACTTCCAAAAAATATGATAAAATTCCCCATAATCTTTCAGTATGTAAAATACAATGAACGGAATTAAGAAAATGATAAGCAATGAATCAAGTACACCGCGGGCCGTACTCATCACTTTATTTAATAACGCCTGTAACTTCATTTCGATTCCAACAAAAATTTGTTTTACTTTCTCATGAATAAACGAGGGAAAATTATCTGTTTGTTCTGTTACACCATCCATCCATGAATCATACATTTTTAGAAATTGAGGGAATTGCTTATTAATTTCCTGTAACTGATTAATAACAATCGGTGTCCCTTTATAAATCCCATAGCCAAGACCACCGAAAAAAAGAATATAAATAAGCAAAATTGCAAGCGTCCGTGGCATTCCTTCTTTATGTAATTTTTCAATTAAGGGATGCAGTAAATACGCAATGAAACAAGCAATAAAAAATGGTGTAATCGCTACTTTAAAAACAAATATAATCGGCGCCCATAATGGCTTGATTTTTAAAAAAACGAGTAAACATAGAAACACTAATAACAATAATCCTAATCGATAGATCCAAATAATTTTAAGATTCTTCAAATGAAAAACCTCCTCCCCTCTTATTTTGAAAAGAAATAGAGAAGGTTATGTGCAAAACTTTAAAAAAATAACTGGACTAAAATAATTTCGTGCGGACCATACTGTTTTAAAAAAACTTACATATATTTAACATCATACGGACAAGCATTTCGGTAGGCTTACAAATAGGTAAGGAGGAATAAAATGGTTTGGTTCATGTTGATTCTTTCAGCACTATTCATGATACTAGAATGGGTTTGCATTGGCTTTGGCATTTGGAAAGGACTTTTCACACGTTCAACGCGAAAAGAACGCGCGAAACAGCTATGGTATTACGGAGTTCTCGGCGTTGGATGTTACGGACTTTCTTATCTTTTTTCTGAAATTGGACTATTTTATTTATATACGAGCACATGAAAAACTCCCTAATGAATAAGGGAGTTTTTTCACTTTGTAGAAATAATTATAGATAAGACTTAATCATTTTACGCGCTCTTTTCATATTGCGCTTTGAAAACATATCTTGTTTACGTGCATATTGATATGCCGCAGCTCCAATACCTAATGCGATTAATGAATTGCGTACGTTCAAAGTAAATCCCCCTTTTGATTATCCGATGGTTCGTTCATTCTCATCAAATAAATCATCAAGAGAACTAAGCGAGCCATCTTCTTCTACTTGATGCGTATGGATTTTCCCCTTTGAAACCGATAATTCAATATAACAGTTCCAGCAATAAAATTGGTTGACACCTATTTTTCCAATATCTTTCCCTTTGCAATTTGGACAACTGAACATATGGCTTTCATCTCCTTACAGTCTCCCAGATTCTATTCGCCATTATGTCCAAACTGCATTCATTTATACATACTAGAACTGCCTTACACTTTCAAAATAACGTTACACATGTTGAAAGGTTCACTATATAATCTCACCTTGCTACATAAAATCATACGGTGAAATGTTTTCCACATCCATCTCCTGGCCATCAATCGTAACCATTTGTACTTCTCCTTTTGATTCCTGCAAGCGACCAGCTAACGTCGTTTGCCGCATCGAATCATCGAGACGATTCACGCCAGATTGAAAAGCTGATTCTTCTCCGCAAATAATTAAAAACTTTTTACTTCTCGTAATACCTGTATAAATTAAATTTCGGCGCAGCATACGATAGTAACTCTTTACAATCGGCATAATTACAATTGGAAATTCACTTCCCTGTGATTTATGAATCGAGCAGCAATACGCATGTGTAATTTGATTTAAATCTGGCTTTATATACGTTACTTCAATCCCATCAAATGAAACAACAACCATATCTTGTTTCTCGACATTTTCTTTCGCATAAAATACAGAAACAATTTCTCCAATGTCACCATTAAACACTTGGCTTTCCGGCTGATTTACGAGTTGAAGAACTTTATCCCCCGTTCGGTACATAACATCACCGTAAGCAATTTCCCTACTCTTTTCTTTTTTCGGATTAAATACTTCTTGGAGCGCCTCATTTAACACATTAATCCCCGCTGGCCCGCGATACATAGGCGCTAATACTTGCACATCTCTTGCGCTAAATCCTTTCGTTTTTGCGTTTTCACATACCTGCTTTACAACTTCAACAATTTGAGCACCTGAGCAACCAATAAACGAACGATCTTTTTTGTTTTGCGCTAAGTCTGGTGGGAGCGTTCCTTTTTTTATCGCATGGGCAAGCTGAATAACAGATGATCCTTCTGCTTGACGATAAATTTCTGTTAACTTCACTGTCGGGATCGCACCCGCATCTAACAAATCTTTCAACACTTGTCCAGGTCCTACTGATGGCAATTGATCTTCATCACCTACAATAATGACTTGAATATTTGTTGGTAATGATTTAAACAGTTGATTTGCAAGCCAAATATCAACCATTGAAAATTCATCTATAATTAGTAACTTTCCTTGCACCGGATCCGTTTCGTTACGCTGGAAAGATCCTTCTGGTGTCCAACCAAGTAAGCGATGAATTGTACAAGCAGGAAGCCCTGTCGACTCACTCATTCTCTTTGCAGCACGGCCTGTCGGAGCTGTTAACAAAATCGGAAACGGATTATCATCACTGTAATCTTTCGGGTTTAATGATAAACCATGCAAGGAAGCATACATTTCAACAATCCCTTTAATTACAGTTGTCTTTCCTGTACCAGGTCCACCGGTTAATAACATCATCGGTTTATGAAGTGCAGTTTGAATTGCTTCTTGCTGAAGCGGCGCATATTGTACTTTTAGCTGCTCTTCAATTTTCCCCAACGTTAATAGTACTTCTGCTTCAGGAAATGAAGGCGTCTCTTCTTGATTCATGAGACGACGAATTGATTTGACAACACCCTTTTCAGAATAAAACAAAGAAGCTAAATAAATGCGCTCGTCTTCAATAATCACTTTCCCTTCTCCTTGCATCATTTCAATACATTGCACTACATCGTCTTCCGTCACAGAACCCTCTTGCTTATTTAAAAGTGAAATCGTTTCTCTAACAAGTTGGCCTTTTTCCATAAATACATGCCCATCTTGCAGTGAAACATTTTCTAGCGTATAGAAACATCCGGCACGTACACGGTCATTATGATTCCCTGATATACCAAGCGCTCTTCCTATATCATCAGCTCTTCCAAAACCGATTCCATCAACTTCTTCAATAAGCTGATACGGATTATTTCGAATGACTTCAAGTGTCATTTCTTTGTATTGCTGATAAATCTTAATCGAAAGCTTCGTTCCAAAACCATAACCATTTAAAAAGCTCATGACCTTTTCCAGACCTTGATGTTCAATGATTGTGTCATAAATTTCTTGGGCTTTCTGCTTGTTTACTACACCTTCTAATGCAGTTGGATCGTCCATAATTTTAGAAATTGCATGTTCTCCGAGATGGTCAACAATCTTTTCTGCTGTTCGCTTCCCAATTCCTTTAAATAAATCACTAGCTAAATATTGCACCATACCTGTTTTTGTTTGAGGTAATTCTTTTTTAAATGTTTCAACTAAGTATTGCTTTCCGTACTTTGGATGGTCTTTAAAGTGACCTGTCAATGTAAATACTTCATCTTCATGCATACGGGGGAAATGACCATTAATCATCACTTTTTTTTCGTCATATGTTTCATTGGTTTCAATGATTTTCATACTGACAACGGAATAGAGGTTTTCTTCGTTGTGGAAAATGGTATGAAGAACTTGTGCTTTTATAAATTTTTTCTCTTCCTCAAACAAATCCATTGCATGTTGATTTCCCATCTTTTCTCTCCTTTCCGGTTTCCCTCACCCTAACGAGCAGTAAAACCCCCACCTCATTTTTTATAATGAGATGAAGGATAACTGCACATTAAAGTACAACTTTTATTCAGCTTCTTGCTCTAATAAACGAATGCCGTTCCCTGCTAAAAAGTGATCTGGTTGAATTTCAGTTGCCTTCTTAAATAAAGCAAGTGCCTTCTCATTATCATCTTCAAATACGTAAGTAACACCTAAATTATAATACGCATCTGCATGCTCTTCATCCATTTGTAATACCTTTTCAAAATAAGGTTTTGCGTATTGAATATGTTCTAACCTTGCAAAGCATAATCCGCATTGGAATACTGCTTCTACGTCTGTCTCATCAAGTTCAGCTGCTCTTTGTAAAAATGGCAGCGCAAGACGATCATCTCCAAGCTGCACCTGTGTCATTCCAAGCATAAATGTCACATCTGCTGATTGTAAGCCAGCTTGCATCGCCTGCTCAAACATTTCTTTCGCTTCTTTAAATTGCTCTTGACTATAATATAAGCTTCCAAGACCATAATAGGCAGTAGCGGATTTTTCATCTAGTTCTAATGCACGTTTATAAAATAAAATCGCACGCTCACTATCGCCCAATACATCTAATAAATTCGCGAAATTGATATATCCGAGCGCATCTTTCGGATTTTCTTCAATTGCTTCTGTAAAGTTTTTAGCTGCTTCTTCCCAGTTTCCTTCTTGCATATATTGGATGCCTGCTTCAAGCTTATTTGACATATTCCTCACCTCTACAACAAATTATAACAAAGAATCTATTTTCCGAGCGAACAAAAATTCGCTCTTTAAGAAAGAAACCTCTGACCGCTAATCGGCAGAGGCTTCTCGTCTTTTATCCTAAATAATCTAATTTCTTACCACTACGATATACTTCATCAATTGTAGCACCGCCCAGGCATTCATCTCCATTATAGAAAACAACCGCTTGTCCTGGCGTAATCGCACGAATTGGTTCATCGCAAAGAATGCGAACAGTATTCTCATCAACAATTTGAACCGTTACACCATTATCTTCTTGGCGATAACGGAATTTCGCTGTGCACTTAAATTCTTTTTCTTTTACTCTGTTGCTTACCCATCCTACATTAGTAGCAATAACTTCATCACCGTATAGAAGCTCGTTATGGAATCCTTGATCAACGTATAAGATGTTCTCTTTTAAGTTTTTCCCAACAGCAAACCATGGATCACCATTACCACCAATACCAAGACCATGACGTTGTCCAATTGTATAGTACATTAAACCGTCATGTTTCCCTTTCACTTCACCAGATAATGTTTGCATCACACCCGGCTGAGCTGGTAAGTAGTTACTTAAGAAATCTTTAAAGTTACGTTCACCAATAAAGCAAATACCCGTGCTATCTTTTTTCGTCGCTGTTGCTAAACCAGCTTCTTTTGCCATTTCACGAATTTGCGGCTTCTTTAACTCACCAAGTGGAAACATCGTTTTTGATAGTTGCTCTTGGCTTAGTTGGTTTAAGAAATATGTTTGATCTTTATTATCATCAACGCCGCGAAGCATTTTATATTCGCCATCGATATAAGCAACACGTGCATAATGACCTGTTGCTACATAATCCGCACCAAGCGCAATCGCATGCTCTAGAAAGGCTTTAAATTTAATTTCTTTGTTACACATTACATCTGGGTTTGGCGTACGACCAGCTCGGTACTCATCTAAAAAGTACGTAAATACTTTATCCCAGTATTGTTTTTCAAAGTTTACTGCATAATATGGGATACCGATTTGGTTACATACTTCGATTACATCATTATAATCTTCCGTTGCTGTACAGACACCATTTTCGTCTGTATCATCCCAGTTTTTCATAAAAATCCCGATTACATCATAACCTTGCTCTTTTAATAAAAGAGCCGCTACAGATGAATCGACGCCACCGGACATCCCGATGACAACACGCGTTTCGTGAGGTAGTTTGTTCATCTTGTCACCTCCTATGCTAGTTTTGCGAGAATCGCTTCACGATTTTCACTGTTTCGTACGCCGCTTTTTCCACTTGTTCTTTCGTATTCCCAAGTCCAAAACTAAAACGTACGGATGAACGTATTTGATCGGAATCTTTTCCAAACATCGCCACTAATACATGTGATGGATCAATAGAGCCAGCTGTACATGCAGAACCACTCGATACTGCAATGCCTGCTAAATCTAAGTTTACAAGAAACGGCTCAATATCCATTCCTGTAAAACTTACATTAAACACATGCGGTAAGCGATATTCTAAGTTTCCGTTTACCTCGAAAGTAATGTCTTCTTTTTGAAAGACAGATATCATTATATCCTTAAATTCTTCATATTGGGCATTTTTTTGCTCACGTGTTTTTTCAGCAAGCAAAACAGCATGCTGAAGTCCAACAATGCTAGGTACATTTTCAGTACCTGCACGACGTTTTCGCTCTTGTTCACCGCCCGTTAATAACGGTTCGAATTTCACCCCTGTGCTAGCATATAGAAACCCTACACCTTTTGGACCATTAATTTTATGCCCAGAGATTGATAATAAATCAATGCCCAAAGTCTTCACATCAATCGCTGTTAAACCGTAGGCTTGTACAGCGTCTGTATGGAAATAAGCTTGGTGTTCTTTTAACAGTTCTCCAATTTCTGTAATCGGTTGAACTGTTCCAACTTCATTATTCCCAAACATAACGGATACAAGAATCGTTTCACCCGTTAACGCCTCTTTCACATCAGAAACTCGAACACGGCCCGTTTCATCAACAGGTAAATATGTCACTTCGAAGCCTTCTCGCTCTAACACTTCACATGTATGCAAGATAGCGTGATGTTCAATTTGCGTCGTAATAATGTGATTTCCTTTGTTGCGATTCGCACGTGCTACACCTAAAAGTGCTAAATTATCAGCCTCCGTACCACCGCTTGTAAAAATAATTTCATTTGGATTTGCATTGATGCTGCGTGCACAAGCGCGTCTTGCTTCATCTACCGCATGGCGCGTTTGTCGTCCATAAAAATGAATACTAGACGGATTACCAAATATCTCTGTCATATATGGAATCATCTTTTCGACTACTTCTGGGTGAGCCGGAGATGTCGCAGCATGATCTAAGTAAATGCGTTCCATCAGATCTCCTTCTTTCCAAATCGTTTCACAAGGAATTAAATGTAAAACATATAACCCCCATGATTTTCTTCCTCATAGCGTACTAAATCTTCTAAAGTTGTACTATCTAATACTTCTTGTACTGCATCACGAACACGCATCCATAATTGGCGCTGTGCTGGTTCTTCCTCTTCTATCATTTCAACAACGCTAATCGGACCTTCTAGCACGCGGATTACATCCCCTGCTGTAATGTTAGCCGGTTGATCAGATAAGACATAACCACCATATGCACCGCGTGTACTTTTTACAAGACGAGCGTTACGAAGCGGAGAGATTAGTTGCTCTAAGTAATGTTCAGATAGGTCATGCGCCTGCGCAATTGATTTTAAAGAAATCGGCCCCTCACCAAACTTTTTCGCAAGGTCAATCATAATTGTTAAGCCGTAACGGCCTTTCGTTGAAATTTTCATCTATTTCGCACCTCTTTTCAAAATTTCACTTCTATTAGTTAAATCTTTATTCTTAAGAAGAACACAATGTAAAAATCAAAATCCTATGAAATTATAGCATAATATAGTATTATAAGAAATTTCAACTTGTGTATCAAAATGATAACATAAATTCGGATTGAAAAACTCGGGAATTATTTCAATCGATAGAAAAATAAAAATATTCACTTAGATTACTTATATTATACAGCATCATATTTCAATTTTTTACCCAAAAGATGTTAACATAGAATGAGATTACATATTAAGGGAGACGGTTACAATGAAACAACCACTCGCACACCGAATGCGTCCAACAAATATTAAAGAAATTATTGGACAAGAGCATTTAGTTGGTGAAGGGAAAATTTTATGGCGAATGGTTCAAGCAAACCATTTCCAATCGATGATTTTATACGGCCCACCCGGAACTGGAAAAACATCCATTGCTAGTGCAATCGCTGGCAGTACAGGAACGCCATTTCGCCTATTAAACGCTGTTACTCATAATAAAAAAGATATGGAAGTTGTCGTGCAAGAAGCAAAGATGCATCGCCATCTTATGTTAATTTTAGATGAAGTGCATCGCTTAGATAAAGCAAAACAAGACTTTCTCTTACCACATTTAGAAAGCGGGCTTCTTACATTGATTGGAGCTACAACGAGCAACCCTTTCCATGCCATTAACTCTGCCATTCGTAGTCGATGTCAAATCTTTGAATTACACGCTCTAACAGAATATGATATTTCAATTGGTTTAAAGCGAGCGCTGGAAGATAAAGAAAAAGGCTTAGGTGAATATGATGTAATTGTTACAGATGAAGCCCTTCAGCACTTCGCAAATGCCTCTGGCGGAGATATGCGCTCTGCTTATAACGCACTTGAACTTGCAGTCTTATCTAGCTTTACAACAGACGAGCAAAAGGTAGAGATTACATTAGAAATTGCAGAAGAATGTTTACAGAGAAAAAGTTTCATTCACGATAAAGGCGGAGATGCCCATTATGACGTCCTATCTGCTTTCCAAAAATCGGTACGAGGTAGCGACGTAAATGCTGCTCTTCATTATTTAGCACGACTTATTGAAGCTGGTGACTTACAAAGTATCGGAAGAAGACTTCTTATTATGGCATATGAAGATATTGGACTTGCTAGTCCGCAAGCTGGACCACGTACACTCGCCGCAATTGAATCAGCAGAACGCGTCGGGTTTCCAGAAGCTCGTATTCCGCTTGCAAATGCCGTAATTGAGCTTTGTCTCTCTCCAAAATCAAATTCAGCCTACAAAGCGCTTGATGCCGCACTTCACGACTTACGAAACGGACAAACAGGTGATGTGCCGAGTCATTTGAAAGATAGTCACTATAAAGGTGCTGAAGCACTAGGTAGAGGCATCGGATACTTATATCCACACGATTATCCGAATGGATGGGTTGAGCAACAATACTTACCGGATAAAATAAAGAATAAACGATATTATAAGCCGAAAACGACTGGGAAGTTTGAACAAGCACTTTCAGGCGTGTACGAAAGATTACAAAGTTCGCATAAAAGCAAACCAAAAGGGTAATCTAAGCGAAAACGACATGATAATGGAGGTTTCGCTTATGAAAACACGCCAAGATGCATGGACAGGAGAAGATGATCTCCTTTTAGCAGAAACCGTCTTACGACATATTCGCAGTGGCAGCACACAACTAAAAGCATTCGATGAAGTTGGAGATAAATTAAACCGTACTTCTGCCGCTTGTGGATTTCGCTGGAATGCTGAAGTTAGGCAAAATTATGAGGATGCTGTACAACTTGCTAAGAAGCAGAGAAAAGAGTTAAAGCGTTCTGAAGCAAATGTGGAAAAAGAACAACTATTAAAACCAAAACGAAAAGTCATAATTGATGCTGAATTTTCCGAAGAACTTGTTTCTAACAAGCATTCTCTTACAATGCAAGATGTAATCTCATTCTTGCAAAACTTAGGACACAATAATCCTGGGTTAGAAAAGATACAAATTGAAAATGAAGACTTGCACACAAAGCTTGCCTCCTTACAAAAAACAAACGATGAACTAGAGGTCAAACTAGCAGATTTAACGAAAAAACAACAAGCAATCGAAGAAGATTATGCAATGCTTGTTCGAATTATGGATCGTGCGCGAAAGCTTGTGCTAGTAGATGAACAAGAAGATCAAATTGCTCCTATTTTTAAAACCGATCAAAACGGGAATTTAGATATTATATACTCAGCTGAAAATTGAAATACTCCCCACCTCATATTACATGGTGGGGAGTATTTTTATGCATTCAAAACATAATAAGGAAAAATATAACTTTTATGTTATTATAAACCTAACGATATACGTTATTAAAAAAGGGGAGATTGTCTATTTCATTAACGATTTTCAAAATTACACTCGGGATTCTCGTTTTGATTTTAGGTTTTTTACCATTAAAGGCTTGAAAAGATCTGCTTCGTATCAATCGGACCAGTACGATCATTATTTATTACTTTTAATTGCCTTAGAATCTGTCGCACTGCCGATATGGGTATTTCTCACCTAAACTCTTTATACCACATAAAAATGCGTATATCCCTTATAGAATATACGCTTTCTGTTTTTACTCTTGTCCAACACGCTTTACTTCTACATTCTTTATACGTTCACGTACAACATGACTTGCCATAATGAGACCTGCCACAGATGGTACGAATGCATTTGAAGAAGGTGGTAATTTCGCTTTACGAATTTTTGCGTTTTCATCTGGAACGATTTCTTTACGAACCTCTTCACGAATTACGATTGGGTTTTCATCAGAGAATACCACTTTTACACCTTTTTTAATCCCTTCTTTACGAAGTTTCGTACGAATGACTTTCGCAATCGGATCTGTATGTGTTTTGGAAATATCCGCAATACGGAAACGAGTTGGGTCCATTTTGTTTGCTGCACCCATACTTGAGATGATTTTAATTTTACGTCGTAAGCATTGTTTAATTAAATGAATTTTAAACGTAATTGTATCTGATGCATCAACTACAAAGTCTAAACCGTGTTTAAAGAATTCTTCATATGTTTCATCTGTATAAAACATTTCTAATCCTATTACTTCACAGTCTGGGTTAATATCAGCGATACGCTCTTTCATTAATTCTACTTTTGAACGGCCCACAGTAGAAAGTAGTGCGTGAATTTGACGGTTCACATTTGTAATGTCAACAACATCTTTATCAACTAATACAAGGCGTCCTACACCAGAACGTGCTAACGCTTCTGCTGCAAATGAGCCTACGCCGCCAATTCCTAAAATGCCAACTGTACTATTTTTTAATATTTCAAGACCTTCTTTTCCGAAGGCTAATTCATTACGTGAAAATTGATGTAACATGCGTCCCTACACTCCTATTACAAAAATGGTCTACCATGTATTCTAGCGTTTTTCCGACTATTTGTATAGAAAAAGTTACAGAATCTCTAAAAATATATTTCCAATACGAAGAATACAGGAAATATATACATGCATCCATAAAAAAACTAGATGAGGTTAGTATACCCCATCTAGCTTCCGTTCTTACTTCTCTTCTTTTACGTTTAACTGTAAGTTAAGCTCTTCAAGTTGCGCTCCTGCAACCGGGCTTGGCGCATCTGTTAGTAAACAGCTTGCACTTGCTGTTTTCGGGAATGCAATTGTATCACGAAGGTTTGTACGACCTGCAAGTAACATTACAAGACGGTCTAACCCTAATGCAATTCCGCCGTGTGGTGGTGTACCATACTCGAATGCTTCTAATAAGAATCCAAATTGCTCTTGTGCTTCTTCTTGTGAAAATCCAAGTGCTTTGAACATTTTTTCTTGTACATCACGCTCGTAAATACGAAGTGATCCACCACCAAGTTCATAACCGTTTAATACAAGGTCATACGCTTGCGCACGCGCTTTTTCTGGTGCTGTTTCTAATAGCTCCACATCTTCACGGAATGGCATTGTGAATGGATGATGCGCTGCGAAATAGCGATCTGCATCTTCATCATACTCAAGAAGTGGCCAATCTGTTACCCATAGGAAGTTAAATTTACTTTCGTCAATTAACTCAAGTTCTTTACCTAAGCGTAAACGAAGTGCTCCTAAGCTATCTGCAACAACACTCTTCTTATCAGCAACGAATAATAATAAGTCACCAGCAGTCGCTTCTAATGTGTTCATTAGTACGCTTGCATCTTCTTCACCGAAGAATTTCGCAATCGGTCCTTTTAAGCCATCTTCTTCAACTTTTAACCAAGCTAAACCTTTCGCTCCGTATACTTTTACAAATTCAGTTAATGCATCGATGTCTTTACGAGAATATTTGCTCGCTGCACCTTTTGCATTAATTGCTTTTACTTGTCCACCGTTCTCTACAGCGCTTGTAAATACTTTGAAGCCACATCCTGCTGCAAATTCAGATAGATCAGTAAGTTCCATTGCAAAGCGCGTATCCGGCTTATCAGAACCATAGCGAGCCATCGCATCTGCATATGTCATACGAGGGAATGGTGCGTTAATTTCTACACCTTTTGCATCCTTCATAACTTTCGTCATCATGCGCTCCATCATATCTAAAATTTCTTCTTGTGTTAAGAATGAAGCCTCGATGTCGATTTGCGTGAATTCTGGTTGACGATCCGCACGTAAATCTTCATCACGGAAACAACGTGCTACTTGGTAGTAACGCTCAAATCCGCCGACCATAAGAAGCTGTTTAAATAGCTGCGGAGATTGAGGTAATGCATAAAATTCACCTTCATGAACACGGCTTGGAACTAAATAGTCACGAGCTCCTTCTGGTGTACTCTTTGTTAAGATTGGTGTTTCAACTTCTAAGAACTCTTCTGAATCTAAGAAGTTACGAATTGTTTTTGTTACGTCGTGACGCATTTTAAATGTGTTATACATAACCGGACGACGTAAATCTAAATAACGATATTTTAAACGAACATCTTCTGATGCATCTGTATCATCCGCAATAATAATTGGCGTTGTTTTTGCCGCATTTAATACATTAACTTTTGTTGCCTGTACTTCAATGCGTCCTGTTGCCATATTGTCATTAATTGCACCAGCGCCGCGCTCAACAACTGTTCCTTCTACGTGAAGCACGTATTCGCTACGAATTGTTTCTGCTACTTCTAGTGCTTCTTTAGATGTTTCTGGGTTAAATACAACTTGTACGATACCTGTGCGGTCACGTAAGTCGATGAAAATTAATCCACCTAAATCACGGCGCTTTTGTACCCAACCTTTTAATTGAACCGTTTGTCCAACTGCTTCTACTGTTACTTTTCCACATGCATGTGTTCTTTCAGCCACTATGAGTTCCCCCTATATTAATTTTTCTGCTACATATGAAGCAAATACATCTAATGCTACTTCTTCTTGCTCACCTGTCGCCATATTTTTTAAGTTAATGATACCCTTATCTAACTCATCTTCACCTAACACAGCTACATATTTTGCATTTAGACGATCCGCTGATTTAAATTGTGCTTTCATTTTGCGATCCAAATAATCTTTTTCAACTGATAACCCAGCCTTACGAAGATCAAATGCAATTTTTGCAGCATGATCTTTCGCTTTATCCCCAAGTGCTACAACATAACAATCAATGTTATGCTCAATTGGAAGCTCAATGTTCTCAGCTTTTAGCGCCATAATTAAACGCTCGATACTCATCGCAAAACCAATACCAGGCATTTCTGGACCACCGATTTCTTGTACAAGTCCGTTATAGCGACCACCACCGCTTAATGTTGTAATGGCACCGAAACCATCTGCTTCACTCATAATTTCAAAGACAGTATGCTGATAGTAATCTAAACCACGTACTAGATTTGGATCTTTTTCAAATGGAACACCCATCATCGTTAATAATTCTTGTACTTTTTCATAGTATACTGTTGATTCTTCGTTTAAGTATTCTGTAATAGATGGTGCTGCGCTCATTAATTCATGATCACGATCCTTCTTACAGTCTAAAATACGAAGTGGGTTTTTCTCTAAACGAGATTGACAGTCAGAACAGAACTCGCCAATACGAGGCTCAAAGTGAGCGATTAATGCCTCACGATGTGCTTTACGGCTCGCTGCATCACCTAAACTATTTAGGACAACTTTAATATTTTTTAAGCCCATGCCGCGGTAGAATTCTACAGCAAGTGCAATTACTTCTGCATCAATGGCAGGATCATTACTACCGATTGCTTCGATACCGAATTGTACGAATTGACGATAGCGACCTGCTTGTGGTCTTTCATAACGGAACATTTGACCGATGTAATATAATTTCGTTGGCTGCGTTGCATCACCATACATTTTGTTTTCAACGTAAGAACGTACAACAGGTGCTGTGCCTTCTGGACGAAGTGTTAAGCTGCGCTCTCCACGATCTTGGAATGAGTACATTTCTTTTTGCACGATATCTGTTGTATCACCAACACCGCGTAAAAATAATTCTGTGTGCTCAAAAATTGGTGTGCGAATTTCTTTATAGTTGTAACGACGGCAAATTTCGCGTGCTTGCCCTTCGATGTATTGCCATAACTCAACGCTACCTGGAAGAATATCTTGCGTTCCGCGTGGGATTTGAATAGACATATTCAGTTCCTCCTCAAATTGTTTTAATCTTATCAAAAATAAAAAAACTCCCGCCTCTACTGATTATCCAGTAGGGACGAGAGTATTATACCCGTGGTGCCACCCTAATTGAAGCACGTATGCTTCCACTTTTTTAATAACGCTTAAACTTGCGTTCAACCTCTACTGAGCCTATAAGCTGTTCAAGTTGAAACCTACAGAGTGTCATTCGATCAGTCATCGTGTAGAAATGTTTTCAGCCTAGGACATTTCTTCTCTTTTCACGTGTATCTCATCTACTCTTCTCTATCATCGGTTCTCTTCATATGTAAATATAAAATTACTATACGTTTCTTCCTAGCAGTTGTCAAGTCTCTTAGGAACGTTCAATCTGCCTCTTTAACCGCTTAACATCTTGCAAGGAAATACCGAATTCAGATGCAAGCTCCATAGAAGTATTGTTCTGTTCTTTGTCGATAAATTCATGGAAATTCACATTAAATAATTGATTCGCTCCGTTCGTCACAGAGTGCCCTTTTTCGTTCATGCGCATACGTGTATCCCTCACAATCAATATGGATGTTTTTACTTCTATTGTTCCATATTAATTGTCCAGTTATACTCACAAATAAAGTGAAACTTTAATCAGTGAGGGTTTTCTTTATCCCCCCGCTGAGTATTAGCTCTCACCAATCGGACTTTTACGGGCAGTTGATCTCCCTGCTCGTACGAAATTTTGAAGTGAGGGTCTTACTTCCCGTTAATGCGGGATAAATAAAGTTTATTTCCTCAACGGCTTTTTCTATTACGTACATCTTCTTGGATAAGACTATTCCACACTACTTCTGTATACATAACCAGCTCTTTGAATACTAAAGAACATTATAACTATTCCTGCTATTACAAACACTACCCAAGTACCATAATTTTCTACCGCAAATATAACTCCCAGCACATGTAAAAGAATTGCAGCACTAAATCCTAAAGTAAGTTTAGAATCTTTGAAAATCGACCAATTCATACACTTCCTGCCCCTTACATACATTTTCATATGTACTTAAAATCAAATATTTATCAATATATAAATTATACTATATCGCTAATTTCTCTAAAACAAAATTATAATCCACTAGCACAAATTCAACTAAAAAAGAGAGGATTTCTCCTCTCTTCACCATTACTTACTTTCCAAAATTAAGGTCACCGGACCATCATTAATCAATGATACATCCATCATCGCACCGAACTTTCCTGTTTCTACGTGAAGTCCTTGTTTACGAAGTTCTTCATTAAAGAAATCATACAAGTTCTCTGCGTAGTCTGGTTTCGCAGCATCCATAAAGTTGGGGCGTCTTCCTTTACGGCAATCTCCGTACAATGTAAATTGTGAAATAGAAAGAACTTGTCCCTCTACATCTAATACAGAATGGTTCATCTTCCCGTTCTCATCTTCAAAAATACGTAAATTCGCAACCTTCTCAGCAATATACGTTGCATCCTTCTCTGTATCTTCATGTGTGATGCCAACTAACAATGTTAAACCGAACGGGATCTGTCCTACAATCTCACCATCTACTGTAACAGACGCTTTTTTTGATCGTTGCAAGACAATTCTCATATTTTATACACTCCCTATTAATGCATCATGCGGCGTACTGCATAAATTTCTGGAACTCTCTTAATACGCTCTACTACCTTTTTCAAATGGTGTAAATTACGAATCGAAATAGACATATTGATCGTTGCCATTTTATTGCGGTCGCTTCTACCTGAAACTGCTGAAATATATGTTTTTGTTTCTGTTACAGCTTGCAGAACTTCATTTAATAAGCCGCGGCGATCATACCCAGAAATTTCAATATCAACATTATACTCAATCTCTTTTTCTGGACTACCTTCCCACTCTACTTCTAGCAAGCGCTCCTGAGCTTCTTCTGTATGAACATTAACACAATCACGACGGTGAATAGAAACGCCGCGACCTTTCGTAATATATCCGACAATATCGTCACCTGGTACTGGGTTACAACATTTCGATAAGCGGATTAATAAATTGTCAGCTCCGCTTACTTTTACACCTGAATCCCATTTTCTAATTTTCATCGGTTTACGAACTTCTTTAACTTCCACAATATCTTGTTCTTCGTCACGCTGTTTGCGGAACTTATCCGTTAGACGCGTTACAATTTGTGCCGCCGTAATGCCGTTATATCCAACTGCTGCAAACATATCCTCTTCATTCGCAAAGTTATATTTCTCAGCCACTCGTTTTAAATTGTCAGGTGCTAATACTTCTTTCATTTCATACTCTAAATTGCGTACTTCTTTCTCAACAAGCTCGCGACCTTTTTCAATATTCTCGTCTCGGCGTTGCTTTTTGAAAAATTGACGAATTTTATTTTTGGCATGAGATGTTTGAGCAAGTTTTACCCAGTCCTGACTTGGTCCATACGAATGTTTAGATGTTAAAATTTCAATGATATCACCTGTTTTCAGCTTATAATCAAGTGTCACCATTTTACCATTGACTTTTGCACCAATTGTTTTATTCCCGATTTCTGAATGGACACGGTAAGCAAAATCAATCGGAACCGAACCTAGCGGTAATTCCATGACATCGCCTTTTGGTGTAAAGACGAATACCATATCAGAGAACAGATCAATTTTTAATGACTCCATAAATTCTTCTGCATTAGAAGCTTCATTTTGCCATTCTAATATTTGACGGAACCATGTTAGTTTCTTCTCAAGGGTACCTGTTGCTTCCGCAGCTTTTCCCTCTTTATACGCCCAGTGCGCTGCAATCCCGTACTCCGCAATTTCATGCATTTCTTTCGTACGAATTTGCACTTCAAGTGGATCACCTTTTGGCCCAATCACGGTTGTATGAAGAGATTGGTATAGATTTGCTTTCGGCATAGCAATATAATCTTTAAAACGACCTGGCATCGGTTTCCAACATGTATGGATAATACCAAGCACCGCATAACAATCTTTAATACTATTCACAACAACGCGCACAGCTAATAAATCATAAATTTCATTAAATTGTTTATTTTGAAGTGCCATTTTACGATAAATACTATAAATATGTTTTGGGCGCCCTGAAATATCTGGTTGAATCGCTACTTCTTTCAGTTTGTCACGAATACCCGTCATGACTTCATCCAAATATTCTTCACGCTCTGCGCGTTTCCGCTTCATTAAGTTAACAATGCGATAGTATTGCTGCGGATTTAAATAGCGAAGCGCTGTATCCTCTAGCTCCCATTTAATAGTATTAATTCCGAGTCTATGAGCTAAAGGTGCAAAGATTTCTAACGTTTCATTTGCAATACGACGCTGCTTTTCTTGCGGCAAATGCTTCAGTGTACGCATGTTATGAAGACGGTCAGCTAATTTGATTAAAATAACACGAATATCTTGGGCCATTGCGATAAACATTTTGCGATGGTTCTCTGCTTGTTGTTGTTCATGAGATTTATATTTAATTTTTCCAAGCTTTGTAACCCCATCAACAAGCATTGCAATTTCTTTATTAAATTCCCGTTCAATATCCTCTAATGTAACTTCTGTATCTTCTACTACATCATGCAAAAAACCTGCTGACACTGTAGATGGATCCATGTGTAAATCAACTAAAATACCTGCAACTTGAATCGGATGAATAATATATGGTTCGCCCGATTTTCTATACTGTTCACTATGTGCGTCACGCGCATATTCATAGGCGCGTGCCACTAGTTCAATATCATCGTCTGCTAAATATTGCCGTGCTTTCTCGAGTACCTGTTCAGCTGTTAGTACTTGCTCATTTGCCATCGAATCACCTTTTATTGAAAATTGACTTTTCCCTTATCATTAGAATAAATTTTATTCTATCATTATAACCTAATGATTGTGAATTGTGAAAAGGAAAAGATTTTACAGATATTTCACCATACTTTTTTGTACAATTATACAAAAGTACCCGCTCCTCTCCAAGAGATTCACGGGTACTTTTTTCTATCGCCGTAGTTTTACCTATATAATAATTAGTATTTTTCTAACACTAATACATCATAACCGTCTAACATTTTGCGGCCATCTAAGTAAGTAAGTTCTACTAAGAATGCAATCCCTGCTACAACTCCACCAAGTTCTTCAACTAGCTTAATTGTCGCTTCGATTGTTCCACCTGTAGCTAATAAGTCATCCGTAATTAATACGCGTTGACCTGGTTTAATTGCATCTTTATGGATTGTTAAAACATCTTTTCCATACTCTTTACCGTAGTCTACTTTAATGACTTCACGAGGTAATTTTCCTAATTTACGAACTGGTGCAAACCCTACTTCTAGCGCGTAAGAAACTGGGCAACCGATAATAAAACCACGTGCTTCTGGGCCTACTACAAGGTCGATATTTCTTTCTTTCGCATAAGCAACGATTTCATCTGTTGCTGCTTTGTATGCTTTCCCATCGTTCATTAAAGGTGTGATGTCTTTAAACACGATACCTTCTTTCGGATAATCCGGTACAATTGCGATATGTTGCTTGAAATCCATATTTCTGAATCCTCCTCAGATATAAAAGGTCTGTAAATACAAGGCCTTTACCCTAACTGTTCTACTTCTTTATGATTACGAATCGTTTCAAACCATGTATATAGTTGTTGATATGTGCTATAAACCAACTCTTTTTCTAATTGAAGGTGGTTCATTTTCTCACGATATGTGTTCGATTCAATTAAATCACGCTTCTTCATTTCTTCTGCCATAAAAATGACACCGTCTTTTATTGTAACAAATTCTAACTCAAAAAACACCTGTGTCATGAAATTTACTGTATCTTTTGACCAACCTTTATGACGACATAGTTGTTCCCCATGTTGTCTTAAAGAAAATGGTGCTTTTTGATGTAAGAAGGAATAGTACCATTTAAAATGTTCTCTTGTTGGAACCGTACTAAATAAATGATTATTCTCCTGATAAAACAGCGTATAAATTCGCGCTGGGAAGCCTACCTGAAATAAACCACGTAATTCATCTGTTGACTTTGGTAAATCTAGCAAAACAATATAACGACCATCTAGCTCAGTCACTCCTGAAGCATGCATAAGTTGTTCTTTATATTCTTCTAAAGAAAACTTATTTAATACCTCTTCAGAAAAATACACCATTGTTACTTTTTCTTTCGGAAGCTCTGCTAAATTTGATTCCACATTACGCATGCTACGCCAATCAAATAATTGCCATGCCTCTACTGCAATATCTTGAATCATTAGCTGTGGTTTCTTGAAATTATTCCACTCATTAATTGATGCCTCTCCTACAACCGAGACAGTGGCAACCGGAGAAATCTCCTTCGCGTAGCTACCAAAACCAAAGCCAATTGTATCTAACGTTGCTTGTCCGTTACGAAGTGCCATCTTCAAATGAGAACCATCTGATCCAATCGCACGAATACTTTCTAACTCCGCATCCCTAATTGCGATACGCGGCTTCGGATTTCCAACACCAAATGGCGCGAGCTTCTGCATTTCCTCAATTGCCGAGAGCGTCACATCCTCCACTTTACAAAAAGCATCAACTGTTGTAATCGGTGTAAAGTCTTCAGGCGTTAAGATCACTTCTGCCTGCTCATTTAAACGGCGGCGCAGTTCCTCCACATCATTCATATGAAGCGTCATTCCCGCTGCCATTGGATGACCACCAAAGTGTGGTAACAATTCTCTACAATCTGATAAGTTCGCAAACAAATCAAATCCTGCAATACTACGAGCAGATCCTTTTGCTGTTTGCTTCTCCGGATCAATACATAACACGATTGTTGGACGATAAAAACGCTCTACTAATTTAGAAGCAACAATTCCTATTACGCCTGGATTCCATCCTTCTTTCGCAAGCACTAATACTTTATTGTTCTCTGGCGGATAGTTGTTTTCTACCTCTGCAATCGCTTCTTCTGTAATTTGCTTTACTATATCTTTACGTAGCTTATTCATTTCATCGATTTCTTCAGCAAGCTCTTTCGCTTCTTCTGGATCCTCCGATAAAAGAAGGTGAACTGCCGGAGCCGCATCTTCTAAGCGACCAATTGCATTAATACGCGGTGCAATTGAGAAGCCAATGCTTTCTTCTGTAATCTCACTTTGTGAAACATTTGCTACTTTAAACAATGCTTTTAAACCAATATTTCTCGTCATTCGCATTTGCTTCAGTCCGCGCTGTACGAGCAATCTATTTTCACCATGAAGCGACACTAAATCGGCTACTGTACCAATCACTGCAATTTCTAATAAATGCTCCGGTACACGTCCAAGTAATGCATGCGCCACTTTAAATGCAACACCAACGCCCGCTAAATAATGAAACGGATAAACGCCGCCTTCTAGCTTCGGATGAATAATCGCAAGGGCTTCTGGAAGTTCTGGCGGCGGCTCATGATGATCTGTAATAATAAGGTCCATGCCAAGTTCTTTTGCCACCTGCGCCTCATGAACTGCTGCAATACCTGTATCAACAGTAATAATAAGAGAAAATCCTGCACGGTGCGCCCAGCGAAACGCCTCTTCATTCGGTCCATATCCTTCCGTAAATCGGTTTGGAATATAGAACTCAACATCCGCACCTAGTTCTTGAAGAGCAAGGTATAACACTGTCGTACTACTTACACCATCGGCATCGTAGTCACCAAAAATTAAAATTTGTTCTCCATTTTGAATGGCTTGCTTTACACGATCTACTGTGCGATCCATTCCTTCAAGTAAAAATGGATCGTGAAATTCTTGTCTTTCTGTATTTAAAAAATCTACAATCTTATCTTCTGTATCTAAACCTCTACCGAGGAATAACGAAGTAACAAGCGGTGATAATTGCAATTTACTTGCCAACTCACTTACCTGCTCTTCATTAAATGACTTTTCTTTCCAACGCGTCTTCGGTTGTAACACGAAATCACCCCTTAACCTGTTCATTATACAAGACAGATTAAGGGGTGACAATATGATACAAGTTCTATTAACTAAGATTGAATATCTCCATAAACAAATGTTCATTTACTCGTTTCATCTCAATCAGGAGAATACGGATTAATATGAACAAACACATTCTGTACGTTATCTTGTTTCATCAACACCTCTTTTACATGTTTCCCAATGCGATGCCCATCTTCCACTGTGATATATGGATCAACAGACACTTTAATATCGACAATAACGTAATGCCCATGCTCTCTCGCATATAGGGAGCCGATTTTTTTCACACCTTCTACTCCAAGGGCTGCTTCTCTTAATGGAATAACATCTTCCTCATGAAGGACATGATCAAGCGTTGTATGGATTGCTTCTTTCCCAATACTCCATGCCATCTTTACAACAAGTAAAGAAACAAATAATCCCGCAACAGGATCGGCGTATACAAGCCAATCTACACCTAATTTATCCCCTATAATAGCTGCACAAATCCCAATTAAAGCTGCAATTGAAGAAAACACATCTGAACGGTGCTCATATGCATTTGCAATAATTGCATCACTGTTTACCCGTTTCCCTAATCGATATTTATACCGAAACATTCCTTCTTTTACCACGATAGAAAGGATAACCGCAAAAATTGTAATCCCCTTCGGTGGTTCTAGGTCCTGCGAGAAAGCCTTTATAGACGAGATCGCGATTTCAATCCCTACAATAAATAATAATACCGCAACAATAATCGCTGAAATCGATTCCGCTTTCCCGTACCCATAAGGATGATCTTCATCGGGCGGTTGCTTCGCCGCCCGCAGTCCGAAAAATACAGCTAACGAGCCAACTACATCTGATGCTGAATGAACCGCGTCTGCTAAAAGCGCCTTACTATTCCCAATATAACCGATTACCGCTTTCACAATCGCTAAGACAATATTTCCAACGATTCCAACAATAGCGCCAAACTCCGCCTGTTTAAAACGTTCATCTTTTTCCATACATGAAATCCCTTCTTTTCTCAAACTACCTTTTTATTGTAGCGAAAATAATGGCAAAATTAACACTTCCCTCCAGTCCTCCTCGAGACTGGCTCTACTAACCTTTAGCAAAAAAGCGCTAAAAGAAGTGTCACTTTAGTGTATCCGCAAACGAAAAAAGAGATGCCTTCTAAAAGGCATCATCTTTTTATATGTTCTGTTCTAAATTTTACACTTGTGGTTCAGATACTTCATTTTCTACTTTCTTCTTACCTTTTCCTTTTTTCAATCGGCGATTTTCAAGCATGAGCCAGATTTGAGAAGCAACGAAAACAGAAGAATACGTACCTACAACTAATCCGATCATTAATGCAAGTGAGAAATTGCGCAGTGATTCACTACCAAAGATAAGCAGTGCAATAACAGGGAACAGTACAGTTAGAACCGTATTAATAGAACGACCAATTGTTTGACGAATACTTGAGTTTACGATTTCTTCCAAATCTTTCAAGTCGCGAATTCGTTTTTTCTGCTTGTATAGCTCACGGTTTCGGTCAAACGTAACAATCGAGTCATTGATGGAATAACCAATGATTGTTAATACCGCAGCAATAAACGTTAAATCTACTTCCAATTGGAAGATACTGAACACAACAATCATAACGAACGCATCATGTAACAATGCGATTACAGCAGATAATGCATATGTGAAACGGAAACGAATACTTACATATAAAATGATAACCGCTGAGGCAATCAGAACTGCGATAAATGCATTTCGTGCAATTTCTTTCCCGATTGTTGGAGAAACTGTACTTACATTTGGATCTGTCCCGTATTTATCGTAGAAGAATGTTTTTGCCTTTGCAATTTCATCTTTCGATAAAACACCAATTGTACGAACAGCAAACCCTTTATTGTCATCTCCAGTCGGTACAATGTCCTCTTTTTTCACATCAATTTTCAATCCATGTAAATCTTTTTGAACTTGATCTACACTAATCTCTTGTTTTGACTGCAAGTCCATACGTGTACCACTTGCAAAGTCAATTCCAAGATTCATTTTGAAAATTGGTAGTATAATTGCTCCAGCAATAACAACTACAATTGAGAATAAGAAGAACTTGTGACCAATATTTACAAAGTTAATACGGTCAAATCTCGTTGGTGCATGTTGTAAACCTTTTGACAACGGAATAATTTCCTTCTCTTTCACACCAAAGTACGATAATTTCTTATCGAAGTAACGGCTTTTCACAAGTAATCCAAGTAGGAAACGAGTACCGAATACGTTTGTAATAAAGCCGACTAGAATACTCACAATTAAACTTGTTGCAAACCCTTTTACAGAGCTTGTACCATAAACAAATAATACACCAGCTGCTGCTATTGTTGTAATGTTTGCATCTAAAATCGTCGCTAACGAACGATGGTTACCAGCACGATATGCTGACATCATTGATTTGCCAATTCGTAATTCTTCCTTCAGTCGCTCGTATGTAATGATATTTGCGTCAACCGCAATACCAACCCCGAGCACTAACGCCGCAATACCTGGTAACGTAAGGACTGCATGCATCCAGTTAAAGATAAGCAATGTTACGAAAATATATAAACCTAACATGATAACCGCTACAAGTCCTGGTAAACGGTAGAATACAAGCATGAATAAGAAGATTATAGCAATCCCGATTATACTTGCAAAAATTGTTTGCTCTAATGCTTGTTGACCAAATTTTGCTCCAACAGATGTTGAATACATTTCTTTTAAATCTACAGGAAGTGCACCAGCGTTTAATAAGTCTGAAAGCTGCTTCGCACTTTCAACTGTAAAGTTTCCACCAACGATGGATACTTCCGCTTGGTTAAATACTTGGTTTACTGTTGCTGCTGATAAAAATTTCGGATTTGGTTTTGCAGATTCTGCTTTGTAAGAATCTTTTCCTTCTTCAAAATCAAGCCAAATCACCATTAAATTTGTTGGCGGCGGCATTTTAGATATTTTTTCAGTTACTTCGCGAAATTTTTCAGCACTTTTTAATGTAAGTCCAACGCTCGGTCGACCTTGATCATCAAACGTTTGCTTAGCCCCTCCGCCTTTTAAATCTGTTCCGTCCATGAGAAGATTATCATTCACATCACGGAATGTAAGTTTTGCTTGTGTAGATAAAATTTCACGTGCTTTTTGCTGATCCTTCACACCAGCAAGCTGTACACGAATTCGATCTTTCCCTTCGATTTGAATATTTGGCTCACTTACACCAAGAACATTCACACGATTTTCAAGAGCACCTACTGTACTTACAAGTGCATCACGATCAATTTTATCTCCCTTTTTCGCTGGTTTTACTTCATACAAGATTTCAAAACCACCACGAAGGTCTAGTCCAAGACTAATTCCTTTTGTTATGTTTTTTCCTGTCGCACCAATAATTCCACCGATTAATAATACGATGAGAAAAAAGGCGACAATTCTAGTACTACGCTTTGCCATATGTACCTTCTTTCTGCTACTAAAATCATAAACAAATCCTATCATTCATTTACGCTAGACAATTTCCTGTAACAATCATTTCTGTTTATTCACAGGTATTCCTCTACACTTATGTGTTTGTCTAGTTAGTAGGCTTCCTTTCTGTGAATTTTTAACTTTTTCACTAGTGCTACTAGCCATATAGGTAAATTTTCAGTTCTACGTCCTAGTTGTACAACCAAACCCTATATCTTACTACAAATTGTTATGTTTTCTGCTTTCTACCTCCTTTACTTAGAATCTCTGACATATACATTCCTCTTTATCAATACCTATCATTATACTGCAAAAGGAAGAACAAACCAATTACAGCCAGTTATTTATTTTCATATTCTTCAAATGACCAAAGTGGTTCTTGATATGCTTCTACCGTTAAATATGTCATGTACTCATTTGCTGTTAATGTTAACACATCATTCACAAGTTCATATAATCTAACATCACTATCTACTTTTTTCCACTTTTTACTTTTTAAACATTTCCAAATCTCCTCGGTTGTCACTCGGTCATAGCCAATCATTTGAAATTCTTCTACTTTGCTTTCTAAAACGACTTGCAACTGTCCGCGGTAAGCTTCTACCAAATCTTCTTTTTCAGTCATACTATCACATCTCCTTTTTATTTCAGCACGAAAAGTCGTTTTTCATCCCGCTCTAATGGACAGCAATAACTGCCTTTAAGAGTTCCTTCCTAGTGAAAGTCTTACTTTATATGTTCATCCTCTTAAATGCTTGTCATTCTTGTCTCATACGTGCATATAAATTATTGTAAATCATTCCATTGATTTTGAGAAGGTAGGAGAAGACCATGACAAGACAAAGCTTTTTACGAGGTGCATTTATTTTAATGCTAGCTGGTTTTATTACAAAAATTCTCGGGTTTATAAACCGGATTGTAATGGCGCGTATTTTAGGAGAAGAAGGCGTCGGTCTTTATATGATGGCTGTCCCTACTTTCATTTTAGCAATTACATTAACACAAATCGGACTTCCTGTTGCCATTGCAAAATTCGTAGCAGAAGCGGAAGCAGTAAATGATAAACAAAAAGTAAAGAGAATATTAACAGTATCATTAGCTGTTACATCCGTTATTAGTATTATCTTAACAATCGCAATCATGCTTCTAACCCCTATTTTAGCTGAAACTTTATTAACAGATAAAAGAACGTACTATCCGTTAATGGCCATTTTACCTGTTGTTCCTGTTATTGCGGTTTCATCTGTTTTGCGTGGCTATTTTCAAGGAAAACAAAATATGAAACCAAGCGCATATGCACAAGTGTTAGAACAAGTTATCCGTATTACCATTATTGCCGTATGTATTCGTCTATTTTTACCTTACGGTGTTGAGTACGCTGCTGCAGGTGCAATGCTATCAGCTGTTCTTGGAGAAGTTGCTTCTTTATTATTCTTACTCACTTTATTTCAGCGCGAAAAACATCTTTCCATCCGAACCGGTTTTCTAAGTACTGTCAAAGAAAGTAAACAAACTTTTCATTCGCTTATGGAAATTGCACTTCCAACTACAGGGAGTCGCTTAATTGGGTCAGTCTCTTATTTTTTCGAACCAATTATCGTTATGCAAAGCTTAGCGATAGCTGGTGTTGCTGCTTCAGTTGCTACGCAGCAATACGGCATATTAAATGGCTATGCGTTCCCTCTTTTATCACTACCAGCCTTTATTACATACGCTCTTTCTACAGCACTGGTACCATCGATTAGTGAAGCAATGGCAAAAAAACAACATCGATTAGTAGAACATCGTCTGCAACAAGCGCTTCGAATTTCTTTAATTACTGGAGGCTGGTCGGTCGTTATTCTTTATGTATTTGCTTCACCTGTTTTAACTCTCATGTACGGTTCAGATAGCGCAACTGCATTCATTCAATTACTTGCACCTTGCTTTTTATTTCACTATTTTCAAAGTCCCCTCACATCTGTTTTACAAGCTTTAAACTTAGCACGCGCCGCGATGATGAACACTTTTATCGGAGCCATTGTAAAACTGCTCGTTATTTTCTTACTCGCTTCGCGCCCAGAATTTCAAATGATGGGGGTCGCAATCGCAATTGCTGCTAACATTGTAACTGTGACATTCCTTCACTACGCAACTGTCTTAAAGAAAATTACATTTACAATTTACATAAGAGATTATATTTTCGGAGGGGTTGCGATTGTCATTGCAGGAGCTTTCGGATTCTACCTCCACAAGTACATTATTTTTTCACATTCACTTGGCATGCAAACATTATGGGAAATCACATTAACCACCATCCTTTATACATTGCTTCTTCTCATTTTCAAACTCATTCACAAAGACGAATTACGGCGTCTCCCGATCATCAGAAAACTATCATTTTTGAAATAACCATATAAATAAGAAGCTTGCTTTTTCACTGCAAGCTTCTTATTTATCTTTTAAATCCACAAAAAACTCGCCATTTTGAAAACTACAATACGAAATTTCTGTCACATCACTGTATCCTATATTTTCCAGTTTTCTCGCAAGCCATTCTTCCGACTGTTCAATCATCTGCAAATGTGATTGTTGCATCTCTCCATCAATAATTAGTGGAAATGAAAAAATAGGGGTATCATCTTTATTTTTTTTACTCTTTTGTTTATGAAATACAGACAGTTTTCCTGAAGCTTCTAAAATAGCATATTCGACATCGCGAATATCACCAATTCCTTCTTCTCTTAACTGCATTAATAAATCGTCCATGTTATAACGTTGCTTTCGCATTTGTTTCTCATCAATTTTCCCTTTCCGAACAATAATGGCCGGTTCACCATCGATTAAATGACGTAGTTTTCCACTTTTGAGCGAAGCATATGCTAATACAATTTGAATTACTACAATTACTATCATAGGGACAATTTGATCCCATATAGGACGATCAGCTTCAATAATTCCTAATACAGCAATTTCTCCTAACATAATGAAGACGATCAAGTCTAATATACTTAGTTCCCCGATTTCGCGCTTTCCCATAACACGAAAAATGATTAGCATAATAAAATATAACAGAACTGTTCGTAAAGCAATTCCCCATAGTTCCATCTGTAATCCCCTTTCTATTTCTTTCTTCTACGACGTAGTTTAACCAGCAAAAAAGAAACTAGTCTAACTTACAAGAAGTGAAAATATGCTTGTATTAAAAGGAGGAATTTATCATGGATGGAACGAAAAAGTTATCTACAGCAATTGGGTTTGGCATTATCACTTTATTAATACTTGCCTCTGTTACAAGTATGGTGATTGCACTTTTATTAAAATTCACAAATATTAGTGAAGGAGCATTGGCAATCACTCTTTTCATATTTGCGATTCTCTCTACTCTCATCTCTGGCTTTGTCGCTGGTAAAAAGGCACAAGGTAGAGGATGGTTAGTCGGCTTCACAACCGGACTTACCTTTACAATTCTTGTTTTTCTCGTTAGCTACTTAGGTTTCTCACACGCCCTATCCAACTCACAGCTTCTCTATCAGCTTATGTTGATGGGAGCAAGTACAATTGGTGGTATATTCGGCGTTAACATGACGAAACGCTCGAATTAAAAAAGCCCTGCTATTAGCAGGGCTTTTGACTGTTACTTCTTCACAACTTCACGAATCGCATTGCGATCGAATGTTAAGTGTGAACCACCAGATTTAATTACAATCGTAGTGTCATCTACTGATTCAATTGTACCGTGTAAGCCACCGATTGTTACAATCGCATCACCTTTTTGTAATTCACTTTGCATTTGAGCTACTGCCTTTTGACGTTTTTGTTGCGGGCGAATTAATAAGAAATAGAAAATCGCAAACATCGCAACGATCATGACAATATTCATCATACCTGGATTCATCTTTTGTTCCTCCTTTTAAATTATGTATTAGAAGTTTTTAGCATTCGGTTTATTAAAGCCATATTGCTCAAAGAACTCTTCACGGAAATCGCCAAGACGATCTTCACGAATGGCTTGTCTCACCTGCTCCATTAAGTTTAACAGAAAATGAAGGTTGTGATAAGACGTTAAACGAATTCCAAACGTTTCATCACATTTCATTAAGTGACGAATGTACGCACGAGAATAATTTTTACATGTGTAGCAATCACAATTTGGATCAAGCGGACCGAAGTCTCTTGCAAACTTCGCATTCTTCACAACAAGACGCCCTTGGCTTGTCATACATGTACCATTTCGAGCAATACGTGTTGGAAGTACGCAGTCAAACATGTCAATACCACGAATTGCACCGTCAATTAATGAATCAGGAGAACCTACTCCCATTAAATAACGTGGTTTATTGTCCGGAAGAAGCGGTGTTGTAAATTCAAGTACGCGGTTCATAATATCCTTTGGCTCCCCAACTGATAATCCACCTACCGCATAACCAGGGAAATCCATTGAAACAAGGTCTTTCGCACTTTGACGACGAAGTTCTTCAAACTCTCCACCCTGTACAATACCGAATAACCCTTGATCCTCTGGACGCTCGTGTGCTTTTAAACAACGCTCTGCCCAGCGGCTCGTACGTTCTACAGATTTTTTCATATATTCAAAAGTAGCTGGGAATGGCGGACACTCATCAAATGCCATCATAATATCTGAACCTAATGCATTTTGAATTTCCATCGCTTTTTCTGGTGATAAGAATAACTTGTCTCCATTTAAATGATTGCGAAAATGTACGCCCTCTTCTTCAATGCGGCGGAAGTCGCTTAAACTAAATACTTGGAAACCACCTGAATCTGTTAAGATTGCTCGATCCCAATTCATAAATTTATGTAATCCGCCTGCTTCACGCACAATTTCATGACCTGGACGAAGCCATAAATGATACGTATTACTTAAAATAATGCCTGAATCCATTGCCTTTAACTCTTCTGGTGACATGGTTTTCACTGTCGCAAGTGTACCAACTGGCATAAATGTTGGTGTATCAAATGAGCCGTGTGGTGTATGGACGCGCCCTAAGCGTGCACCCGTTTGTTTACATGTTTTAATAAATTCATAACGAATTGCTGTCATAGATTTACTCCTTTTTATTTGTTTCCTACTTTAGAATGAGATGCAATGAACATCGCATCACCGAAGCTAAAGAAACGATATTTCTCTTTTACTGCTTCATTATACGCATGAAGTACATTTTCTCTATTTGCAAATGCACTCACAAGCATAATTAATGTTGATTTTGGCAAGTGGAAGTTTGTAATTAAACCATCAATTGCTTTAAATTCATAACCTGGATACATAAAGATATCCGTCCATCCAGATGCCGCGCAAAGCTTACCATCGTTATCTGTAGCAATTGTTTCTAATGTACGAGTTGATGTTGTACCAACTGTAATGATACGTCCACCGTTCTCTTTCACACGATTTAACAACTCTGCTGTTTCTTCTGACATATGATAATACTCAGCATGCATATGGTGTTCTTCAATTGTATCTGCAGACACTGGTCTAAATGTACCAAGGCCAACATGAAGTGTAATGAACGCCAAGTGAACGCCTTTTTGTTTCAATGTTTCTAGTAGCTCTTCTGTAAAATGAAGCCCGGCTGTCGGTGCTGCTGCAGAACCAATTTCCTTCGCATATACCGTTTGATAACGATCACGATCTTCTAGTGTTTCTTTAATATACGGAGGAAGCGGCATTTCTCCAAGTTCATCTAAAATTTCATAAAAGATACCGTCATACGAAAACTCAAGCTGACGGCCACCTTGATCAGCTGTTCCAATGCAAGTTGCTTTTAGCTTTCCTTCGCCAAAAGAAATAACCGTTCCTTCTTTTACACGTTTAGCCGGTTTCACAAGTGTTTCCCACTTATCACCATCTTCTTGTTTTAAAAGAAGTACTTCGATATGTGCACCTGTATCTTCTTTCACACCATGCAGGCGAGCAGGCATAACTTTCGTTTCATTTAAAACTAAGCAATCCCCCTCATGTAAATAAGAAAGAATGTCAGTAAAATGCTTATGCTCGATATCACCTGTTTCACGATCTAACACCATTAATCTTGATGTTTCACGCTCTTCAAGCGGTGTTTGTGCAATAAGTTCTTCCGGTAAATGAAAATCAAACAGATTAATATCCATAACTATAGCCACCTATTTCTATTTAAATCGATTTATTATATACATAATAAAAGATAATACAATACTTAACACAATACATGTAATGATCGGAAAATAAAAGGTAACGTTTCCTTTTTTCACAAAAATATCGCCTGGAAGCCTTCCGATAAACTTCCAAGCTATTCCCACGACAATGAGAAGGATACCCGCCGTAATAAGCAACTTCGGCATATCCGTCATAATTTTGGCATCTCCATTCCGAAATGGTTATATGCAAGCGGTGTTACAATGCGTCCCCTTGGCGTTCGTTGTAAAAACCCGATTTGAAGTAAATACGGTTCATATACATCTTCAATCGTCGTAGATTCTTCCCCGATTGTCGCTGAAACAGTCTCTAATCCAACTGGTCCACCGCGGAACTTTTCAATAATACCGAGCAGTAACTTATGATCGATATGATCAAGCCCTAATTTATCGACTTGCAAGAGCTCTAATGCCATTTGAGTAATTTCCATCGTAATCGTTCCGTTGCCTCGAACTTGCGCAAAATCACGCACGCGTCTTAATAATCGGTTCGCGATACGCGGCGTACCACGCGCACGCCTTGCAATTTCTAAAGCAGCTAATGAGTCTATTTCAACTTCAAACACCTCTGCTGTACGCTCTACAATTGCTGACAGTTGATCTACCGTATAGTACTCCAATCGTGATAACACACCAAAACGATCACGAAGCGGCGCTGATAACGCACCTGCACGTGTTGTTGCACCGACTAATGTGAACGGTGGTAAATCAAGCCTTACAGATCTTGCAGTTGGTCCTTTACCAATGACAATATCAAGGCAAAAATCCTCCATCGCTGGGTATAATACTTCTTCAATCGATCGGTGCAGGCGATGAATTTCATCAATAAATAGTACATCACCAGGTTGAAGCGCCGTTAACACTGCCGCTAAATCCCCTGGACGCTCGATTGCTGGACCTGACGTTGTTCGAATATTAACGCCCATTTCATTAGCGATAATATTCGCAAGCGTCGTTTTACCAAGTCCTGGAGGTCCGTATAATAGTACGTGATCCAATGTCTCCTCACGCATTTTCGCCGCCTCAATAAACACTTCTAAATTATGTTTTGCCTTATCTTGGCCAATATACTGACGGAGCGTCTGTGGCCGTAACGAATATTCTAAATCCGCATCTTCATATGCCGATTCTCCTGAAAGGAGGCGTTCGTCCATTCTACTCACCTCTTACCATTTAGTAAAAGACTAAGTGCCTTTTTAATATATTGATCCGTCGTAAGTGATTCTTTTAACAACTCAGGTACAACACGATTTACTTCTCGTTCAGCATAGCCAAGTGCACGCAGTGCTTCAAGCGCTTCGTCAAGCTCAGCCGATGAACCTTTCTTCTCATCGAAACGTTCTACATCTGAGAATAAATCAACAAATGCATCCGGCACAACATCAGCTAATTTTCCTTTTAAGTCTAAAATCATTTGGCGTGCTGTTTTCTTTCCAACTCCCGGGAATTTCACTAAGAATTTTTCATCCTCATGTTCAATTGCTTGCACGACCTGTCCAGTTTGACCAGAAGCTAAAATTGCGAGCGCACCTTTTGGCCCAATTCCTGACACACCTAACAATTTTGTAAATAATAATCGCTCTTCACGTGTCTTAAATCCGTAAAGCGCCATAATATCTTCTCTCACATAATGATATGTATATACACGAATTTCTTGCTTACTTCTTTGGAATACATACGGATTTGGCGTGAAAATTTGATAGCCAATTCCATTATGATCAAGAACGACATATTCCGGCCCTACATATTCCACATAGCCTGTAACATATTCAAACAAAATACGATCTCTCCCTCTTAAATCATGTATTCCATTTTAACATATTTAATGATGGAAAAGCGAGACTGACCCAACAAATGTTCTCTGTTTGGATTTTCCATTTTTTTAATATTGACAGAAATATATAAAGCAAATTAATATTACAAGGTCGATAATGATTATCAATACTAATTAAAGGGGTTACATACAAGATGAAACGCAATCTATCTATTCTACTTACTCTCATTCTTGTTGTTCTTGCCATTGTTGGTTGCTCTTCTAAAAAAGAAGAAGCACAGACAAAAGAACAACCAAAAACAAAAGTTGTAAAACATGCAAAAGGAGAAGTTAAAATTCCGATAAATCCAAAAAGAATTGTTGACTTATCTGGATCATCTGAAGAATTATTACTTCTTGGCCATAAGCCTGTTGGTACTGCCAACACGTATAAAGATAAAATCCAAGATCATTTACAAGAAAAGCTAAAAGGTGTAAAAGCAGTTGGTTGGTACTGGGCACCTAAAGTTGATTTAGAAGCAGTTACTGCTTTAAAACCAGACTTAATTATTTTAAACAATCGTCAATTGAAAATTTATGATCAACTATCAAAAGTTGCACCTACAGTTGTCTTAGAAACCAACTTAGAAAACTGGCGCGGTAAATTTAAAGAAGTAAGCAAGCTATTTGACGAAGAGAAAAAAGCTGATAAATGGATTGCAGACTACGATAAAAAAGCAGAGTCCTTATCTAAAAAAATTAAAGAGAAAACAAAAGATGAGAACTTTATGTTCCTCGCTGTAACACCACAAAACTTCCGTGTATATGGTAGCTTCGGATATGGTGATATTCTCTTTAACGACTTAAAACTTCCTGCAACGAAAGGCACAGATTTAAAACAAACGATGGCACAAGTATCACTAGAAGGTCTTGTTGCATTCCAGCCGGATCAAATGTTTATCGTAAACTTTGGTGGCGAAGCGGATAAAGTGTTCGATGACTACAAAAACAGCGCTGTTTGGAAAGATAATAAAGCTGTAAAAAACAATCACGTCTATGAAGTAAGCAATGAAGTTTTTAACACAAAAGCATTTAACCCAATCGGAAAAGATATGCTAATTGATGAAATTGCAAAACAAATTTTAGATAAAAATAAATAAGAAAAACAGCAGCTCATCCCGAGCTGCTGTTTTTCTTATTTTGCACTGCATACTGCTTCATTTTCTCAATTGTCTTCACAAAACGTTCTTTTGACTTGATGCGAATACCGCGTTTTAACTCTGCTCGTTCATAACTTTCTAGCTTTTTCATATCAATTTGAAAAAATGAATGAATCGCATTATCTTCTTTTGGCACACCATTAAAAATTTGCAGTATTCCCTCATTAGAAACACCAAAATACCCACTCGTTTTAAGCAGGGGTGAAATATCATCTACCTTTTTTTGCAACACAATTTGTGTCTCATCACGATCGACAAGCTGCCATTCTTTATACTGCTGTAGAAACTGTTCTAAGTTTGCTACTTTTTCAGTAAAAATTTCCTCACTTACTTCTCCATCTAAATACATACGCTCTAATAAGATTGTAACTTGAGGCTCTTTTTGTGTAACCTCTGATGCAGGAGCCGCAGCTATCACACTCGATTCATGATATAGACAAAACATAGCAATTACGACTTGAACTGCAATCATTATGAATTTCATTTCCGCTCACCTCTTCTAGGCAATCTAAAACTTCTATTTGTAGTTTTTCCGGAATTAGAAGTTTTATCCATAGGAAGAGTAGATATCGTTTATTGAGGATTATAAAATATGCAAACTCTCGAACAAATCACCACTTTGTACACCAAACAGTATCAGAGTAAATTTCTGATATCACAAGTTCTTTTAATCATGTAGAGACATGTTTTTATTTTTACTTGTTTGAACCGTCGCAATATAAACCCCTGCTAGCACAATTACCATTCCAAGTAGCTGTTGCCATGTAATTGTTGCTTTGTATAAAACAACTGCAATTAAGGTTGCAACGATAGGTGTGATATTTAAATACATACTTGCTTTACTTGCTCCAATTTCTTCTACCCCTTTATTAAATACTATATAGCCAATTAGCGTTCCACAAACGACCATATACAACATCTCAAGCCATCCTTGTATAGAGAGCGCCGGAACTTTCTCCCATCCTCCCTCAAAAACAGAAAGACCTGCTAGAAAAATAGCTCCTATTACAGTCATACTCATAGTCGTCAACAAAGGCGAAACACCCTTCATCACTGCCTTCCCAGTTAAGCTGTATAACACTCCACAGGCTAATGCAGCTATAAACAATAAATCTCCTTTATTAAACGACAAAGATATAAGTGTATATAATGAGCCTTTCGTAATAACAATAATGACACCTATAAGGGATAAAATTAAACTTATTGCTATTTTCACACTCCATGTTTCTTTAAAAAACAAAATTGCTCCCATTGTAACAAACACTGGCATTGTGGCAATAATTAATGAGCCATTCATCGTAGAAGTATAATTGAGTCCCATAAAGAAAAATGCATTGTATCCAAAAATGCCGGTTAAGGATACAAATAATAAACCTTTCCAGCTTTTACTTAACACGCTCATATTCCACTCAGCTTTAACTAGAACAATCCCTATTAAAATAACTCCAGCTAACGTGAAACGAATCGTCGCTGCAACAAGTGGTGGAATTTCTGTAATAACATGCTCCGCTGTTGCAAAAGAGCCACCCCAAAACAAAGGAACGAGTAACATTAATACATACATTCGATTCTTACCATTCACCTTGATTGCTCCTTTTCACTAAAAATGAGTTCAAATGTTTAAACTTGTAAACTTATAATCTAAAAAAATTAGTAGTTTGATTCTACCGCTACAATTAACTCCTTAATTTGTTTTAAAAATTCTCGTGAACTTACAGCATAAAATATCTCTTTTCCATTTCGATCAGCTGTAATTAATTCTGCCTGTTTTAAAATTTTCAAATGATGAGAAACAGCTGGTCTTGAAATACCCATTCCATCGGTTATTTGAGTTACATTCAGACTTTTATTTTCAAGTAACATCATAATAATTTGTTGACGATTTATATCTCCCAAAGCCTGAAATATAGGTGTTGTTAATTTAAATTTCTCCAAAACAACCTCTGTATTTTTACATTCAAAATTTTCCATATTCTTTTCATCCTTACCATTTCATATAGTCACTATATTGTGTAATATATTACCATTTATATTTTAATCTTATTGAAGGGATTTGTAAATAAATCAATCTAATATTCTGATATTTTAACCTACCAAAAAGTGAAGTTGGACGACAATTCTCTTATGCATAACTTCATTTCACCTTTATATAATAAGAAAGACGCCTGAACATAGCAGGCGTCTTGATGCGTTTACGGCGAGAGACCAGGCGGCCACATCCGCGTGTTTAGCACTTAAGCATATCTCTCGTCTTACGTAAATTAGCTCATCGCTTTGCTAATATAACATTAATGTACAAAAAACGCAAGCTAATCCTAAAAATTTTTATTAACTTTTCATACCAACATATATTCCTCAAGATTCTTAAGTAAAATATAAATTGATTAATGTAAAATATATGTTACAATAGGCATGGATATAATGAAAAATCTGGTAAAACAGGAGTGAGTACATTGAAAAAAATAAAAGATGAACGTTTAATCCTTCAAAATTTAAAGAACGTACGAATTGCCTTTTTATTTCAATCGATTGGTATAATAGGTATTTTAGGTTATATTGGCTTCAATGAAGGAATAGATCAAATTACAAAGTCACCGCTATGGTTATTATTCATACTAACAAGTATACTTCTAGCCTATTTACAAATGGGAATCTCTATTGACTCTGAAGAAAATGAAAAGGGAATCAAAATCACTCCTTATTACAAACTTGTTTTACGCTCTGCTATCGTAGGAATCATCTTTGTTGTTATTTATGTTATCTTCAGTCCTGAAAGACCATTATGGGAAGCACTTCTTATTGGAATTATTTTTTTCTTATGTTTCTTATCTTCTTATTCTGTTGGTTACTTTATTAAGAAAAAACGATTACAGGATATAGATGAATAATTTTCCATGTCGCTATGTTAATACTTATGAAAACAAAAAGGAAAGGCGTAAACCTTTCCCTTTTTTGTTATCGCACTGTACCAGTTAGACCATCACGAATGTCTCGGAACAGATCTGTTATATCACGATTTAAATCGTTTGTTACTGTTCCATTGCGCAAACGTGTATTCACTGTATCGACACGGTCAAACATGTCATTTTTAACAGTTACATACACATTACGGTTTTTCACATCGTTGGCAACAGCTTGACGAATTTCATTTGCCATTGCTGTTTCGTTTGCTACTGCACCACGTGGTTTTACTGCAATTACTACATCATTTCCTCGCACAACAGTAGAAACGCGATCTACATTATTCATACGTTTAACACGATTTGTAATTCTTTCTGCTGTCTTACCATCGTTGTTAATATATGAATTATTCATTGTAATGTTACGCGTTGGATATGGATTTGCTATTTGACCATGATAATTCACATCACGATAATAGTTATATCCGACATCATTACGACGATCATATACATTATCTGTAACTCTATTCCCATTTCGATATGTTACATAATCTGTATAGCGATCAGTACGCGTCACATTATTTCTATGTGGATGTGTATTATCATACGTTGTACGCTCATAATTGTAAGTTGCATTACGATCATCCATCGCATTGTTATTATTAGGTGTACCACATGCAGCTAACGCACTGGTAACTAACAAAGAAGCGGCAATAATTTTAATCTTTTTACTCAATATAAAAACCCCCCTTGTTAGGTTGAACTTCTCTCTCGAAAAGCTCCTTCTTATAGTGAGTAACAAAGGAGGTTTTTACACTTGTTAATATTTCACTAGGAATTTTCTAACACTACTCTTTCTATTCCTCATCTTCTGCAAGTGGGTCTCCAAAAATTCTCGGCGGATCTGGCTGATAAAGCGCCGCACCTGGTTGTGGTGCATATGCAATTTGATTTGTTGGGTAGTATGGAGAATTCGGATAGTATGCCCCCCCTGGCTGTGGACTATATAAATTTCTTTCCTCACCACATCCACAATCTTCTTCTGCTGGCATCATTGGCGGCATGTTATTATCCGTTTGTGGTTGATATGGCATTGAAGTATGTTGCACCGGCATTTGGTACGGCATTATTGGTACACCTTGTGTATACGGCATTTGATAATACGGATTTTGCTGTGGTTGATATGGCATTTGATAATATGGGTACTGTTGTGGCATCATTTGTGATTGATATGGCATCGGTATTGGTTGCGGCATCATTGGCGGTGGTTGGTTATTATCCATCATCGGCATCATGTTCGGCATTTGGTCATTATCCATATTCGGCATCATGTTCGGCATTTGGTTATTATCCATTATCGGCATCATGTTCGGCATTTGGTTATTATCCATTATCGGCATTATATTCGGCATTTGGTTATTATCCATTATCGGCATTATATTCGGCATTTGGTTATTATCCATATTCGGCATTTGGCTATTATCCATCATCGGCATCATGTTCGGCATTTGGTTATTATCCATATTCGGCATCATGTTCGGCATTTGGTTATTATCCATTATCGGCATCATGTTCGGCATTTGGTCATTATCCATATTCGGCATCATGTTCGGCATTTGGTTATTATCCATTATCGGCATCATGTTCGG
>NZ_JAHCDO010000016.1:0-157095 GCF_050768835.1 Bacillus pfraonensis | reverse complement strand
CGCTTGTGAAAATTATTATTGAAACATGTCTATTAACAGAAGAAGAAAAAGTTCGAGCTTGTGAATTGTCTGTAAAAGCAGGCGTAGATTTCGTAAAAACATCAACTGGATTCTCAACGGGCGGAGCAACAGTAGAAGATGTAGCGTTAATGAGAAAAACAGTCGGACCGGAAATCGGCGTGAAAGCTTCAGGTGGTGTTCGTAACGGACAAGATATGGATGCGATGATAGAAGCGGGAGCAACGCGTATTGGTACAAGTGCAGGCGTAGCACTGGTAAGTGGAAAAACAGCAACAACTGATTATTAATATAAAAGCGGAAGCGATTCGTTTAGAACATGAGGACGTTGGAACTCTTTCCTACGAGGCGCTTTTTGCCCCGTAAGAAAGAGTGGAACGACCGATTGTTCTAGTCGCTGGAGCTGGATAAAATAAAAGCGGAAGCGACTCGTTTTTGTCTCGACTGAGGGGCAAAATGTTCGGTATTCTTTTATAAATTTATCCGTTTAAAAAGTAAAAAATAATAGTTGTAACACGTAATTTAAATAGATTTTGGAAAAAGGAAGAGCACCTACTCTTCTTTTATTCTGTCAAATAGTTGACCTGAAGTGACAAAATGTATTATAATCGTAAAAGACATGCTGAAGAAGTGTTTCTTTTTGCATGCTGAAGTTAGTATGTAAGTGTGATGTTTCGGAGGGAGGGAAAGAGAATGTCAAAAACAGTCGTTCGTAAAAACGAGTCTTTGGAGGATGCACTTCGCCGTTTTAAAAGATCGGTTTCTAAAACTGGTACACTTGCTGAAGCAAGAAAGCGCGAGTTTTATGAAAAACCAAGTGTAAAACGTAAGAAGAAATCTGAAGCGGCAAGAAAGCGTAAATTCTAAGAGAGGGTGTAAGTTATGAGTCTTCTCGGTCGTTTAAACGATGATATGAAACAAGCGATGAAGAATAAACAAAAAGAAAAATTAACCGTCATTCGTATGGTTAAGGCTGCTTTGCAAAATGAAGGAATTAAACTGCAACAAACTCTTACTGAAGAAGAGGAATTAACAGTTTTAACTCGTGAAGTAAAACAGCGTAAGGACTCCCTCCTTGAATTTAAAAAAGCGGGTCGTGATGACCTTGTTGATAAACTGCAAAGTGAAATTCAGATTTTAGACACGTATTTGCCGGAGCAATTAACAGAGGAAGAACTTGCGGGCGTAATTAAGCAAGTTATTGCTGATGTTGGTGCTGCTTCTAAAGCAGATATGGGTAAAGTGATGAGTGCTGTTATGCCGAAAGTAAAAGGTAAAGCAGACGGATCGCAAGTGAATAAGCTGGTTGCACAGCTATTAGCATAAAAAAGCGTCTCATGAGAAATGAGACGCTTTTTTATGCTTTTTTCTGTTTGGACGTGATATTACAAGCTCTTTTTTCATACATATGGGATGAGAGGGGGTCTTGGAGATGAAGAAATTGGTGCAAATGAAAAATTGGCTCACGAAGCAAATAGACCTACCAGTGGATGTACTAATGGATCTACCTCGTATTACCCTTGTCGGGCAAGTACATATTTATATAGAAAATCATCGAGGGTTATTAGTATTTACAGATAAAGAAGTGCGGTTGTTATTGAAGCATGGTCAATTATTAATAAAGGGGCAATCATTTGTTATTAAAACAATTCTTCCAGAGGAGCTTTTGTTGGAAGGGGTTATTGAACAAGTAACGTTTTTAGAAGATGAGAAGAAAGATAACTCATAATGAAACTTCCATTCGTGAAGTTTTTCTTCTTATTTCGTTTCGTACGAGCTATTTGAATGATAAACGGTGAGGAAAGCACTGAGTAGAGTAGTGACGTAACACCTGTGCTTTTTGAGAAAGGTAGTGGGGCGAACGATGAAAAATCAATGGTTTACCCGGTGGATTGGGTATGTAAAAGTTCGAATTGAAGGTAGAGGAGTGGAACGATTTATTAATGAGTGTGTACGCAGAAATTTGCTTGTATGGGATGTAAAGAAGATTACAGAGGATACATTAGTATTTTGTATGTTACTTCGTGATGTAAAGCGACTGAGACCTATCTATCGGAAAAATGAATGTAAACTATACTTTATTGGGCGTTTCGGCTTTCCGTTTTGGAATAAGCGTTTGCTCAAGAATAGTGGTTTTTTAATCGGATTTCTTATCTTTTTTTTCGGTATAATCGCTTTATCAAATATGGTTTGGAAAATTGAAGTTACAGGGGCAAAACCGGAAACGGAATATATTCTTATGAAAGAATTGGACAAAATGGGTATTAAAAAAGGAAGACTGCAATTTCAAATGCCTAGTGTAGAGGATGTTCAGCGTCATTTAACAGATAATATTAATGCCATTACGTGGGCGGGTCTAGAAATAAAGGGGACAACATATCATTTTAAAATCGTTGAAAAAAATGAGCCGGAGAAGGAAAAAGAGCGAAAACCACAAAATTTAGTTGCAAAGAAAGAGGCAATTATCACTAAGACATTTGTGGAAACCGGAAAACCAGTTGTAATGAAAAATGATTATGTGCAAAAGGGACAACTTCTTGTGTCGGGGATGTTTGGAAAGGAGGATAATCCAACAATTGTTTCTGCTAAAGGAATTGTATATGGAGAAACGTGGTATGAATCAGAGGTGACAGTTCCTTTAAAAACAACGTTTCAAGTATATACAGGAAATTCATATAATGAGCATTATCTTCGTCTTGGAAGTGTTAAAATAAAAATATGGGGATTTCAGCATGATAAGTATAAGCGCTCTCGTACTGAAAATGTTAAACACGATGTGAAGCTACTCGGTTTTACATTACCTATTTCTTATGAAAAGGAAATTGTTCGCGAAGAGGAAGAAGCGAACCGTGAATATACAGACAAACAAGCAATGCGAGTAGCGAGAGAAATGGCTGAAAAAGAACTGAAGAAAAAATTGGATGAACATGCTATGATTGTAAGTGATAAGATTTTGCATAAAGAGGTTGAGGCGAATCAGTTAAGAGTAACATTACATTATACAGTGATTGAAAATATTGCAGAGCCACAACCGATATCCGAATCCGACATTCAAGGAGACTGAGTAATGGCAGAACAATTAGTAGAAATGAATCAACAAGTGGAAAATCATAATGAAGCAATTGCTCTATTTGGAGTGAATGATGCGCATTTAAAAGTAATTGAACGAGAACTTGCCGTATCTATTGTAACGCGAGGTGAATCTGTCCGTGTATCTGGAACAGATGAAGCAGTGGCGCTTGTTGAAAAAATCTTACAGCAATTACTTGCTGTTATTCGTAAAGGTGTATCAATCTCTGAGCGGGATGTTGCATATGCAATTCAGCTTGGCCGTCAAGGAAAAATAGCTCATTTTGAAGAGCTATATGAAGAGGAAATTTTTAAAACAGCAAAGGGTAAATCCATCCGTGTAAAGACGATGGGACAAAGGCAGTATATTCATGCGTTGAAGAAGAATGATATTGTATTTGGAATAGGTCCTGCTGGTACAGGGAAGACCTATTTAGCTGTGGTAATGGCTGTGCGAGCTTTAAAGCAAGGGTATGTAAAAAAGATTATTTTAACAAGACCAGCTGTAGAAGCAGGTGAAAGCTTAGGTTTTTTACCAGGGGACTTAAAAGAGAAAGTAGATCCTTATTTACGTCCTTTATATGATGCGCTTCATGATATTCTTGGGCAAGAGTATACGCAACGTATGATGGAGAGAGGGACGATTGAAATTGCGCCTCTTGCATATATGAGAGGGCGAACGCTGGATGATTCTTTCGTTATTTTAGATGAAGCTCAAAATACAACAGGTGCTCAAATTAAAATGTTTTTAACTCGCCTAGGTTTTAGTTCAAAAATGGTGGTTACTGGTGATCCATCGCAGGTTGACTTACCGAAGGGGGTAAAGTCAGGACTTTCAATTGCTGCACATGTTCTATCAGGTGTATCGGGGATTTCATTTGTTAAATTAGATCAATCTGACGTTGTAAGACATCCACTTGTGCAGCGGATTATCGAGGCATATGATAAAATGGAATGATCCTATTTGTAAGGATCATTTCTTTTTGTATGATAGATGAAAGGGTTGGCGAATAGCTTATTTTTTACTATCATTAGAGGATGGACAAGTAGATTTATGTATTTGTGATTGTGAATCATTAGTAGAGCTGAAGAAAACTCTCGATTGATTCAAGTTTCACTTTATGTCTGGAGAGGAGAAGGTATTGAAATCATGTCAAGATCTCAAGAAATTTCTAGGTGGTTTCGTAACATACAACATTCGAAAAAATTAAGCTGGATTTCTTATATTTTATTAGGAGCGGTACTGTTTTTTGCACTTATGAACAATGTGAAACCAGAGCAACTAGATGTTAAAATGCTATCTATTTCTAAACAAACAATCCACTCTCCTATCAAAATCGAAGATAAAGTAACGACGGATAAAAAGAAGAGAGAAGCTGCTCAAAAGGTTGAAGACCAATATACATATCGAAGTGAATACAAGCAAAATAAAGTAGATATTGTAAACTCTGTCTTTGGTGCGATAGAAGAAGTGGAAGCTGAGACGAAGGCTGCCGGTCCTGATGAACAGAAAAAGATTTCTGCTGCGGAACGATTAGAAAAGCTAAAAAAGAAATTGCCTACGGATTTAACAAAAAGTTTATCTGATTCTGTACTGTTACAGTTGGTGAACGCTGAACAGGATCAATTGACGTTGGCAAGGGATGCTGTTGTGACAGCAATCAATAATATTATGAGTACGCATATTAAAATGAATGAGGAAAATGAAGCGAAAGAGCGCTTTGTTAATGAAATACGTAATGTTAATGTGAATAGTGATTTAAAAGAAGCGCTTAACACGCTTGGGAAATATGCAATTGAAGCGAACTATTTCTATGATTCAGTTGCTACAAAAGAACAAAAACAAAAGGCGATGGATGGGGTAGCGTCAGTGCATATTTTGCAAGGGCAAATTCTTGTTAAAGAAGGCGACACAATTACAAGAGAAGTATATGATCAGTTGAAATTAGTTGGACTTCTTGAACATGGAAATACATTCCAACCATTTGTAGGATTAGCAATTTTTATTGGTGTGCTCTTATTCTTCATGCATAAACAATTTGAATTGTTTTTAAAATTGAAAAGAGAAGAGAAACCATATATTTTAGCTTATACAACGATTGTAGCGATTACAGTTGTTTTGATGAAAATCATTAGTTTATTCCAAAAACTAGAATACGCTGGTATTGCATATATTGTTCCGGTTGCGATGGGAACAATACTTGTAAAGTTAATGATTGGCGATCGTTTCGTTTTTATTACAAGTGTGATTTTTTCTGTATGCAGTAGTATTCTGTTTAACGAAGGTGTAACGAGCACACTGAACTATAATGTAGGTATTTATGTTTTACTAAGTTCTTTATCTGTTAGCATCTTTTTGAGAGAAAAAAATCGACGTACGATGATTTTACAGGCGGGTATCCTTGTTTCTGTTTTAAATGTAGTTGTATTAGCTGCGTTGTTACTCTTACGAAATGGTAATTTTTCACCACTTGAAATTGGCTCGCAGCTACTAATGGCGGCAGCTTCTGGGATTATTTCTTCCATTTTAGCCATGGGAATTTTACCATATTTAGAAAGCGGTCTTGGAATTGTATCAAGTATGAAACTTATGGAGCTTTCAAGCCCAAATCATCCGCTCCTTCGAAAAATTTTGTTAGAAGCACCGGGAACATATCACCATAGTGTTATGGTTGCTAACCTTTCTGAAGCGGCTTGTGAGGCTGTTGGAGCGAATGGAGTTTTAGCGCGTGTTGGTGCGTATTACCATGATATTGGAAAAACGTTGCAACCTCATTTCTTTATAGAAAATCAAATGGGGATTGAAAACCCGCATGATAAATTAGATCCTGAAACGAGTAGAGATATTATTATTGCTCATGTGACAAATGGAGTAAGGATGTTAGAAGAACATCATATTCCGCAAGAAATTATTGATATTGCAGGACAGCATCATGGAACGACATTACTCAAATATTTTTACTATAAAGCAATTAAAGAAGATAAAGAGAAATATACAGAAGAAATGTTCCGTTATCCAGGATCAAAAGCGACTTCAAAAGAGTCTGCAATTGTTGGGATTGCGGATAGCGTCGAAGCGGCAGTGCGTTCTATGAACCATCCAACACCAGAACAAATTAATAATTTAGTACAAAGTATTATAAAAGATCGCCTGCAGGATGGACAGTTTAGTGAATGTAATTTGACATTTAAAGAATTACAAATTGTTGGGAAAACTTTATGTGAAACGTTAAATGGTATTTTCCATTCTCGTATTAAATATCCGGAACCACCGGAAGAAAAGGTGACAGAATGAGTTTATTAATAGATTTTTTTGATGAAACAGAAGAAGTGAAAGAAGAATATGTGAGTATGATTCGCAATCTTTTAGAGCAAGCTGCACGAATGGAGAACGTAGAAGACGGAACAGAGCTTTCTGTTACGTTTGTTGATAATGAACGTATTCAAGAAATTAATCGTGATTATCGCGATAAGGATCAACCGACAGACGTTATTTCTTTTGCAATGGAGGATATGGGAGAAGGTGAGATGGAGATCGTTGGCGTGGAAATGCCGCGTATGCTAGGGGATCTTATTATTTCTATTCCAAGGGCGAAAGAACAGGCTGAAGAATATGGACATTCTTTTGATCGTGAGCTAGGGTTTTTAGCGTTACATGGATTCTTACATTTACTTGGTTATGATCATATGACAGATGAAGATGAAAAAGAAATGTTTGGAAAACAAAAAGAAATTTTAGAGGCATTTGGATTAGGTAGATGAAAAAAGGAAAACTTATAAATAGTTTTGGATATGCTATAGCTGGTATATACTTTTGTCTTCGTCACGAACGCAATATGAAAATTCATTTTTGGGCCGCAGTTATTGTTATATGCTGCGGCTTTTATTTCCATGTAACGATAACGGAATGGCTCATATTACTCATTACAATTGGAATTGTAATGAGTTTGGAAATGGTTAATACGGCAGTTGAAAAAACGGTTGATTTAGCCACAGCGGATTTTAAAACATTTGCTAAAATTGCAAAGGATGTTGCTGCCGGTGCAGTGCTATTATTTACTATTATAGCTGTTATAATTGGTGCTATTATCTTTTTACCTTATATGGTATAGTTGCATTCCAAAGCTTTTGTTATGCTTTGGTAATGGTAAGAACGCCGTTAATGAAAGTTTCATTTTATCTTTTCACAATTGAAAGCGGAAAGGATGCGAGGGTATGAACAGCAAAGAATTAATTCAAGAAGCAATCGAAGCGCGTAAACAGGCGTATGTACCATATTCTAAGTTTCAAGTAGGTGCAGCATTATTAACGGAAGATGGAAAAGTATACCGTGGATGTAATGTTGAAAATGCATCATATGGATTATGTAATTGTGCAGAAAGAACGGCTTTATTTAAAGCGATTTCTGAAGGAGATAAAGCATTTGTAGCGATAGCGGTTGTGGCGGATACAAACCGGCCAGTACCTCCTTGTGGAGCGTGCCGTCAAGTTATGATAGAATTATGTAAACAGGATACGAAAGTATACTTATCAAATTTACATGGTGACATTCAGGAGACGACGGTCAGAGAATTGTTACCAGGAGCATTTTTAGCGGAGGATTTACATGAATAGAAAAGGTTATAAATCAGGTTTTGTCTCTATAATTGGCAGACCGAATGTTGGAAAGTCTACATTTTTAAATCGTATTATCGGTCAAAAAATTGCCATTATGAGCGACAAACCACAAACAACACGTAATAAAATTCAAGGTGTATATACGGAGAATGATTCACAAGTTATCTTTATTGATACGCCAGGAATACATAAGCCAAAGCATAAACTAGGCGATTTTATGGTGAAAATGGCACAAACGACATTAAAAGAAGTTGACATTGTTTTGTTTATGGTTAATGCAGCTGAAGGTTTTGGTCGTGGTGAAGAATTTATTATTGAAAAACTACAAGAAACAAAGCAACCGGTATTTTTAGTGATTAATAAAATTGACCAAGTTCATCCAGAAAAATTGCTGGAATTAATTGATCAATATCGTAAGCTGCATGAGTTTGCAGAGATTGTTCCGATTTCTGCATTAGAAGGTAATAATGTTGAATCGTTAATTGGAGCGATTAAAAAGTATTTACCAGAAGGGCCACAATACTATCCGGACAATCAAGTAACAGATCATCCTGAGAGATTTATTATTGCAGAACTGATTCGTGAGAAGGTGCTTCACTTAACACGTGAGGAAGTACCACATTCGGTGGCGGTTGTGATCGATGCGATTCAAAAACGTGAAGGCGGAGCCGTCTATGTAAATGCAACAATTATTGTAGAACGCCCGTCACAAAAAGGAATTATCATCGGAAAACAAGGGAAGATGCTAAAAGAAGTTGGGAAGCGAGCTCGTTTTGATATTGAAGCACTTCTCGGTTCAAAAGTATTCTTAGAAGTATGGGTAAAAGTACAAAAAGATTGGCGTAATAAAATGTCACAGCTTCGCGATCTTGGTTTCCGTGAAGATGAGTATTAATAGAAATTAGGAAAAATTTTTCTCACATGAAAATGGACAAAATGGGTCATTTTAATAACAACAAAAGAAATTGGTTTATATGCTACGCTTACTGAGAAAGGTGGATTCTTATGCTAGATTTTACCTGGAAGTTTTTCTCCAAGACAGGAAGCATTGAGACGTATTTGCTTTTGAAAGAAATGGAAAAAGACGTAAACGATGAGATGGATCAACATGAAGAGGAGCTAGCGCATCTAGATTCTCCAATTTCTTGACCCGTTTTGTTCAAACCTTGGATGGTGACGAACATGTTTCAAAAAGTTGAGGGAATTGTTATCCGGACAACTGATTACGGAGAAACGAATAAAATTGTTACGATATTCTCCCGTGAACTTGGAAAAGTAAGTGCAATGGCAAGAGGGGCGAAAAAACCGAAAAGTAGGTTAGCATCTATTTCGCAACTTATGACACATGGTCACTTTCTGATCCAAATGGGGTCTGGACTTGGAACTTTGCAACAAGGTGAAATCATTTCATCTATGAAAGAAATTCGTGAAGATATATTTTTAACTGCTTATGCATCATTTATCGTTGAATTGACTGATAAAGCAACTGAAGATAAGAAACATAATCCGTACTTATTTGAAATGTTATATCAAACACTGCACTATATGTGCGAGGGTGTTGATCCTGAAGTATTGTCATTAATTTATCAAACGAAGATGCTCCCAGTACTCGGGATGCATCCATACTTTGATACATGTGCAATTTGTCACCATGAAGCAGATTTTGTCGCCTTCTCTGTCCGAGAAGGCGGTTTTCTGTGCTCGCGCCATGCAGAGCAAGATCCATACCGTATTCCGGTAGGAGAGGCGATTCATAAATTGTTACGTCTCTTTTATCATTTTGATTTAGCTCGCCTTGGTAATGTATCTGTCAAGGATGGAACGAAGCGGCAAATGCGTACAGTATTAAATGCATATTATGATGAATATTGTGGAATCTATTTGAAATCAAGGCGTTTTCTTGAGCAACTTGATAAATTTCAAATATAACGAGGACCATATACAGGTCCTTTTTACATACTTTCTTTTTCGAAAAGCATATTTAGTATATAATATTTAAGAGATAGTATAACTTTTTTCGTTGTGCATTGAAGGTGGTGATTATCATAGAACTGAATAAACGGCAAGAACATATCATTCAGATTGTAAAAGATCACGGTCCTATTACAGGGGAATCAATTGCGGCACAATTAAATTTAACGCGTGCAACGTTACGACCTGACTTAGCGATTTTAACGATGGCAGGTTATTTAGAAGCACGTCCACGTGTCGGTTATTTTTATACAGGAAAAACTGGGGGACAGTTATTATCAGAAGCTGTTAAGAAAGTTAAAGTACAAGATTATCAATCTAGACCGGTCGTAGTTGATAAAAATATTTCCGTATACGATGCGATTTGTACTATGTTTTTAGAAGATGTTGGTACTTTGTTTGTTGTAGAGCAAGCGACGCTTTTAGTCGGGGTGGTTTCTCGTAAAGATTTATTACGCGCAAGCTTAGGAAAGCAGGATTTAACATCGCTTCCGGTTAATATTATCATGACAAGGATGCCAAATATCGCAATGTGCCGTAGGGAGGATTCTCTATATGATGTTGCGATGGAATTAATAGAAAGACAGATTGATGCTGTACCAGTTGTGAAAGATACCAAACAAGGACTAGAAGTTGTTGGTCGAATTACAAAAACAAATATTACGCGTGCATTTGTAAATTTAGTAAACAATGAATAAGTGTAATTTGTTTAAAGTGAGGTAATGTAATGGATAATAAAATCGTATATGTCGTATCTGACTCTGTTGGAGAGACGGCTGATTTAGTTGTTCGAGCTGCAATGGGACAGTTTCCATTCGCTCCTGATATTAGACGTGTACCCTATGTGGAAGATGCGGGGACATTAAAAGAAGTAATTTCAATTGCAAAGAGTAATCAAGCACTTATTTGTTTTACATTAGTGAAACCAGAAATGCGTCAATATATGCTAACGGAAGCGGCAAAAGAGGGAGTAGAGGCCTATGATATCATTGGTCCTCTTATTGATCAAATTGAGGAGATTACAGGACAAGTTCCAAGGTATGAACCTGGCGTTGTACGTAGATTAGACGAAGAATATTTTAAAAAGATTGAAGCAATCGAGTTTGCTGTGAAATATGATGACGGTAGAGATGCACGTGGGATTTTAAAAGCGGATATCGTTTTGATAGGAGTATCACGTACTTCAAAAACACCGCTTTCCCAATATTTAGCTCATAACAAGCGATTGAAAGTTGCGAATGTGCCACTTGTACCAGAAGTGGATCCGCCTGAAGAATTATATCAAGTTGCAAAAGAAAAATGTTTCGGCTTGAAAATTACACCGGATAAGTTAAATCACATTCGAAAAGAACGATTAAAATCACTTGGGTTAAGTGATGGAGCAACATATGCGAACATCAATCGTATTAAAGAAGAAATTGATCATTTTGAGAAAGTGGTAAACAAAATAAACTGTCAAGTTATTGATGTATCAAATAAGGCGATTGAGGAAACAGCAAATATTATTGTGAATGCAGTGCAAAACCAAAAAATGTTTTAGCACATTTACCAAAGGTGAATGTGCTTTTTTCGCTCGAGATAAAGTGAAACTTTAATCAGTGTTTTTTCATCCTCACTACTTATTAGTTCTTGCCAATCGGGCTTTTACAGACAGTTTATTTCTCGTCTAATTTTTTTATTCTACTTGGATTTTGAAGTGGAGTACTACACCTATAAATAGCTGGGTGAAATTTTAAAGGATATGTAGCGAAGTTAGAGAAAATATATTATAATAAAAAATTGTGATAAAAAGGTACATTTTACGTTTAGACTTTAATTTTTCAGAATAAACTAGGGATAGGATTTACGAAAAAGGTATACATTTACGTAAAATCGACAAAAATCTGAACAAGAAAACGCACATTATGGAAGGATTCACAGAAGGGATGTAGAATACAGAAATATGCAAAACATCAGGAAGATTCTAGTTGATGCAGATGCATGTCCTGTGAAGGATGAAATTGTGCGAGTTGGAACAAAATTTCATGTCGAAATTTTGTTTGTCGCATCCTACGCCCATCGTTCGAGAAAACAGCAAGGAAATTGGATATATGTAGATTCTGAACAAGATGAGGTGGATTTTTATATTTATAAACACGCCAAAGCTTCAGATCTCGTGATCACACAGGATATGGGACTTGCTGGTCTTCTTGTAAAAAAAGGAGTATATGTATTATCTCCACGAGGTACATTTGTGACTGATGAGCAAATGGATACAATTTTATATAGTAGATATGTATCTGCGAAGTTACGCAGACAAGGGACCTATACAAAAGGTCCAAAATCATTTTCACTGCATGATCGACAATGCTTTTTAACAAATTTAGAAAAAATATTGTCGAATTATAAAGGAATCCTTTAATTTGTATCGAATACAAAATACGACACGGAGATGGAGTTATGGGGAACAGAATTCCCGAAGAAGTTGTTGAACAGATTCGGACATCATCTGATATTGTAGAAGTGATTGGTGAGTATGTTCAACTCAGAAAGCAAGGGCGCAATTATTTTGGGCTTTGTCCGTTCCATGGTGAGAACTCGCCTTCATTTTCTGTTTCCTCAGACAAGCAAATTTTTCATTGCTTCGGATGTGGAGAGGGAGGAAATGTTTTTTCGTTTCTCATGAAGATGGAAGGACTCTCTTTCATAGAAGCTGTGCAAAAGCTTGGAGAAAGAAATAATATTTCGGTTGTAGATTATACATTGGGACAAGAACAACAAGAGAACATATCTGATGACAGTGTCATTATGTTACAGGCTCACGAACTTTTGAAAAAATACTATCACCATCTTTTAGTGAATACAGAAGAGGGCAATGAAGCTCTGTCTTATTTGCTAAATCGCGGTATTACAAAAGAGATGATTGCAAAGTTTGAAATTGGTTATGCATCCCCAGCTTGGGATGCAGCAGCAAAAATATTACAAAAAAGAGGTTTTTCGCTATCAACCATGGAGCAAGCTGGCTTACTTGTGCGGAGTGAAAGAGATGGAAGTCATCATGACCGTTTTCGAGGAAGGGTTATGTTTCCAATTCACACACTACAAGGGAAAGTATCTGCGTTTAGTGGAAGGGCATTAGGAGATGATACTCCGAAATACTTAAACAGCCCAGAAACACCTATTTTTCACAAAAGTAAGTTGCTGTATAACTTTCATCAAGCAAGGGCGTTTATCAGAAAACGAGGGCAAGTTGTTCTATTTGAAGGATATGCTGACGTATTAGCTGCTGTAAAAAGTGGGATTGAGGAATCAGTTGCGACGATGGGAACAGCTCTAACAGAAGAACAGGCGAAACTTCTGCGGCGTAATGTTGAAACTGTTGTTCTTTGCTATGATGGTGATAAAGCAGGACGAGAAGCGACAATGAAAGCAGGGCAATTGTTATTGCAGGTTGGTTGTCACGTCAAGGTTACTTCATTGCCAGATAAGCTTGATCCTGATGAATACGTGCAACAATATGGAACAGCGGCGTTTGAAAATCTTGTAAAGGCTAGTATAAGTTTTGTTGGATTCAAAATAAATTACTTGCGTTTAGGGAAAAATTTGCAAGATGAGTCTGGTAAAGAAGAATATGTGAAAAGTGTTTTAAAGGAGCTAGCATTATTGCAAGATGCAATGCAAGCAGAGTCATATTTAAAATCATTATCGCAAGAATTTGCTTACTCAATGGAAACACTTTTAGGCCAATTACACCAATATCGCAAAGAACAAAAGATACAGCAAAAACAAACGAAGCAAATTTCTAAGCCGCCTCAAATCGTTCAGGCAAAACCGAAATTTTCAGGTTTTGAAAGAGCAGAAAGAGAGCTCATTTACCATATGCTACAAAGTGCAGAAGTTGCTTTTCGTATCGAACCTCATATAGAAGATTTTCATACGGAAGAACATAAAGGGATTTTATATGAACTATACGCATATTATGAAAAGGGAAATGAACCTTCAGTCGGAAATTTCTTGAGTTGGCTCTCTGATGAGAAATTGAAAAATATTATCACCAATATTTCAACGGATGAATTCATTAATCCAGAATACACAGATGAGGTATTGCAAGGTCACTTAGAGGCGCTAAGCCGCCATAAGCAAAAGCTTAAAAAAATGGAAACCATTTTTGCATTAAAGCAAATGGAAAAAACAGATCCAGTAGAAGCTGCAAAATTTTATGCAGCATATTTACAAAATCAGAAAGCAAGAAGATAGCTTTTTGTATAAAATTTTATTATAATGAATGTTTGTATCTCGCGTAAGGAGGGGAACAAATGGCTGATAAACCAGCTCGTTCTAAACAAATTGAAACTGATATGACTCTTGAGCAAGTGAAAGAACAACTCACTGAGCTCGGAAAAAAACGTGGCGTTCTTACATATGAAGAGATTGCAGAACGCATGAATGGATTTGAAATTGAATCCGATCAAATGGATGAATATTATGAATATTTAGGTGAACAAGGAATTGATTTAGTTGGTGACAACGATGAAGGTCCGAATAATCACCAAATCACAAAAACCGAAGAGGAATTCGATTTAAATGATTTAAGTGTGCCACCAGGTGTAAAAATCAATGACCCTGTTCGCATGTATTTAAAAGAAATCGGTCGTGTCGATCTACTATCTGCTGAAGAAGAAATTCGCTTAGCAACGCGCATTGAAGAAGGTGATGAAGAAGCGAAGCGCCGTCTTGCGGAAGCAAATTTACGTCTTGTTGTAAGTATTGCAAAACGATATGTAGGCCGTGGTATGCTCTTCTTAGACTTAATTCAAGAAGGAAACATGGGTCTAATTAAAGCTGTTGAAAAGTTTGATTATCGTAAAGGTTTTAAATTCAGTACGTATGCAACTTGGTGGATTCGCCAAGCGATTACACGTGCCATTGCAGACCAAGCGAGAACAATTCGTATTCCAGTTCATATGGTTGAAACAATTAATAAATTAATCCGTGTACAGCGTCAATTGTTACAAGATTTAGGCCGTGAACCATCTCCAGAAGAGATTGGAGAAGAAATGGATCTTGCTCCAGAAAAAGTACGCGAAATCTTAAAAATTGCACAAGAGCCAGTTTCTCTTGAAACACCAATTGGTGAAGAGGATGACTCGCATTTAGGCGATTTTATTGAAGACCAAGAAGCAACATCACCTGCGGACCATGCAGCGTATGAGTTGCTAAAAGAACAATTAGAAGATGTGTTAGATACACTAACAGATCGTGAAGAAAATGTTCTACGTCTTCGTTTTGGTTTAGATGATGGACGAACTCGTACGCTTGAAGAAGTTGGGAAAGTATTCGGCGTAACGAGAGAGCGTATTCGTCAAATTGAAGCAAAAGCGCTTCGTAAATTAAGACATCCAAGCCGTAGCAAACGTTTAAAAGATTTCTTAGAATAGGGTTCTTTTTAAGTTTACTTCACATTTGTGAAGTAAACTTTTTTATTTTGTTAATTTTTGTTAAAATTTAGCTGTGAGTAGCGATTACAATTCTTGTAATTTATTTTACAGAATTGTCTTTTGATTTGCAAATGCTCATTTTTCGATTTTTCGATTAATTTCGTTTATTCTATACAAAAATATATGTAGAAAAACAAAAAATATGATGAGAAGCGTTGATATTTATCAAAATAATATGTGATAAAAGAGAGATAATCAATAAACTGAATTTATGGAATATTTTTAACAACTGATAGTTTTGTCTTTTCTGATAGAGCGTTTTCAAGTACAATGGAAATAACTGAATCATCTAACTATTAGGGGCGTAGAGGGGGGAAAGAAGTATGAAACGTAATCCATTGATTCCGTTTGCACTCATTGCTGTAATAGGGATTGTTATTATGTTTGTATTTTCGTTTGAGGGGTTATATAAATCTAAAGAGCTAGCCGATGCAAAAAATGGGGGGAAACCAGCGCAAACGGCATCGAAACCAGAAGACATTGTGAAACAGAGTTGTGCGAGCTGTCATGGTGATCAGTTGCAAGGTGCGGTAGGGCCTAGCTTACAAAAAGTTGGTGGAAAACTTTCCAAAGATGAAATTAAAGAAGTTATTGTAAAAGGGAAAGGGAATATGCCGCCAAATTTAATTCCAGCTGATCAAGCTTCTAAAGTAGCTGATTGGTTATCTAAGAAGAAATAAGGTGAACCTTTAATTTGTGAGAATTGTATGATTCGCATGTAATGGAATACGACAAAAAACAAGTTCTTTGCTTATTGGCGGGGAGCTTGTTTTTTTATCCTAAAATCAGATGAAATAAATGAATTGTTTTGTTTCTTTACTTGCAACAACTACTGTAAATTCATTATCATGGAGACAGACTGACAAGAGAAGGAGCAATGGAAATAAATGAATGAAGTGAAGCTTTCAAAAAGATTAGAAGAAGTAGTGCGGGAAATTCCGATAGGATCTAAAGTTGCAGACATTGGTTCTGACCATGCGTACTTACCGTGCTATACAATTATAAATCATATTGCTACAAAGGCGGTAGCGGGAGAAGTGGTAGATGGGCCATTTCGTTCCGCGCAGGCTACAGTAGCAGAAAGTGGCTTGCAAGAAAAGATAGATGTTCGAAAAGGGAATGGATTAGCTGTCATTACACCGGGAGAGGTTGATGTAATTACGATTGCTGGTATGGGTGGCGCGTTAATTCGTGATATTTTAGAGGCTGGAAAAGAAAAACTAGAAGGTGTAACGCGTTTGATTTTACAACCGAATATTGCTGCACATCATATTCGTGAATGGTTCATTGAAAATGGATGGGAGCTTATTCATGAAAAAATTATAAAAGAAGACGGCAAGATTTATGAAATTTTAGTTGGAGAAAAAGGAAACCCTTTAGCGCCTTACTCTGAAAACAAACAAGCTGAGCTATTTATTGGACCGTTTTTGATGAAGGAAAAAAATGATGCTTTTATTGAGAAATGGGAAGGTGAATCAAAAAACTTTCAAAATATCTTAAAGCAACTAGAACGTGCAGCAAATTCCGAAGATACAAAAGCGAAACGGAATGAAGTAGCAGAGAAAATGAAAATGATAGGAGAGGTTTTATCATGAGTAAAATTCCAAATGGGCATGAGATCATTTCTTTATTTGAAAGTATGTATCCCAAGCACCTAGCAATGGAAGGTGACAAGATTGGCTTGCAGATTGGGGCATTAAATAAGCCGGTTCAGCATGTATTAATCGCATTAGATGTTACAGAAGCAGTTGTAGAAGAGGCGATTCAAATAGGAGCGAATGTAATTATTGCTCATCATCCTCTTATTTTTAATCCATTAAAAGCGATTCATACAGATAAGGCCTATGGGCGAATTATTGAAACCTGTATTAAAAATGATATCGCTGTTTATGCAGCGCATACAAATGTCGATGTAGCAAAAGGTGGAGTAAATGATTTGCTTGCCGACGCGTTAGGATTACAAAATACAGAAGTACTTGTTCCGACATACTCGGAAGAGATGAAAAAGATTGTTGTATTTGTGCCTGTAACGCATGCTGAAGAAGTTCGAAAAGCACTTGGAGATGTTGGAGCAGGTTATATCGGTAACTATAGCCATTGTACGTTTAATAGCGAAGGGATAGGTACGTTTATGCCTGGGAAGGGGACAAATCCTCATATAGGCAAAACTGGGCAGTTAGAGCGTGTAGAAGAGGTGAAGATTGAAACGATTATACCAGCCTCCCTAGAACGAAAAGTCATAAAAGCAATGTTGACAGCTCATCCATATGAGGAAGTTGCTTATGATGTGTATCCACTTGATAATAAGGGAGAAACATTAGGGCTTGGTAAGATTGGATATTTACAAGAAGAAATGACATTAGGCCAGTTTGCTGAATATGTGAAATCGGCATTAGATGTAAAAGGGGCACGAGTTGTTGGGGATTTAGACGACAAAGTGCGGAAAGTAGCGGTGCTTGGCGGTGATGGGAATAAATATATTACGCAAGCGAAATTTAAAGGAGCAGATGTATATGTAACAGGCGATATGTATTATCATGTTGCACACGATGCAATGATGCTCGGATTAAATATTGTAGACCCAGGACATAATGTGGAAAAAGTAATGAAACATGGTGTGCAAAAGCAATTACAACAAAAAGTGGATGAGAAAAAATTTACTGTGCAAATTCATGCTTCAGAGTTACATACAGATCCATTTACTTTTGTATAAACATTGTAATAAAAAATCCGTTGCTAGCGAATTAGCAACGGATTTTTTTATTGTTGTTTTTTTACCTTTACACGCGGCAGGATTTTTTGGAGTGGTACGTTTCGTTTACGTTCCCAGGTTGCTGGGTTCATCGGATCGTACTGTTCTAAAAAGGCGATTACTTCTTTTGTAATCGGTGTTGGTGTAGATGCTCCTGCAGTAACAGCGACGTTTTCGATACCTTGCAGCCACTCTAATTGAATTTCGCTTACATCTGCAACGCGGTATGCCTTTGTACCAGCAATTTCTTGTGATACTTGAGCTAAACGGTTTGAGTTATTACTTTTAGGATCACCAACAACAATCGTTAAATCAGCCACATCAGCCTGTTTAGCAACGGCTTCTTGACGAACTTGTGTTGCTAAGCAAATTTCTTTGTGAAATTCAGCTGTTGGGAATTTTTTCTGAATGTCTTCCATCAGGTGCTGAACGTCCCATTGGCTCATTGTTGTTTGATTTGTAACTAAAATTTTCTCTGTTGGGATTTCTAGTGTTTCCAAATCATTTGCCTTTTCAATAAGATGGACGATATCAGGTGCAATACCAACGGCACCTTCTGGTTCTGGATGTCCCTTTTTACCAATGTAAATCACATGGTATCCTTCCGCTTTTTTTGCTTCAATGAGGTCATGTGTTTTCGTAACGTCTGGACATGTTGCATCGATTGTCATTAATCCTTTTTCTTTCGCACGTTTTTTAACTTCTGGAGAAACGCCATGTGCGGTGAAAATAACAGTACCAGAATCAATTTTGTCTAAAATCTCTAATCGACTTGGACCATCTAATGTAATAATGCCGTCTTCCTCGAAAGCATCTGTTACATGTTTGTTGTGAACAATCATACCTAAAATATAAATGGGTCTCGGTAACGTTTTATCTAGTGCAGCATTGCGTGCAATGACCATCGCATCAACAACACCGTAGCAATAACCACGAGGGGAAATTTTAACAATTTTCATGTGAGTAATCCTCTCCTTCTAAACAAGGGATCCTTTTTTGTACATAGTCTTTTCCATTATAAAGGAGGAGCGGAAAGAAAACAAAGGATTGTTAGACATATAGTTTCGGTTTTGTTGCCATACGCGGGATATCCTCTTTCGGAAGGTCTTGTTCAATAATTGGTTCTAAAATTATTTTCTTCTTTTTTTTCTTTTTTGAAGGTGGTGGAGGTGTAGTGATTATTTCTACCTCTTCTGTTGATTCTTCAGCAGCATCTTTTCCGGAAGTGAGAATTTTTACGATGCTGGGTATGCTGCGAACAATGGGTCCGTACTGCTGGACGACAGGTCCGACAGATTGGGCAACTTGAGCGACCTTTTCAATGTTATTTAACATGCCAGTAGGATTGGAAATTAAGTTGGAAAAGAAGCTGCCAATACCACCACTAGCACTAGGTGTCACCGGTGCTGAGCCACGCATTTCATTCGCGTCATTCATTTGAGGTGACATCATTTGAGGTGGCATCATTTGGGGTGACATTATTTGTTGTGGTTGCTGCATATAGGGCTGCTGATGTTGATGCATCATCGGCTGTCCTTCCATTTGTTGATAGGGAGGAATCATTTGCATAAAAGGATCGGTAGGATCATGCTTTTTGAATAGTTTAGCGAGAAATCCTTTCTTTCTTTGCATCATAGGCGGTAAATTAGGTATTGGATACGGGGTGTATGGTTGCTGCCCTGCATGCATTTGCCTCATAGGGGGCCTTGGGTACATAGGAAAAAGCCTCCTTTCTTCGATTAGGTATACACACATATGATATGCAATAGAAAGAAAGAAGGTTAGTTTTTGGAGTAAAAACCAAAACTAAAGATGGATTTTACCATTAGATTTCGATATAATGTAGACTTGACTGATTTGTGCGCGCAGTAGAAATTTTAGAAAGAAGGTGTAACTTATGACACTACAAACATTTACACAGTATAATTTCCAACCATTTTTAATAGATGCAGTTCGTGAACTACGCTTTTCGGAGCCGACAGAAATTCAACAGAAAATTTTTCCTGTTGTGAAAAAAGGTGTGAGTGTAATTGGACAGTCCCAAACGGGTTCTGGGAAAACACATGCATACTTACTTCCAACTTTAAACAGAATTGATGCAAAACGCGAAGAAGTACAACTTGTCATTACAGCGCCTACTCGTGAGTTAGCACAACAAATTTATCAAGAGATTGTGAAGTTAACAAAGTTTTGTGCGGAAGATCAAATGATTACAGCTCGTTGTTTAATTGGCGGAACGGATAAACAACGCTCCATTGAAAAGCTGAAAAAGCAACCTCATGTTGTTGTTGGAACACCAGGGCGTATTAAAGATTTAGTAGAAGAACAAGCGCTATTTGTCCATACAGCATCTACTATTATTGTCGATGAGGCAGATTTAATGCTTGATATGGGATTCATTCAAGACGTAGATAAAATTGCAGCACGCATGCCTAAAAACTTACAAATGCTTGTTTTCTCTGCAACGATTCCTCAAAAGTTAAAGCCGTTTATGAAGAAGTACATGGAGAATCCAGAGCACATTCATATTAATCCGAAACAAGTTGCGGCAGGGAATATTGAGCATTATTTAGTCCCTTCTAGACATCGCAATAAGATTGAATTAGTGAAAAATATGCTACTTCAATTTAAGCCATATTTAGCAATTATCTTTACAAATACGAAAAAAATGGCAGATGAAGTTGCGAATGGATTAACAGAGCGTGGATTAAAAGTTGGACGAATCCATGGTGATTTATCACCGCGGGATCGTAAAAAAATGATGAAGCAAATTCGTGATTTAGAATTCCAATATATTGTAGCGACAGACTTAGCTGCACGTGGGATTGATATTGAAGGAATCAGTCATGTAATTAACTATGAACTTCCTTCTGATTTAGATTTCTTTGTCCATCGTGTTGGAAGAACAGCTCGCGCTGGTTATTCAGGTATTGCGGTGACAATCTATGATCCAGCAAATGAAGAAGCATTAAATAGTTTAGAACAACAACGTAATATTACATTTAAACATGTAGATTTACGTGGAGATGAATGGACGGATTTAGGTGAGCGCCATCGCCGAAAAAACCGTAAGAAACCAAATAATGAATTGGATATTATGGCAACAAAAGTTGTTAAAAAACCGAAAAAAGTTAAGCCAGGCTATAAGAAAAAGCTTGCAACTGAACGTGAAAAAGTGAAGAGAAAATATAGCAATAAGAAAAGATAAGGGGTCCCTTATCTTTTTTTTGCCATTTATCCCGCTTTAACAGGCTGTAATACTTCCACGTCAAAATTTAAGAGAATGCGAAGAAGTTTAGGTGGGAGATAAACAGCTCATAAAAGCCCGATTGGTGAGGGCTAACAATCAGTGGGGGATGGAGACACCCCCCCGCTGATTGAAGTTTCATTTTATAGTGGGTTCTTTTGTGAACAAAGAATTCACTACATATTTCTACAAATTATGCTATCATTATAGCTATTGTATATTGAAGAGGTGATTATTATATGTTAAAGATTGGATCTCATGTTTCTATGAGTGGTAAGAAGATGTTATTAGCAGCGAGTGAAGAGGCTGTTTCATATGGTGCGACAACGTTTATGATTTATACAGGTGCACCACAAAATACGAGAAGAAAACCAATTGAAGAATTGAATATAGAAGCAGGACGAAAACATATGGAGCTTAATGGCATTGAAGAAATTATTGTCCATGCGCCTTATATTATTAATGTTGGTAATACGACAAAACCTGAAACATTCCAATTGGGTGTGGATTTCCTTCGTATGGAAATTGAAAGAACGACAGCATTAGGAGTAGCGAAACAAATTGTACTTCATCCAGGTGCTCACGTTGGGGCAGGGGCTGATGCTGGCATTGCTCAAATTATTAAAGGATTAAATGAAGTGTTAACACCAGAACAAACAGTAAATATTGCATTAGAAACAATGGCTGGAAAAGGAACAGAGTGCGGGCGTAGTTTTGAAGAAATTGCAAAAATTATCGACGGTGTAACATATAATGAGAAATTATCTGTATGCTTTGACACATGTCATACACATGATGCAGGTTATGATATTGTAAATGATTTTGACGGCGTATTAAATGAATTTGATAAAATCGTTGGAATTGATCGTTTGCAAGTGTTGCATATTAACGATAGTAAAAATGTACGTGGAGCTGGAAAAGACCGTCATGAAAATATTGGTTTTGGCCATATTGGGTACAAAGCGTTGCATCACATTGTGCACCATCCGCAACTGAAGCATGTACCAAAAATTCTTGAGACACCTTATGTGGGTGAGGATAAGAAAGATAAAAAACCACCATATAAGTTTGAAATTGAAATGTTAAAGAGTGGTTCATTTGATGAAGGTCTTCTTGAGAAGATTAAAGAACAATAAGGAGGGGAATTCCCCTCCTTATTTTAGTAGTTTCTGAAATAATGTATTTATTTGTTGCGCAGTAGAGGGGGAAGTTACTTTTGCAATTTTTTTTAAAAGTTCTAGTCTTTCTCCTGTATCGTAAATATTGACATTTTTTCCTTTTAGTAAAGGGACAATTTGCTCAGCTTGTTCAGTTGTGATAGGAACTTCATATTCTTTACTATATTTCAATAATTCTTTTGTGGTCATATGATTTAATTTTTTATTTACAATATGTTTGATGAGGTTCATGATATAATCCTCCTTCAGGCGTTCTTATATCGAAATATATGTGTGCGGTGCTTGTATATATTCGTATGCCAGTTGTTTTTTTCCATGGTGAAAAGAGGAGTATGTTATAATAAAAGAACGAAATTATATAGAGAATATAAGGAGGGCTTATGGAGAAGAAACAACATCGAAAAGAAAGTGTTATTCATCTATTGTATCGTTTGGTGATGATTGTCTTTGGGGCGGCATGTGCGGCGGTAGCAATTGAACTATTTTTAATGCCAAACAAAATTATTGATGGTGGAATTATTGGTGTCTCCCTCATATTAGATTATCTTACTCCTAACATTTGGTGGTTGAGTTTTTCTACTTTGGTTGTTATCCTCAATATCCCGTTTATGTATTCCGGTTATAAGCAAATCGGGAAAACATTCATGTTATCTTCTGCTTTTGGAATTGTGGCTTTAGCGTTTATTGAGTCAACGTTACATACCTTTCAACCGTTTACGACAGAGCCTATTTTAGCAACAGTTTTTGGTGGTCTTATTTTAGGTCTTGGTGTAGGGCTTGTTATTCGTCATGGTGGTTCATTGGATGGTACAGAAATTATGGGGATTTTATTAACAAAGAAATTACCGTTTTCTGTTGGTGAATTCGTGATGTTTGTAAATCTATTTATTTTTGCTTGGGCAGCATTTGTATTTGGTGTCGAGCAAGCGATGTATTCTGTTATGACATACTATATTGCTTTTAAAACGATTGATACGGTTATTCAAGGGTTGGATGAAACAAAAGCAGTTCTAATTGTATCAGATCAGTATGAAGAAGTATCAAATGCAATTTTACACCGCCTTGGTCGTGGGACAACGAAACTTGTTGCTAAAGGTGGTTATACAGATAAAGAAAAAGAGGTAATTTATGCGGTTGTTACACGTCTTGAAGTAACGAAATTAAAATCAATTGTTCATGAAATTGATGAAAACGCCTTTGTTACAATTATGAGTACGCAAGAAACAAATGGTGGCAAATTCAAATCAGCTATTCATTAAAAGTATATATTTAAAAAGAAGATAAAGAGAGGTAATCAATTCTGATGCACGAAGAGTTGTGACAGCTATCTTAGTCGTGATTTTTGAATATCCTTAAAAAGCAGAGAGATTTTCTCTGTTTTTTTGTTATAATAATAAGGTTGCTTTAAATAAAGAATATATTTTGGACAGATTAGTTTACAACTATAATAAGCTATATTATAATTCAAATAGAATTAAATCGGAATCATTCTGAATTAAAATAGGTGAGATGCTATGAAGAATATGTTGGAAATAGAAGGATTAACATTTCGATATGAAGATCGAAATGTGTTAGAAGATATCAATTTGCAAGTTCCCAAGGGGGCTTTTTTAGGTTTGGTTGGGCCTAATGGGTCTGGTAAATCGACCTTATTAAAGTGTATATTAGGTGTTTTGAAGCCGAAGAAAGGGAATATTCGGTTATTTGATATTGATAGTAAGAAATTTAAAGAGTGGAATAAAATTGGTTATGTTTCACAAAAGGCGAACAGCTTTAATTCTGGTTTTCCAGCGACTGTCTTTGAAGTTGTTTCCATGGGACTTGTTTCAAAAAAAGGGCTATTTCGTTTCTTGAAGAAAGAAGATAAAGACAAGGTCATAAAGGCAATCGCAGATGTAGGAATGAGTGAATTTCAAAATCGTAATATCGGAGAGCTTTCCGGTGGACAACAGCAACGTGTATTTATCGCGCGTGCGCTTGTAAGCAATCCAGAATTATTAATTTTGGACGAGCCTACAGTGGGAATTGATGTGAAGAGTGTAGAGAGCTTTTATGAGATACTAGAAGATTTAAACAAAAAACTAGGTATCACACTGATTCTGGTTACACACGATATGGGGGCTGTAACAGAGAAGGTAACGCATGTTGCATGTTTAAATCAGCACTTACATTTTCATGGGAATGTTGAGAAATTCCGAGAGTTAGAAGATGCAGAAATGTCGATTTTATATGGACATCATGTTCATCGTTTAGAGCATGATCATGAGCATCACGGGAGGATATAATGATACAGGATTTTTTACAATATGACTTTTTGCGTAACTCTTTATACGCTGGTATTTTAATAGGGCTTGTTGCTCCGTTAATCGGTGTGTTTGTTGTCATTCGCCGTTTGTCACTGATTGCAGATGCTTTAAGTCATGTGACATTATCAGGGATTGCTGCAAGCTTGTTGCTGGAAAAAACAATTTTTACAGGTGGATTTTTAAATCCGTTATATATGGGGATGATTTTTTCAATGGGCGGGGCGCTATTGATTGAAAAATTACGTACTGTATATAAACATTACCAAGAATTAGCGATTCCGATTATTCTTTCAGCAGGGATGGGAATAGGAGTTATCTTCATTTCGCTTGCTAATGGATTTAATACGGATTTATTTAGTTATTTATTTGGTAGCGTGAGCGCTGTAACGAGTACGGATTTAATTCTTATTGGTATTGTAGCAATCGTCGTTATTGCAACGATCATTTTATTATATAAAGAGTTATTTTTATTATCGTTTGACGAAGAATATGCTGTATCAACAGGGCTTCGCACAAAATGGATTCACTTTATTTTCATTATTTTAGTAGCGCTCGTCATTGCGGTATCTATGCGTGTTGTTGGGGTTCTTCTCGTGTCATCTTTAATGACATTACCAGTTGCAGCAAGTATCCGCATTGCAAAAGGATTTAAACAAACAATTTTCTTTTCCATTTTATTTGGTGAAATTTCCGTGATAGGTGGGCTGTTCGCTTCTTATCAGCTTGATTTAGCTCCAGGTGGTACAATTGTTATGCTAGCGGTTCTTATTTTAATCGGTGCAATCTTATGGAAGAAGAAAAAAACTGCATAAAGTAGGGATAGTTATGAATCTGACAGAAGCTTTACGCCTTATGAAAGAAAAAGGCTATAAACATACCGGAAAAAGGGAAGAAATGTTACGTTTATTTGCAGCTCATAATCGATATTTAACTGCAAAAGATGTTTTAGAGCATATGAAGGATGATTATCCAGGATTAAGTTTTGATACAATCTATCGTAATTTAACCGTATTTGCTGAAATTGGTGTTTTGGAGCAAACTGAATTAAATGGAGAAAAGCATTTTCGTTTTACATGCTCTATTATGGAACATCATCATCACTTTATTTGTTTGGATTGTGGTGGTACAAAAGAAATTACTTCTTGTCCAATGGATTTTATGAATAAAGATTTTAAGGGATATGAAGTAACAGGACATAAGTTTGAAATATATGGGCGTTGCCCGAAATGTGCAAAGTAAAAGCTCGTCAGTTATGAAACTGACGAGCTTTTTTATTATTTTTGCTCTTGTTTTTCTTTTTCTTGATTTGCAGCCATTTCAGCAGCGATTACATCAATTTCTTTTTTTAGTTCTTCTACCATTGTTTCTTCTGGTACTTTACGAACGACTTTTCCTTTACGGAATAATAAACCTTCTCCGCGTGCACCAGCGATACCGATATCGGCTTCACGAGCTTCACCAGGACCGTTTACAGCACAGCCAAGTACGGCAACTTTAATTGGTACTTTCAGCGTAGAGATATATTCTTCTACTTCATTTGCAATGCTGATAAGGTCAATTTCAATACGACCGCATGTTGGACAAGAAATAAGTGTTGCAGCGTTCGATGCAAGACCGAATGATTTTAACAATTCACGAGCAACTTTTACTTCCTCAACTGGATCAGCACTTAATGAAATACGAAGTGTATTTCCGATACCTTTACTTAAAATAGCACCAAGACCGGCAGCACTTTTTACTGTTCCGGCAAATAGTGTTCCGGATTCTGTGATACCTAAGTGCAGTGGATAATTAAAAGCACGAGCTGCTTTTTCATATGCTTCAATTGCTAAATTAACATCAGAGGCTTTCATCGATACGATAATATCATGGAAATCTAAGTCCTCTAAAATTTTAATATGATGAAGAGCACTTTCAACCATACCATCTGCAGTAGGGTATCCATATTTTTCTAAAATATGACGTTCTAATGAACCAGCATTTACACCAATACGAATTGGAATACCACGTTCTTTCGCAGCATTTACAACAGCTTCTACTTTATGGCGACGTCCAATGTTACCTGGGTTGATACGTACTTTATCAATGCCACCTTCAATTGCTTTTAATGCAAGGCGATAATCAAAGTGAATATCAGCAACAAGTGGGATGTTAATTTGTTTTTTTATATCAGCAATTGCGTTTGCTGCACGTTCGTCTGGAACAGCAACGCGGACGATTTGACAACCCGCTTCTTCTAAACGCTTGATTTCAGCAACTGTTGCTTCCACATCATGCGTTTTTGTTGTTGTCATACTTTGTATAATTAATTCATTATTACCGCCAATTGTTAAATTACCGACTTTAACAGGACGTGTTTTTGTACGATGAGTCATTTCATTCACGAATAGATCGCTCTCCTTATAAAAGAAGTTTCTTATTTTGTACTTCGTATCAAATATAGTATATGTGATATGAAGCAATAGAAACCTATATGCTCGGTTTCACTTTTACTATTGTATCAGCGCCTTTATGTAATTGACAAGGATTAAGTGATTGCTCATTGATATAACGGAAATTTGTAAGATTTTCCGACCTGTATTTTTGTTGCAGACGTATTTTTATTTAACTGTTTAAAATCACCGATGACCTTTTCAATAGAAGGAATTTTTTTCTTATTAATCGCTTCTGTAATCGATAAAACGGTATCTCCTGTTTTTACTTCAATTGCTTTATACTGTGTATCTGATTCTTTCTTTGCTTTTGTATCAACACTTTCTTTTTTTACAGTTTGAGCAGCTGTTGTTTTTTTGTATGAACTTAACATTGGTAAAGTACCAATTTTTATATCGTAATAAAACACGTAACCGAGAACAAGCACAAGTAAGAGTGCACCAAGTCTCTTCATATTCCTCACTCCTTTGTTAGGAAATATATGCTTGTCCAAAAAAAAAATGCCAAAATGGCATTTTTTTATAGTTCTTGTTTTTCTTTCGGTTTTGGTATTTCTTTAATTGTTAAGTATAGAACAATTAAAATGATGGCAGTGTACAGATAGAATGTTCCTGGCACATTTATGTTCAATAAATCCATAATCATGAAGAAAATTGTTGGAATTGTATAGCTGTAAGCTGTTAATGTCCAAACTTGTTTGTAAGATACTTTTCGCTGGCCAACCATTGCTGAACCGATAAAGGCTAAAATAGTTGTACCTAAGAACGAAATAAATAATTGGAACAAGTAAATGAGTATTCCAACACCGAACATAAGGAAAGGGTAAACATTATCGATGGCTGATACAATACCTTGGATATCTTTTTTCTCAAATGTACCATTGCCGAAATCGCTGTAAGATTGACTTTGAGTTTGATTGTTATTAATAGATACAACTTTATCTTTTAAAACGAATACACCTTGTTTATTTGCATATGCATTCGTATCTGTTGCATTAGGATCAAATACGAAAACAAAATCTCCATCTTCTTTTATAATAGGTTCTTTAATGTCAGCATGAAGCTCACCATTCTTAATTTTAAAATCGGGGAGATCTTTTTCAATGGATTGATGTACAGAAGAAACGACATCTTGTACGAAGTTTCCGAATATAAAAGTTTTAGGAATCGTTGCGATTAAACACAATAACATAACGTACAGAATTGTTTTTCCCATTTTTTGAAAACGAAAAAGTGCCATGTCCTTTGGCGAATATAAACTTTTTACTAGTTGTGTAAATATGGACATATATTCACTTCCTTTGCTATATGTATGATAGATTGATGCATAAAGTCATTGTAACGTACATATCTAGAGAATCACAAGCTATATCGTATGAAATAAGATTAATGTTCCGGTAATTGGATTGTATAGAGGATTTATTACTTATAAAAGCCTTTCTTTCTAGGTGGTGAGTGCATCCGTCTGAAGCGATCAAATCTTTTTCCTGTCCTGTGCGCAATGAAAACAAAGAGAGAAAATGAGTGTAGGTTACTTTTTGTTCTGCGTAGCAGAAAGGTAAAAATATAATTGACACTTTTCTTTTGTATATGGTAAATTTATCTTACATTTCTTAAAGAATATATCTCGCAGTTTTCAGCTTTTATGAATGTTCTTTAGGGATTTGGTGGTGAATCTGAATTTCAATCACCGCTATATACATAATTTTGGACCCTTAGCTCAGCTGGTTAGAGCAGACGGCTCATAACCGTCCGGTCGTAGGTTCGAGTCCTACAGGGTCCATATCCATTTCACATGTTTATCATGTAGACGAGAAGCTTCCTTGTAGAAGGAGGCTTTTTTTTACGAAATATATGAGCATTTTGTTTGAAAAGAAATGGGAATTTTGCTACGTTAATGATAGCAAGACAATGTAATTTAATTTGTTTTCACCCTATGGCAATTAGGGTAAAATGAAGTTGTATGCTAAATTATTTTGGCAATACATAAACTGGGAGGAATGTAACAATGGCAAAACATGAATTACCAAATTTACCTTATGCGTATGATGCTTTAGAACCTCACTTTGATAAAGAAACAATGAACATCCATCATACAAAACACCACAACACTTACGTAACAAACTTAAATGCTGCGTTAGAAGGTCATGCAGAATTAGCTGACAAAAGTGTTGAAGAATTAGTTGCAAACTTAAATGAAGTACCAGAAGCAATTCGTACTGCAGTACGAAACAACGGTGGCGGACATGTGAACCATACTTTCTTCTGGACAATTCTATCTCCAAACGGTGGTGGACAACCAGTAGGTGAACTTGCAGCTGCAATTGAAGCGAAATTCGGTAGCTTTGATGCATTCAAAACAGAATTCGCAAAAGCTGGTGCAACTCGCTTCGGTTCTGGTTGGGCTTGGTTAGTAGTAAACAATGGTGAGCTAGAAGTAACAAGCACTCCAAACCAAGATTCTCCTTTAGCAGAAGGTAAAACTCCAGTTATCGGTTTAGACGTTTGGGAGCATGCTTACTACTTACATTACCAAAACCGTCGTCCTGACTACATCGGTGCATTCTGGAACGTTGTAGACTGGAACGCAGCTGAAAAACGTTACCAAGAAGCTAAATAATATCGCTTATTCCGTTTTACGTAAGTTGATATTGAAGAAGCTAGGGGAATATTCTCCTAGCTTTTTTGTATGCTTTCTTTTACATAATTGCGTCGGTCTTTGGAAGACTAGAACATGAAGTAAAGGAGAGTTATGTATGAAGTGGAAACATGTAATTGGCGATGTCGAGGTGAATCGTGATTTAGTATTGTTACTTGTTATGGGGGGATTATACACGCTCGCGATTTCTTTATCCAACACGTTTGTTAACATTTATTTATGGAAACAAACACAAAATTATGTGAACCTTGGATTGTATAATTTAGCAAGCGTTGTATTGCAACCATTAACATTTCTTTTTGCAGGGAAATTGGCAAAGCGGATAGATCGTGCCATTTTACTGCGAATTGGTGTAGGAACATTAGCGGCTTTTTTTGTTGTTGTCTTACTCGCAGGAACACGTGCTTCACATTATATTTTATTACTTGGTGGTCTTCTAGGGATTGGTTATGGTTTTTATTGGCTGGCATTTAATTTGTTGACGTTTGAAATTACAGAGCCTGAAACACGTGATTTTTTTAATGGTTTTCTCGGTTTGTTAACATCCTTCTCTGGAATGATTGGGCCAATAGCAGCTGGGTATACGATTTCGCGTATGGAGAAGTGGACTGGGTATACGGTTATCTTTTTTCTTTCATTAACTTTATTTGCAATTGCTGTTGTCATAAGTTTCTTTTTATCGAAAAGAGAATGTGAGGGACGCTATGAAATTGTTCAAGTTTTGAAAGAACGTAAAATCAATAAAAACTGGGGAAGGGTTACACGTGCACACTTTTTTCAAGGATTGAGAGAAGGAACGTTCGTTTTTGTTATTTCCGTATACGTCTATTTAGCATCAGGAAGTGAATTTGGGCTAGGGAAATATAGTTTAGTCAATTCAGCTGTTTCTTTTATATGCTACTATTTGGTTGCGCGTATATTAAGAAAGGAATGGAGAAAAAAAGCGATTTTACTTGGTGGAATTATTTTGTATATCGTCGTATTTTTAGTTGTTTTTCACGTTACATATGTAAAACTACTCATTTATGCAGCATGTATCGCTATTGCTTACCCAATTCTACTTGTTCCATATGGTTCTATGACATATGATGTAATTGGAAGAGCAAAGCAAGCCAGAGAGTGGCGAGTTGAGTATATTGTTGTACGAGAGCTATGGCTGAATAGTGGGAGAATATGTTCTGTTTTAAGTTTCTTATGCGCAGTATCATTTTTTCCACCAGAAAAAAGCTTACCTGTTTTATTATGTATTCTTGGAGCTGGACATTTACTTATTTATTTTGCTGTTAGAAATGTCAAATATGGGGAAGGAAATCCAAATAAAACAAGGATTCCAGCACCTGAAACAACACAAAATCATACCGAACGAGAAGGTTAACTTCTTCTGGGTTTTATGCTAGAATAAAAGGACATGTGAAACAGCAGTGAGGACACCTGTAACTAGGTGTCCCTTTCCTATTACATAGCTGTTGGTAGAGGGGGTTCGTATGAGTAAAAAGAAGAAAAAAAAGAAGACCCACGTTCCGTTCCGGCTTAACGTGTTGTTTTTTTGTGTGTTTTTAATGTTTTCAGCGATCATTGTGAAGCTTGGAATGGTACAAATTGTACATGGTGAAGATTATAAAAATGAGGTTGAAAAAAAAGAAAACTCAACAGTAAGTAATCCGGTTCCACGCGGGAAAATCTTTGACAGATATGGTCGAGCTGTTGTGGATAATAATCCAGTTCGTACCATTACGTTTACAAGAATGAAGGGGTCAACTTCAGAAGAACGTTTAGAGACGGCGAAAAAATTAGCAAAGCTAATTGAAGTATCGCCAGATAAATTAACAGAACGGGATAAAAAAGATTATTGGCTTTCGTTACATGAAGATGAAGCGAAAGAAAAGATTACAAAGAAAGACCAAGCAGAATTTAAAGCAAAGAAAATTGATGATAAAGAAATTGCAGAGCGTCAGCGTAATCGTGTGACAGAGGCGGAAATCAATCAATTAACAGCGGAAGATTTAGAAATACTTGCAATTAAGAGTAAAATGGACGGCGGGTATGCAATGACGCCGCAAATCATAAAAAAAGATGTAACACCAGAAGAATATGCAATCATTAGTGAAAACTTAGCGTTGTTACCAGGTATAGATACGACAGTTGATTGGGATCGTAAATACACTTATGATGATATGTTCCGCAGTGTACTTGGTGGTGTGACAAGCTCAGATGAAGGGTTACCAAGAGAACGATTAGATTATTTCCTTGTACGAGATTATAATCGTAACGACCGCGTTGGTAAAAGTTATATTGAACAACAATATGAGGATACACTTCACGGTACAAAAGCAGAAGTGAGAAATATTACAGACAAAGATGGTAATATTTTAGAAACGATAAATGTATCTAAAGGGCAACGAGGCAATGACCTAAATTTAACAATTGATATGGAACTGCAAAAGCGTGTAGAAGAAATTCTTACAAAGAGTTTAAAACAATATGCAGGATCAGAGCCACTTTTAGATAGAGCATTTGTTGTGATGATGAATCCAAAAAATGGTGAAGTTTTATCTATGGCTGGAAAACAAATCGTAGAAGAAAATGGTACGAAAGAGATAAAAGACTACGCACTAGGAACGATGACAAGTGCGTATCCGATGGGTTCAACCGTGAAAGGTGCTACAGTACTAACGGGGTATCAAACAGGAGCAATTCAGCCTGGGGCAACGTTATTGGATGAACCGATTAAATTGAAAGGTACACCAGTAAAAGCTTCTTGGAAAACGATGGGTTATATTAATGACCTAACTGCCTTAAAAATGTCTTCTAACGTATACATGTTTAAAACAGCTATGAATATTGCTGGGGTACCATATGTTCGAGGTGGTACATTAGATATTAAGAAAAAAGCATTCGATGATATGCGTTATTATTTTGGACAATTTGGGCTTGGAGTGAAAACAGGAATTGATTTACCAAACGAAATATCTGGCCAGAGGGGATCAGGATCCCAACCAGGTTTCTTATTAGACTTATCGATTGGACAGTATGATACGTATACACCGCTTCAACTTGCGCAATATGTTTCAACAATTGCAAATGGTGGCTATCGTATGCAACCACAAATCGTTAAAGAAATTCGTCAACCAACATCTAAACCAGATGAAGTTGGAAAAGTGATTCAATCGATGGAACCGAAAGTGTTAAATCGTGTTGATATGCCTGAAGATCAAATCAAACGTGTTCAAGAAGGATTTAGACAAGTATTTAATGATTCAGGTGGTACTGGTGCAAAATACTTTAGTAATGCACCATATAAAGCTGCCGGGAAAACAGGAACAGCGCAAACATTTTATGGCGGTAATAAAGACATCGGAAGAAATGCAAAAGGCGAGCCTGTACCAACTTATAACTTAACATTAGTAGGTTATGCACCGCTTGATAACCCTGAAGTTGCATTCTCCGTTGTTGTTCCATGGGTACACAACGATAAGTCTGGAGTTAACGGAGATATCGGCCGTGCCATTACGGATGCTTACTTTGAATTGAAGAAACAAGAAATTACAGGGGAAGCACCTAAGGACGAAAAAAGTAAAAAAGAAGAATAAAAAATATGTAAATTTGGCACACTATCTCAAAAGATAGTGTGCTTTTTTTGTATTTTATGCATAGAGTATAGTAATTGTGGACAAGCATATCATATATGAAAAATGAGGTGCTGAAAAAATGAACTCTCTCATAGTATGACCGGTCATATATTTACTTTTGAGAAGAGAAGTGAAAATGAGAAAAGAGCATCGTATTCCTTCACATTAAGTTGAACTTTACAAAACTTTTACAAATTATTAAAACCGAATTAATAGTTCGGCAGTATTCTTATATCTGTAATCCTGTTACTTCGGGATACTTCTAGGAGGAACTACACGTGAAGTGGACAAGGAAATGTATCACGATTTTCGTAATATCGACATGCCTTACGTTTTCGTATGTGTCTACTACATCTGCTGCTAATGATGTGAGGGAAGTGAGAGTTGATGGATCCTCAACTGTATTTCCCATTATGGAAGCGATAGCGGAAGAGTACACAAAAAAAGATCCGCGTGTAAAAATTTCTATTAGTATATCTGGGACAGGGGGAGGATTTCATCGTTTTGGAAAAGGTGAAGTAGATATTAATAATGCTTCACGAAAGGTGAAACAAGTAGAAGAAGACTTTATGAGAAAAAACTCCGTCCAGTTTACACCATTTGAAATTGCTTATGATGGCCTTACAATCATTGTGAATCGTCAAAATACATGGGTAGATAATATGACAACAGAAGAATTACGTCTATTATGGAGCGAAAATGGAAAAACGAAACGATGGTCACATATTCATCCAGAGTGGCCACATGAAAAAGTGCAATTTTATGCGCCGGGTGTGGATTCTGGTACGTATGATTATTTTCAAAGTTCTATCTTGCAAAACAATCGTCTTGCAAAAACAGTTTCTTTATCTGAAGACGATCAAGTCATTATGCAAGGAGTAATGAATGATAAAAATGCAATTGCATTTGTGGGGTATGCGTATTATATGGCAAATCAGGATCAGGTAAAGGCCATAAAAGTAAATGGTGTACGACCAACGAAAGAAACCATTCAATCAGGTGCCTATAAGCCATTGTCAAGATCGCTATTTGCTTATGTAAATCATGCTTCTATTCGAAATAAAAGCAGTGTGGCAGAGTATGTGACATTTATGATGCAACATGCGGGCAGACTTGCTGAAGAAGTCGGATATGTTAAGTTGCCCTCACAAAAATATAATGAACAGCTGCGAATGTTAACAGAAATAAAAAGATAATGTCAGGGTGGAAAGGGGTTTTCATCTTTGGCTCGAAATGACAAAAGTCAAATTACATTTTCTGTGCAACATTTGATTGAAAGAAATACAATCAAAAGAAAAAAAACGCAGCGAATCAATCGAATGGTTCCGTTACTATTAATGGCAATTGCTAGCGTATCTATTATAACAACAATCGGAATTATTGTTACGTTAGCGAATGAAACGATTATGTTTTTTCATGAAATATCAATATATTCTTTTTTCACCGAAAAAGAATGGTTACCATTTTTTGCAGAGCCGAAGTTTGGGATACTTCCTCTCATATGTGGGACCGTACTTGTAACAACAATTGCTATGATAATAGCTATTCCAATTGGAATAGGATGTGCCATATTTTTAAATGAATATGCTTCACACTTTGTTAGAAAAGTGTTAAAGCCCATTTTAGAACTACTAGCAGGAATTCCTACAATTGTATATGGTTTTTTTGCTTTAACAATTGTCACACCAGCCCTACAGCGTATCATTCCAGATTTACAGTTTTTTAATGCGATTAGTCCAGGGGTTGTTATAGGGATTATGATGGTCCCAACAATTGCTTCTCTTTCTGAAGATGCAATGGGAGCTGTGTCTAAAGGAATAAAAGAAGCCTCACTTGGGCTAGGTGCCACACGTTTTGAAACTGTGCGAAAGGTTGTATTTCCAGCTGCGTTTACCGGTATTATGGCTGCGATTCTATTAGCGGCTTCACGTGCAATTGGTGAAACAATGATTGTGGTTATTGCTGGAGGTTCAACGCCCAATGTATCGATAGATCCGACGCACTCTATTCAAACGTTAACGGCTTATATTGTGCAAGTAAGTTTAGGTGATGCTCCCCATGGAACGATTACGTACTATAGCATGTATGCTGTAGGTGCGACATTACTTATGTTCACATTCATGATGAATATGATTTCACAGCAGATTATGCGCCGTTTTAGAAAGGCGATATAAGATGAGAATGCTGAATCATAAGAAAATAAAAAAAAATATGGCATCTCGTTTTTGGAAGGATCAAATATATAAGTCGATTTCTTATATGACAATGCTATTTTCTATTTGCATACTAATTGTATTGCTTTATCAAATATTTGAAAAAGGTGTAAGTTATCTTTCAATAGATTTTTTTATGAACTTTGCTTCGCGTAATCCAAAGCAAGCTGGTATTGCCGCTGCATTGTCAGGAACAATTTTATTTATGAGTATAGTAGTGCCAGTTTCCTTTGTATTTGGGGTAGGGACAGCTCTTTATTTAGAACATTATGCAAAGCACTCTGTATTCACAAGGGTCATAGAATTAAATATTCAAACATTAGCGGGTGTGCCATCTGTTGTGTTTGGATTGCTTGGTTTAACCATCTTTGTATATGGTCTTCAGTTAGGGGAGAGTATCGTAACAGCAGCATTTACAATGAGTCTTCTTGTATTACCAACTGTTGTTGTGTCGAGTCAAGAAGCAATTCGTATGGTACCGAGTTCTCTGCTAGAAGCTTCGTATGGCGTTGGTGCTACCAAATGGCAAACGATGTATCAGATTGTATTGCCAACTGCCTTGCCAGGAATTTTAACGGGATGTGTTTTGGCGTTATCGAGGGCAATTGGAGAGGCGGCACCACTATTAGTCATTGGAGCGCTCGCTTTTGCTAATTATATCCCATTTAACATGTTTGATAGATTTACAGTTTTACCGATTCAAATTTTTAATTGGATGAGTAGACCGCAAGAGGAGTTTCAGCATGTAGCAGCAGCCGGTATGATTGTTTTATTAGGATTGTTGCTCATTATGAATGCGGTTGTCTTATGGTTACGAAATCGTAAGTAGTGGATGAAAGGGGAATTCAAGATGGTAGCAACAGTAGTAAATGTACAGGTAAAAAATGAAACGAAAATTGAGTCAGCAACGAAGAAAGTTGTATTTGATACAAAAAATTTAAACTTATGGTATGGAGAAGATCATGCATTAAAAGATGTGAATTTAAGTATTCATGAGAATGAAGTAACGGCAATTATTGGACCGAGTGGTTGCGGGAAATCAACATATTTAAAAACGTTAAACCGTATGGTAGAGCTAGTACCGATCGTTCGTACGACGGGAGTAATTGAATATCGTGATCGAAATATTTTTGATAAGTCATATCCTGTTGAAGAATTACGCACACATGTTGGAATGGTATTCCAAAAGCCGAATCCATTTCCGAAATCTATCTATGAAAATGTGGCTTATGGTCCAAAAATCCATGGTATTCGTGATAAGAAAACACTTGATGCAATTGTTGAAAAAAGTTTACGTGGTGCGGCGATTTGGGATGAATTAAAAGATAGATTGCACGATAATGCATATGGTTTGTCGGGTGGCCAACAACAGCGTTTATGTATTGCTCGTTGTTTAGCGATTGAGCCGGATGTAATCTTAATGGATGAACCAACATCAGCATTGGATCCGATTTCTACATTAAAAGTTGAAGAATTAATTCAAGAGTTAAAGAAAGATTTTAGTATTGTCATTGTAACGCATAATATGCAACAAGCTGCACGTATCTCCGATAAGACAGCTTTCTTCCTAAGCGGTGAGGTTGTTGAATATACAGATACAAATAAATTATTTACGACCCCTACAGATAAGCGAACAGAAGATTATATTACAGGACGATTTGGTTAATATTTTTGGGAGTAAAGCCCCTCTTACAAGGGGCTTTTATTACTTTATATATACGCAACAGCTAAAGGGGGAAACAACGTGGTAAGGGAGCAATTTCATTATGACTTACAAACATTACAACAAAAGGTGATTGAACTTGGAGAATTGGCAAGAGAAGCTCTTTTTCGTTCTATGGAAGGACTTCGAAAGAGAGATGTAGAGACAGCGTTAGAGGTCATTGATGGTGATTACCGTATGGATAATTTAGAAGAAGAAATTAATGACCTTGCACTTATGTTAATTACAAAGCAGCAACCTGTTGCGAGTGATTTACGACGAATTTTTGTTTCGATTAAAACGGCAACAGATTTAGAGCGTATTGCAGATCATGCTGTAAATATTGCGAAATCAACAATTCGGCTTGGAGAAAAAGATGTATCTGTCAACTTACAGAGTTTAGAGCAAATGTTTACGATTGCCGCAAATATGTTAAAGTTATCGTTAGAAGCATATCAAGAAGAAAATTTAACCTCTGCAAAACAAATTGCAGAGATGGATGATTCTGTTGATGAAATATACGGGAGAGCGATTCGTGAGTTTATTTCATCTATACCTGAACATCCTGAAGCGATTACGCAAATTACACAATTATCTTTTATTGCACGTTACATTGAACGTGTAGCAGATCACATTACGAATATTGCCGAGAATGTTTTTTATTTAGTGAAAGGGAAACATTATTTGTTAAATGAATAAGAAGAAAATGCGAGCAAGTGATAAAATATCACTTGCTTTTTTTGTCAAAACATGACAAAAAAAGCTCGTTGTTTTGTTTTATCTATGATGATAAGATGTATCATAATATGGAAAAATAAAACAATATAAAAAAATTGGTGAAGGGGCGGACAACTGTTACTAGTTGAATTTTAGTAGTATGTTTTTCTTTTATTAAACCCTAAAGTAAGCGCTTACCTTAGGGCGTAGTGAAGTAAGTGAAAAGGTTAATTTCTACATAAGTGACATACATATGATATACAAGGTCGTTCAACATTATAAAAGTGGAGGATGAATGTATATGAAGGGGGTTATTTTAGCTGGAGGAAAAGGAAGGCGTCTTAGGCCATTAACATGTAATTTTCCAAAGCCAATGCTACCATTACTTGAAAAACCAGTGATGGAATACAATATTGAGTTACTAAAGCGTCATGGCATTCATGAGATTGCAATTACAGTTCAATATATGAGCGTGGCTATCAAGCGATATTTTGGTGATGGAAGTAAATGGGGAGTAAAGTTGCATTATTTCGAAGATTCACCACCACTTGGTACGGCAGGGAGCATTAAACAAGCAGAAGCGTTTTTAGATGAGCCATTTGTTGTAATTAGTGGGGATGCATTGACGGATTTTAATTTGTCGAAAGGAATTGAATTTCATAAGTGTAAGAATAGGTTGGTCACGATGTTCGTGAAAGAAGTGGAAAACCCACTGTCATTTGGTTCAGTCATTATGAATAGAAAGCAGGAAATTATACGTTATATGGAAAAACCGAGTTGGAGTGAAGTGATTTCCAATACTGTAAATACAGGAATTTATATTATGGACCCTCAAATTTTTTCTTATATTCCAACAACTCAGTTTTTTGACTTTAGTCAGCATGTATTTCCTCAGTTAGAAAATAAAAAAGTGCTCTTTGGCTACGAAGCGGACGGTTACTGGTTAGATATTGGTACGTTAGAACAATATCGACAGGCGCAGTTTGATTTACTAACAAAGAAAGTACAGGTCCCGATTTCTTATACGGAAGTACTACCGATGGTTTGGATGGGAGAAGGAGTAACGATTGAAAAGGGAACTAAAATACATGGGCCGTCTTTCATCGGGGCAGGGGTAACGATTGGAACAGGGGCGATAATTGAGCCGTATGCAATTATTGGTAAGCGCAGTACTATATCAGATTATACGCATTTTCAAAAAAGTATTGTTCTTGCTCATACGTATGTAGGAAAACGTTGTGAGTTATTAGAAGCGACCGTTGGAGAAAATACAACGATCAAAGATGATGTTACTTTATTTGAGAAAAGTGTGGTAGCAGACCATTGCCAAATTGGGAAAAACACAGTGATACAACAAAACGGAAAACTATGGCCGGGTAAAGTGATTGATAGTCATTCTATCATTGGTTCGTCAGGAATTACTGAAAATGAAAAAACATCAGGTTGGTTACAAAAAAGCAGAGTAGTAGGTAGAGGGAATATAGAAATGACACCTCAAGTTGCTGTAAAAGTTGCAATGGCATATGGTTCTCTTTTTTCAAAAGGGGAGCATATATTGGTTGGCGGATATGCGGATGTAGAAGTTGATATTTTTAAAAAGTTATTTCTACATGCGATCCATGGTGTTGGTTTGTACACGATGGAATGTCAAGAAATGAATGATTCGGCTTTTCAATATGCAATTCATGAACTAGGATGTGCAGGGGGCGTTTTTATTCGCTTTGAACAAGAAGAAGGAATTGTTATGCAACTATATGGGAAAGGTGGTATACAGTTATCATATAAACAACAAAAAGAACTGGAACACTTGTATGCGTCAGAAGCATTTCGTTATGTGTATAATAAAGATATAGGACGAAATGAAACGATACATGTTTGTTTAGAGAAATATGTTGAATCTGTCTTAGCGCATTTAGATATCGAAACGATAAGAAAGCAAACATTTCACCTTCTTATTAATAAAAGAGATGAAATGATTCAGCCTCTACTTATATCCTTCTTGAAAAAACTTGGTTGTACGATTACGTGGATTTATGCTAATGAGCAAAAAGAGCATATTAAATCGTTAATGAAATCTAGTCGGGCTCATATGGGCCTTATGTTTTATGAACACGGAAATAAATTTGAATTATATGATAGTCATGGTGGGATTTACCAAAGTGCAAAATATGAAGAAATCGATGTGCCCAATTTATTATTTGAGACAACAGAAAATGTTTATCCATTATCGTTAAAATTAGGAGAGTGCTACCTTCTATTTTATATGTATAGTAAACAAAGTGAGTTTCAGATGAGATGGCAACAAGATACTTTATATCGTATTGGAAAATTATTTGAACTAATTGCTAGGCAAGGAAACACTTTGTCAATGATGTTAGAGCAATCACCACCCCTTTACTTATTGTGTGATGAAGTTGTTTGTTCATGGAAAGAGAAAGGGAAAGTAATGGGAATGTTATTGCAAGATATGGAAAAAAGGGAGTTCGAAGTATTAGAGGGAATTCAGTTTAAATATACAGAAAAAGAGTGGTCTTATATTGTTTCTGATGCAAAACATCCAAAATTTCTTGTGTACTCACATGCGAGAAACCCAGTAATAGCAAAGGAAAATATGCAAACTCTTATAGAAAAAATTAGACAATATCAAAAGGTGTAGAATTTTTATTTTAAAAGTGGTATTATAGTATAGTCTGATTTAAGTTATTAGTGACTGGAGGGAAATAAGAATGCGTGTGAATATTACTCTAGCATGTACAGAATGCGGAGATCGTAACTATATCTCAAAGAAAAATAAACGTAACAACACGGAGCGCCTTGAGCTTAAAAAGTATTGCAAGCGTGACAAGAAGTCTACGTTACACCGTGAAACAAAGTAAGCAGTAGGAATATTTCCTACTGTTTCTTTTTTTACTATGGTGACATTCCTTATTGAAAAGTGATGCTACATGAAAAGAATGATAAACTGTTCATCAGAACGTAATTCATTTTATGATTATAATCATCTTATAGGGGGAAAAGCTTGTGAAAGAGGAGAAGGTACGTTTACGGAAGAAAATAGTAGAACAAATGAATGCTTTATCGAAAGAGCAGCACAAAACTTTATCAGAACAAATTGTATTTTCTTTATATGAACAAAAAGAGTGGAGAGACGCGCAAACAATAGGGATTACTCTTTCGATGGAACATGAAGTTAATACATACGTTATTATTGAACAAGCATGGCGAGAAGGTAAAAAAGTTGTTGTACCAAAGTGTAATAGAGAGACAAGAACAATGACTTTTCGGCAAATTACAAATTTCGATCAATTAGAAACAGTATATATGAGCTTACGTGAACCGATACCAGCGTTAACAGTAGAAATAGAGGCAAATGAAATTGATCTTCTGTTTGTGCCTGGAGTTGCGTATACAAGACGAGGAGAACGTATTGGGTACGGTGGTGGCTATTATGATCGTTATTTGCTGCAGTATAAAGGGAAAACGCTATCATTAGCGTTTGGTTTTCAAATTGTTAATTATATCCCAACAGAGCCATTTGATCAAAATGTACAAAAAATTATTACAGAAAAAGAAACAATTGGTCAAAATGGACTTGTATAGACAAATAAAAATTGACGAGGCTTTTTCTTGTTGATTATAATAAAATATGTGAACGTTTTCTTATTATATTTCCATAATAAGTGGACATAGAGGGTGATAAAATGATATCGATTTATGATATTCAGCAATTGCTAAAAAAATTTGGAACAATCATTTACACAGGTGATCGAATTGCTGATTTACAATTGATGCAAGATGAATTGCGTGAATTAAATCAATCACAGTTGATTGAGTCAAAAGACTATCAAACAGCTTTATTTTTATTGAAGCAAGAGATTCAAAAAGAGATAAGCAAGAATTAGATAAAGGTAGGTTAGCAAAAATGGAAGAAAAGTGGTTAGTTGGTGTTGACCTTGGCGGGACAACGATTAAATTAGCATTTATTAATGTGTACGGTGAAATTTTACATAAGTGGGAAATTCCGACGAATACAAGTGAACAAGGAAAACATATTACATTAGATGTAGCGAAAGCAATTGATAAAAAGTTAGAGGAACTAGGAGAATTAAAGAGTAAGTTAATTGGTATCGGTATGGGAGCTCCTGGGCCTGTGCATGTTGCTTCTGGTATGATTTATGAAGCGGTTAATTTAGGGTGGAAAAACTATCCATTAAAAGATTTATTAGAAGTAGAAACAGGATTACCTGTTGTGGTTGATAATGATGCAAACTTAGCAGCACTTGGTGAAATGTGGAAAGGTGCTGGTGAAGGAGCGAAAGATTTAGTTTGTATGACGCTTGGAACTGGTGTTGGCGGCGGTGTGATTGCGAACGGTGAGATTGTACACGGTGTAAGTGGTGCTGCTGGTGAAATTGGTCATATTACAGTTGTAACAGAAAATGCATTTCCTTGTAACTGCGGAAAATCTGGATGTTTAGAAACGGTAGCTTCAGCAACAGGTATTGTACGTGTTGCTATGCAAAAATTACAAAATACAGATGAACCAAGTGTGCTGCGTTCCATGTTAGAAGAAGAGGGACGCATTACATCTAAAGATGTGTTTGAAGCGCTTGGTCAAGGTGACGCTTTAGCGGCACAAATTGTAGAAAAGGTAGCTTCTTATTTAGGGCTAGCTGTAGCAAACCTTTCTAGTACGTTAAATCCAGAAAAGATTGTAATTGGCGGTGGTGTGTCTAAAGCTGGTGATGCATTATTACAACCAATTCAGCGCTATTTTGAACAGTATGCATTTTCACGCGCTGTTAAGAGCACAAAGCTCGCGATTGCAACGCTTGGTAATGATGCTGGTGTAATCGGCGGAGCTTGGCTTGTGAAGAAGCATAAATATGAAGTTATGAAGTAAGAGGGTAATCAGTGAGGACGAATCGACATTAAGGCGGGACTACTGATACTTGCGTGATAATGAGAAGAGGAAGGGAGATCCCTTCCTCTTTTTATCCCGCACTAACGGGCAGTAATACTCTCACCTTAAAATTCGGCGGGAGCAAAGAAGTTAGGTGGGAGATAAACTGCCCGTAACGGCTCGATTGGTTCAACTAATAATCAGTGGGGGATGAAGAAAACCCCCACTGATTAAAGTTTCACTTTATGCAAAATCTTGATGAAGAATAGAACTGTAAGTGAATTAAGCAGCAGGTGGGTACCCGCTATTAAGGACAGTCATAATTGTAAACCATCCGAAAACAAGTACGGTTGCAATAGCAAAGCCGCCCGCAAGTAGATTTTTTTCACGTAATGTTCTAAGGGTTGCGAATACAGCTAACAGAGTGACTAACGCAAAAATGATAACAAGACCCATATATGATCCCCCTCTGCTCTCTCATTCTTTCGTTTGAGTTTTTGCAATATTTCTTCTTTTTTATTGTACATGTTTTAGAAATGATTGTCGAGATAGCATCGTTTCTTTTCCTAAGGGAAAGAAATGTTGTATCATAAAAGTAAGTTCAACAACTGGAGGAGATTTAAACATGAAATGGATACAAATGCCGTTAGGGCCATTACAAACAAATGCATATATTTTAAGCAATGATCAAAAAGAATGTATTATTTTTGATCCAGGTAGTGAAGGAGAGAAGCTTGTAACGTATTTGCAAGAAGAACAATTAAAACCATTAGCGGTTTTATTAACACATGCTCATTTCGATCATATTGGTGCAGTTGATACTGTGAGAGATGCTTTTCATATTCCGGTGTATGTACATAAAGAGGAAGCGGATTGGCTAGGTGATGGGAATATCAATGGTTCGCAAATCTTTATGATGAATCGAAGTATTACAGCGAAACCAGCTGATCAAATAATTGAAGGAGAAGGAATGTTAACAATTGGGTCCTTTACATTTGAAATGTTTGAGACACCAGGACATTCTCCAGGCAGTATCTCATATTACTGTAAAGCGGCAAATGCTGTATTTTCAGGAGATGTATTATTCCAAATGAGTATTGGTCGAACAGATTTACCGGGAGGAAGTTTTGCAGAATTAATTGGAAGTATTGAAGGAAAATTATTTATACTGCCAGATGAAACAGCAGTATTATGCGGACATGGACCGGAAACAAATATTGGTTTCGAAAAAGAAAATAATCCATTTTTACAATAAGGAGCCTTATGGGGATGGAGTTCGTTTTAAGAAAATGGATGGAGAAAGAAAAGGATTATTCGATTTCATATAGTACATACATGAACCTTGCGCTATATAATGAGGAGTATGGATACTATATGAAAGAACGTGAGAAGATTGGAAGGAATGGTGACTTTTTTACAAGTAGTAATATTTCTTCTGTATTTGCAAAGACATTCGCACGTTTTTTTATTCGTCTTGCCCAAAATGGAGAAATCCCTCCAAATATCTGTGAAATTGGTGGGGGAACAGGAAGATTTGCCTATGCCGTTTTACAAGAATGGAAGCAGTTCTCTCCGGAGACTTTTGCAGATTTACAGTATTCTATTATTGAAGTGAGTCCTTTCCATAGAAAGTTACAAAAACGTCAACTGGGTTCATTTCAAAATGTTTCGCTGTATAAATCTTATGAGAAGTTAGGTGAGTCTTTTACAGGAGTTGTTTTTTCAAATGAATTGTTTGATGCATTTCCTGTTAAAGTGGTTGAGAGGCGAGATGGTCATTTGTATGAAGTACGGATTACGTATACAGATGAAGGAAGGCTTGCTGAAGTATTAAGACCGATAGAAGGAAGAATAAGTAGTTACCTCCGGAGACGTCATATTCAGCTTTTTGAAAGGCAGCGATTTGAAGTACCAATAGCAATGGAAAACTATGTGCAAGAAATTGCTAGATGGCTTAAGAAAGGCTTATTCATCACGGTAGATTATGGATATACAATGGCGGAGTGGATGCACCCTGCGCACCATGAAGGGAGTCTAAGAGGGTATTATAACCATAGGCTTATTCGAAACCCGCTCGAGTATCCAGGTGAAATGGATATAACAACACATATTCATTGGGATGAATTGAAGGAAATAGGAGAAGAGAATGCTTTACATACGGTGTGGCATACAAAACAGAGGGAGTTCTTACTTGCAGCAGGTATATTAGAACAACTTGCTAGTCATCAAGATTCCGATCCTTTTTCTGAGAAACAGAAACAAAACAGAGCGATTCGTTCTATGATTTTACATGGAGGGATGAGCGATGCTTTTGATGTTGTTATGCAAAAAAAAGGAATATCACATTTTGATGTAAAGAAGTATTTACATATGTAGAAACAAACAAGACACAGAATAGTTCTGCGTCTTGTTTGTTTGATACGACTTTAGGATATGTAGTATTGTATATTTTCTCTCATGATATATATTTATATTAAAGATATGAGATAGAAAATATAGAATACGCCCTTTTCTGCTTAGTTACCCCTAACCTAGTAATACACGAACAAGTTGAATGATTGTTTCATTTTCTACTTTGTAGTAAATTTCTAATCCTTTTCTTTCACTAGAAACAATTTTAGCGCTTTTTAATTTTGCTAAATGCTGTGAAATTGTGGATTGTGGCATATTTAAGCCTGTGTACATTGTCGAAACATTGCTTGGACCGCGTTCGATTAATCCCTTTACAATACATAAACGAACAGGATGAGCAAGGACTTTCAATAATTCTGCATTATTTTCGTACAGTTCTAATTCCTTTTGAAAGGTTTCTAACATGTTTTTTCCACCTCCATGCGAGCTGTTATACCCATACTATAAATACCAAAAATCTAAAGAAAAGAAAATAGTTGTTGCAGAAAAAATGTTCTAAAGTAAAGAAATTGTAAGAAAAGAGAACATGATGTAAATAACTTCGCAAAATTTGTACGTTTTGTAACAAGGGATTTTTTGATAAAAATTACTATATGTTTGAAGATACAGATACATTTATAACACGATTTTATCATGATTTTTTTGTTCTTTCAAATAAATATACAAAATTTTTAAAATAATAAGAAAAAGGGTTTTGTACTCTTATATAGAATAGAGATTTTGGATGGAAAGAAGGGATAACATGTTGAAAATCAAAAAACAAGGGGGTGAAACGTATTTCACAAATCATAACAGTTAAAGTGAAATTGCAATGGACCTTCAGAAAAATGGACTCAATATTATGTTTGCATATGACACGATGCAAATAGAAATATAAACAGAACCTAAAAATTAGGTTCTGTTTATATTTTATTTCATTTAAGATGATCATTATGCATTCACAGGTTCTTCGACATAAGAAAGTGCATTTTCAAAATCAGCAATTAAATCATCTACATTTTCAAGGCCAACTGATAAACGGAGCAATGAATTAGAAATACCTCTTTCATTACGTGCTTCTTGTGATAGTGCTGCATGTGACATTTTTGCAGGGTAAGAAAGGATGGATTCTACAGCTCCTAAACTTACTGCAAAGACAGGAAGTTTAACTTGAGATAAAAATTGTCGCAAAGCATCTTCGGATTGAAGCGTGAAAGATAAAACAGCACCGGCAGATTGGGCTTGTTCTTGTTGTATGTCATAGCCAGAGTGTGATTGTAATCCAGGGTAATACACATTTTGAATCTTTGAGTGTTTTTGTAAATAATGAGCAATTTTATTCGTATTTCTTGCTGAGTGTTCGAGGCGTACGTGCAATGTTTTCAGACCGCGAAGAACGAGAGAACAATCTTGCGGTCCTAATATAGCACCAAATGCATTTTGCAAGAAACCAAGTTTTTGAGCGAGTTCCTCATCTGTTACAACCGCTAATCCGGCTGTAACATCACTGTGACCAGCAATGAATTTTGTTGCGCTATGAAGCACAACATCAGCTCCGAGTTCAAGTGGCTTTTGGAATAATGGTGTTAAAAATGTGTTATCAACAAATGTAAGTGCTCCGGCAGATTTTGCTAATTCGCAAATGGCACGAATGTTGGTTACTTTTAATAATGGATTGGATGGCGTTTCAACGTAAAAGACTTTTGTATTTTGTCTAATATTTTGTTTTACTTCTTCTAAATTTGTCATGTCAACAAATGTATGTGAAACCCCGTAACGAGAGAGGACTTCTGTTACAATACGATACGTTCCTCCATATACATCTTCTGAAATGAGAACATGATCGCCTTGTGAGAGAAGGAGGAAGGCAGTAGAAATCGCTGCAATTCCAGATGCAAAGGCAAACCCTTTTGTTCCTCCTTCTAATAAAGCAATTATGTCCTCAAGTGCTTCACGTGTTGGATTTCCAGAGCGACTATAGTCGTATTTACCAAATGTATCTACATCAAATTGATGAAATGTTGATGTATTATAGATGGGGACGTTAACCGCGCCTGTTTGTGAATCATGTTTATAGTGGTTATGAAGTAAGAGTGTATCTAAAGAATAACTCATATTCTCACACCTTCTTTTACATGTTTAATAGCCTGCTTTAAGTCTTGAATTAAATCATCACCATTTTCAATACCAACAGAGAAGCGGAGGAGACGATTACATACGCCGCGTGCTGTACGAACTTCTTCTGGAATATCTGCATGTGTTTGTGTTGCTGGATATGTCATTAAACTTTCAACTCCGCCAAGGCTTTCTGCAAAGGTAATTAAAGATAAAGATTGTAAGAAAGGATTTATCCATTTTTCATCGCGAAGACGAAATGAAATCATGCCACCTCTTCCCGGATAAAAAACATCGGTTACACCATCTTCCGCGTTTAAATAAGAAACGATGTTCTTTGCATTTTCTTCATGCTGTTTCATACGAAGAGCTAATGTTTTCATCCCGCGAATTAATAACCATGAATCAAATGGACTTAATACAGCACCAGAAGCGTTGTGATAGTGGGCAAGTTCTTCACAAAGCGCTTGGCCTTTTGCAACGACAAGTCCGCTTAATACATCATTATGACCACCTAAATATTTTGTGGCGCTATGAAGAACAATGTCTGCTCCTTCTGTTAATGGTTGTTGTATATAGGGAGTGTAGAATGTATTATCTACAATAAGAAGGACTCCGTGCCGTTTGGCAACAGTTGCGACAGCTGCGATATCAGTAACTTGCATTAATGGATTGGTTGGAGTTTCTATAAAAATAGCTTTCGTTTGAGAAGTAATGGCTTGTTCTATTTGTTTTATAGATTGTGTATTTACGTATCTACATCGAATATTCCATTTTTCTTCATGTTCTGAAAATAAACGATAGGTTCCCCCATATAAGTCTTCTGATACGATAAGTTCATCTCCAGACCGGAATAAAGACAGAACAAGAAGAATCGCTGCCATTCCCGAACTACAGGCATATCCTTGTTCCGCTTCTTCTAAATCAGCAATTGCGCGTTCTAAAAGGCCGCGTGTTGGGTTTCCAGTTCGTGAATAGTCGAAACCTGTTGATTTTCCGATTCCTTCATGACGATAAGCTGTTGAAAAGTAAACAGGGGGATTAACCGTTCCTGTAGTCGTTTCGCTTCGATTCCCGATTTGAGCTAGTTTTGTTTCGATTGTTGACATGTTAAATTCCTCCTTGATAAAAAATAAAAAATAAAAAAAGCCTTCTAAGAAGAAGGCTTTCATGCGAATATAGTCTTCTCCTTATCTGTCAAATCTTTTCACAATTTGCTGGAATTAGCACCTTATTAACGAACATGTTAATGGTTGCTGAGGTGTCATAGGGCCAGTCCCTCTACCTCTCTAGATAAGAATAATTTGTATGAAATTTTATTATGATTTTAACTTTACAACAAAAGATAATTGAATTGCAACTTTATTTTAAATATTTTTTATCTTCCTGCTAATTTCATTGACTTTTAGTTTGTCCCATGATAAGTTTATTAGAAAATTAATAAAGATTGTTAAAAGGTACACGTATTTCCTTTTAAAAAATAAATTAATAATTAAGATAAACTCTTATTGAGAGCGGTGGAGGGAAAGGCCCTATGAAACCCGGCAACCTTCAAACGAAATGTTTGAAACGGTGCTAATACCTGCAGAACAATTTGTTTTGCATGATAAGAGGAGGATTGATGATGTCCCCCTCTTCAAGGTGAAGAGGGGGTTTTTATATTGATAGAAAAGAGGGAGACAAGTGAAAATTCTAGATTTATTATCAAAAGGAATTATTATCGGTGATGGAGCAGTTGGTACATTATTACATTCTCATGGTTTGCAAAGTAGTTTTGAAGAATTAAATCTATCAGATCCAGATTTAATTATATCTATTCATAAACAATATGTAGCTGCCGGTGCAGATATTATTCAAACAAATACATATGGTGCAAATGAAGCAAAATTGCGCATGTATGGTTTAGAAAATCAGGTTACCAAAATTAATAAAGCAGCAGTAAAGCTTGCAAAAGCAGCCGTGACAGACAAGAATGCTATTTTAGGGACGATTGGTGGTATGAAGCATATTGGAGCCGTTACAACGACTGATATGGAACGGGAATTTATGTTACTTGAGCAGGCCGAGGCATTATTAGAAGAAAAGATTGATGGATTATTATTAGAAACATTTTATGATGAATTCGAATTGCTACATGCGGTGAAAGTACTGCGAAAACAAACAGATATTCCAATTATTGCACAGTTAGCTCTTCATGAAGCAGGCACAACTCAAAATGGGAATGATGTAAATGAAATATTAAAACAGCTTTTAGATTACGGTGCAAATGTAGTCGGTTTAAACTGTCAGTTAGGACCGCTTCATATGACGGAAGCTTTTAAAATGATATCGATTCCGAAAAATGGTTATTTGTCAGCTTATCCAAATGCAGGCCTTCCAAACTATGTAGAAGGACGTTACGTATATGAAGGAAGTCCTGCTTATTTTGAAGAGATGACACCGAAATTTATTGAACAAGGTATTCGTTTGTTAGGGGGATGTTGTGGTACAACGCCAGCACATATTGAAGCGATGAAGCGTGCGATTGCGAATGTAACGCCTGTTACAGAAAAACAAATCGCTCCAAGACAACAAGTGGTTCCTATGCAAACAAAACGTGCTAGCACCCATGTTACTCTTGCGGAAAAAGCGAAGAAGCAAACAACAGTTGTTGTTGAACTAGATCCCCCAAAAACATTGGATACGCAACGTTTTTTTGAAGGGGCAAGGGCATTGAAAAGAGCGGGAGCAGATGCGATTACATTAGCAGATAACTCGTTAGCATCTCCGCGCATTTCAAATATGGCAATGGGGGCATTATTAACGAAGCACGATATTCCAGTGCTGACGCATTTAACGTGCCGTGACCATAATGTGATTGGCTTACAATCCCATTTACTTGGTTTATCAGCTTTAGGAATGGAAGAAGTGTTAGCTTTAACAGGTGATCCAGCTCGTGTTGGTGATTTTCCAGGAGCGACGTCTGTATATGATTTATCTTCTATTGAATTAATTAAAATGATTAAGGAAATGAATGTTGGACGTTCTATTTTAGGGAAATCGATTGGTTCTGCGACAAGATTCTCTGTTGGAGGAGCTTTTAACCCGCATGTGAGGCATTTAAAAGCAGCGGTGAAGAGGATGGAGAGAAAAGTTGCAGCTGGTGCAGAGTATTTCTTAACACAGCCTATTTACGATGTAGATTTAATTGAAGAAGTATACGAGGCGACAAATCACTTAGAACAGCCGATTTTTATTGGGATTATGCCTTTAGTAAGTAAGCGAAATGCTGACTTTCTCCATTTTGAGGTGCCAGGCATTACACTACCTGAAGAAGTAAGACAACGAATGGATGGACATGATACGCAAGAATTGGCAATTGAAGAAGGGATTCGCATTTCACAAGAGTTAATTGATGCTGCGATGAAATACTTTAACGGTATTTATCTCATTACACCATTTTTAAAATATGAAATTACAGAGAATCTCGTTAAGTATGTGAAAGAAAAGCAAGAAGCGAAAGAGGGAATCAACTGATGAGACCGATAGAAGAGAGATTAAAACATGATATTTTAATATTAGATGGTGCGATGGGGACGATGATTCAGCAGGAGGATTTAACCGCAGAAGATTTTGGTGGAGAAGAATATGAAGGTTGTAATGAATACTTAGTAAAAACAAGACCAGATGTTATTTTAGGTATCCATAAAGCTTATATTGAAGCTGGTGCGGATATTATTGAAACAAATACGTTTGGTGCTACGAATATCGTATTACATGATTATGAGCTAGCTCATTTAGATGAAGAGTTAAATGAACGGGCGGCGTTTTTAGCAAAACAAGCTGTAAGTGAGAGCTGTAAAGAAGTATATGTAGCAGGTGCGATGGGGCCAACGACAAAAGCGATTAGTGTAACAGGTGGTGTAACATTTGAAGAATTAATTGAAGCTTATACTAGACAAGCGCGTGGATTATTACGGGGTGGCGTTGATGTATTGCTTGTAGAGACGAGCCAAGATATGCGTAACGTGAAAGCGGCGTATTTAGGAATTCAGCAAGCATTTATGGAAGCGAATCGTACGGTTCCGCTTATGATTTCAGGAACGATTGAGCCGATGGGGACAACGTTAGCGGGGCAAACAATCGAGGCGTTTTATTTATCAGTTGAGCATATGAAACCATTATCTGTCGGATTAAACTGTGCGACAGGGCCAGAATTTATGCGAGAACATATTCGTTCTTTGTCGGATCTCTCAGAGTGTTATACTTCTTGTTATCCAAATGCCGGTCTTCCAGACGAGGATGGACATTATCATGAGTCACCAACTTCACTTGCAGAAAAGGTGAAGCAGTTTGCTGAAGAAGGCTGGATTAATATTATCGGTGGTTGCTGCGGGACGACACCTGATCATATACGAGCGATAAAAGCTTCACTTGAGTCTCTCAAGCCACGTGAAAATCATGAGCGAGAAGGTCATGGGATTAGTGGTTTAGAAGCATTGCAATATGATGATTCTATGAGGCCGTTATTCGTTGGTGAGAGAACAAATGTTATTGGGTCAAGAAAGTTTAAACGATTAATTGCTGAAGGGAATTTTGAAGAGGCTGCTGAGATTGCAAGGGCGCAAGTGAAGAAAAATGCTCACATTATTGATATTTGTATGGCGGATCCAGATCGTGACGAAGTGGAAGATATGGGGGGATTTTTGGCAGAAGTAACGAAAGTATTAAAAGTTCCCATTATGATAGATTCAACGGATGAGAATGTAATGGCGAAAGCTCTCACGTACATACAAGGGAAGGGTGTCATTAACTCTATTAATTTAGAAAACGGAGAAGAGCGATTTGAGAAAGTGACGCCGCTTCTCCGGAAATATGGTGCGGCAATTGTAGTTGGGACAATTGATGAAGAGGGCATGGCAGTTAATGCAGAAAGAAAGTTAGAAATCGCAAAAAGAAGTTACGAGTTATTAACGAAGAAATACGGTATACGTCCATCGGATATTATTTTCGATGCGCTCGTTTTCCCAGTAGGAACTGGTGATGAAGAATATATTGGATCTGCAGCAGCAACGATTGAAGGAATTCGTCTTATTAAAGAAGCACTGCCAGAATGTTTAACGATTTTAGGTGTAAGTAATATATCGTTTGGCTTACCACCAGCTGGTCGAGAAGTGCTAAACTCAGTTTTTTTATATCATGCAACAAAGGCTGGACTTGATTATGCGATTGTGAATACTGAAAAACTAGAACGCTATGCATCCATTCCAGAAGAGGAAAAGGGACTCGCAGATGCACTATTATTCGAAACAACGAAAGAAACACTAGAAGAATTTACAAACTTTTATCGGGTTGCGAAGAAAAAAGAAGCGGTCATACAAGAAATATTAACACTTGATGAAAGGTTAGCAAATTACATTATAGAAGGAACAAAGCAAGGATTACAAGAAGATTTAAGTCTCGCGCTTACAGAAGGAAGAAAGCCACTTGATATTATTAACGGTCCGCTTATGACAGGGATGGACGAAGTAGGTCGTTTATTTAATAACAATGAGCTTATTGTTGCTGAAGTCCTGCAAAGTGCAGAAAGTATGAAAGCAGCTGTAGCATATTTAGAGCCTTATATGGAATCTAGTGATAGTGCGAAAAAAGGAAAAGTATTACTAGCAACTGTAAAGGGTGATGTACATGATATTGGCAAAAACTTGGTAGAAATTATTTTATCTAATAATGGCTATGATATTGTCAATTTAGGAATCAATGTCCGCTCTGATCGCATTGTTCAAGAGGTAAAAGAAAAGAAACCAGATATTATTGGGCTCTCCGGATTATTAGTAAAATCGGCACAACAAATGGTAGCAACTGCTGAAGATTTACAAGCGGCAAATATTAATATTCCAATTGTTGTAGGTGGTGCAGCATTGACAAGAAAGTTTACCGATAACCGTATTTCACCTTCTTATAATGGACTTGTGTTATATGCAAGCGATGCGATGACCGGACTGGACCTTATCAATCGATTACAAAAAGAAGAAGAACGGGAAAAATTGAAGCAGGAAAAAAAGAATCATCATCTTCATGTTGTTGTGAAACAAGAGGAGAAAAAAGCGGAACTGCCAGTTGTAATCGAACCATTGGCACCAGCGGAGGTTATGATACCAGATTCAACAAAGCGGGTCGTACTTCGTGATATCCCAGTTTCACATCTTGCGCCATTTTTAAATAGACAAATGTTAATTGGGCATCATCTTGGTTTAAAAGGAAATGTGAAAAAATTGCTTAGGGAAGGAGATAAACGGGCGCATGAATTAAATAATTTAATTGATGAACTACTGGGGGAAGGTCAATCTTGGCTGCGTCCAAAAGCTGTTTATCAATTTTTTCCTGCTCAAAGTGATGGACAAACAATTATTATTTATGACCCAGAAGATCACACACGTGTACTAGAGCGTTTCTCATTCCCAAGACAAGGGAAAGCACCGTACCGTACATTAGGAGATTATTTAAGACCGGTCGGAGATAAAATGGATTATGTCGCCTTTTTATCTGTTACAGTTGGGCAAGGTGTTCGTGATATTGCGGAAGAATGGAAGGAGAAAGGGGATTATTTACGTAGTCATGCTATCCAATCATTGGCATTAGAATTGGCAGAAGGTCTTGCTGAAAAGACACATATGTTAATTCGTGATCGTTTTGGAATTCCAGATTCACCGGAGATGACGATGGAAGAACGATTCCGTACGAAATATCAAGGGATTCGTGTTTCTTTTGGTTATCCAGCTTGTCCAGAGCTTGCTGATCAAGAAAAACTATTTCGCTTAATTCAACCAGAAGAAATTGGAATCTCACTAACAGAAGGATTTATGATGGAGCCAGAAGCATCTGTAACGGCAATGGTATTTGCTCACCCCGAAGCACGATATTTTAGTGTACTATAGTGTAGAAGGGGGAGACAAATGAAAAGAATAGTCTTTACAGGCGGTGGTTCGGCTGGACATGTGACACCTAATTTAGCAATTATTCCACATCTGAAAGAAAAGGATTGGGATATTTCTTATATTGGTTCTTATCAAGGGATTGAAAAAACGATTATTGAGAACGAGGGAATTCCGTACTATGGTATAGCGAGCGGAAAGTTGCGCCGTTATTTTGATTTGAAAAATATAAAAGATCCTTTTCTTGTTCTGAAGGGTGTCATGGATGCTTATGTGCGAATACGAAAATTAAAACCGGATGTTATTTTCTCAAAGGGTGGTTTTGTATCTGTACCAGTAGTAATTGGTGGATGGTTAAATCGTGTTCCAGTTTTATTACATGAGTCTGATATGACACCAGGACTAGCGAATAAAATTGCACTTCGCTTTGCTTCGAAAATATTTGTTACGTTTGAAGAAGCTGCGCAGCATTTGCCGAAAGAAAAGGTGGTTTATACGGGCTCACCTGTGAGGGAAGAGGTTGTTGGTGGAAATCGTGAAACAGGATTACAATTTCTTGGGTTTCATGCTAGAAAACCGGTAATCACGGTTATGGGCGGAAGCCTAGGTGCAAAGAAAATCAATGAAACAGTACGAGAAGCATTGCCAGAGCTTCTTGAAAATTATCAAGTTGTTCACTTATGCGGAAAAGGAAATTTAGATGAGACGTTACAAGGCATGACAGGGTATAGACAATTTGAATATATACACGGAGAATTACCAGATGTATTAGGGGCAACGGATTTTGTCATTTCACGTGCTGGATCAAATGCGATTTTTGAATTTTTAACATTGCAAAAACCGATGATTTTAATTCCATTACCGAAAGCTTCAAGCCGCGGAGATCAAATTTTAAATGCACAATCGTTTGAAAGACAAGGGTATGCATCGGTGTTATATGAAGAAAATGTAACAGCGACATCCCTTATGGAACATATACAAGATTTAAATTATAATTGTGCAAAGTATAAAAAAGAATTAAAGAAGTATCGTGGAAAAGAAGCAGTACAGATCATTATGAAATATATTACAGAGGCATGATTTCTAAAAAAATCATGCTTTTTTTAGTAGAATGAAAGGTTCGAAGAATTACTGTATTTATGTTACAATAACAGAGATTTAATAGGGAAATTCCAGTTCTTTGAGCGTGAAAATATGAATGGATTAGGAGTGACTGTCTTGGAGCTGAGTCTCTTTGAAAATACTGCTCTGATTATATGTTTTGTTTTGTATGTTGGTAGTATTATTGTTTACATTTCAAGGAAATTTTCACAAGAACGAAACTTGCAAAAATCGGAAATAACGGCTGAGTTAGAAATGTTAGCCGGTGAAAGTGATAAAAAACAAAAAATAAAAGAGGACCATCAGGCCCCCCACCACTTAAACGTAAAATAAGTTTTGAAGGTGGGGCCTTTTTTACAAGATTCCTCTTCTATTATTATCGTGAGCGCTAAAAAGGAGTTTCCCTTCTGTTTGTATAAATAAGCAGCTAATTCATATGAATTTCTATATTGCATCAGGTTTTCAAAATAAACATCTTGTTCAATTTGTAGCGAGTCAATTGAAAGAGGCGGGGTGGCATCATACATATAATTGGACTCAAAATGAAAGAGCGACAAATAGAGCACAATTACAGAAGATTGGTCAAGCAGAAAAGTGAGCGATACAAAACGCTGATGTTTTTCTACTTTTATCTCACTACTTTAGGGCAGTAATACTCCCACCTCAAAATTCGGCGGGAGCAAAGAAGTTAGGTGGGAGATAAACTGCCCGTAAAGGCCCGATTGGTGAGGACTGATAATCAGTGGGAGATGAAGAAAACCCCCACTAATTAAAGTTTCACTTTATTAGATGGTGGAAATGGAAGTCACACGGAGCTTGGTATGGCGATTGCTTTAGAAAAGAAGATCTATTTGTACCATAAAAACAATCCGCTGCAAACAACGTTTTACCATTTACCAGAAGTGAGTATTTTTCAAGGAGAACTGGAGGAGTTTATTTCATACGTCATGAATAAAGGAGACGCATAAATCATGCAGGTTTATGATACTATATACGGTAATTTTGAAATAGACGGTGTATTAGAAGAACTATTACAATCAGAAGCTATGCAAAGGTTGAAAAAAATTCATCAAGTTGGAGCGAGCTTTCTTGTAAAACCAGAGTGGAATGTAACCCGTTATGAGCATTCAATTGGAGTTATGCTTCTTGTGAAAATGCTGGGCGGAGGAGAAGCGGAACAAATTGCAGCATTGCTTCACGATGTATCACATACTGCTTTTTCACACGTTGTAGATCGTGTATTACATAAAAAAGATGAAGACTATCATGAACATATTTTTGATACAGTCATTGAAAAATCGGATATCCCACGCATTTTGAAAAAGTATGGATATGATTCTAAAATGCTTCAAAACTGGGAACAATGGATGCTATTGGAACAACCACTACCAGCTCTATGCGCAGATCGTATAGATTATACACTTCGCGATTTATATACGTATGGAATGATTTCAAAACAAGAAGTCCTTACATTTTTAAAGCAATTAATTGTCCATGAAAAACAAATCTGCCTTCGTACGATTGAGGCGGCAGAGTGGTTTACAACAGTCTATTACAAAGAAACAATTGATTTCTTTCTACATCCATTAGGTTCATATAGTTATCATGTATTAACAAAAGTTTTGCAACTTGCGTTAGAAAAGCATGTGATACATACTGAAGATTTCTTGTGCGATGATGAGGCATTGCTTCAAAAATTGAAATGTTGTCGTGATGAAGAGATAACGAGTGTATTGGCTACTTTACATCCAAGTGTAATATTAGAAGAGAATAATCAAGAGTATGATATTTGTTACTCAGGTGGGAAGGAACGCTTAATTGACCCACATGTCTATATGAATGGTAAAATATATAAAGCGTCTCGTTTATCTGAACATGTAAGGCTATGTAATCAAAAAGCGAAAGAGAACTTCAAACAAAATATATATTTAAAAATAAAGAGAGCATAAAGGAGTTATCAACATGAATTTAGAGCAAGGATGGGAAACAAGCTTCTTGGAAGTTGTTCAAAAGAGTGAATTCAAAAAAGGTGCACTGCGTAGCCAGCTACTTTGTGAGGACGGGGAAGAAGTAGAAGAACTTGTAGATGATTATGGATATGATGAAATCGTAAATCGTGAACATGATGAGGAACTCGCAGAAATTTTAGGTGAAGAACTCTTTAGTGAAATGGAACGTTACGTATTTCTATCTTCACAACCTGAAGAAAAACTCATTTCATTTGTAAATGGATTAGGATTTCATATTTTAGATTGGATTGTTCTTCTTGAAACAGAATTTGGTATAGATAGTGCAGTATTTTCAGCGGACGCAGTGAAAATGCTTGAAAAACGTTTTAGACAGTTCCCGTATATAGAGGATAAGACAGTTTTTGATATGACAATTGGAGAAGCAATGGATACATTAGAAGCTGTGACGAGCTTACAATTGAAAGAGAAGATGAATATACAATAATGAAAATGAAAATGAAAAAGAACGTGAGATAATCACGTTCTTTTTTTACATAATAATAACTTTGTCAGTTAGTTTCTTCTGTCCTGTAAGAAGTGCATTTAAATACTCGACTTTTCGGATACAAGATTGAATGTGTTTTTCAACTTCTTGTAACTCTGCTTGATGGTGGGTTTCAATCGGATGAATTTGCACGTTAAACTTTTCGAATTGGCTGCTGTATGTTATTTCTGCATAGCCGCTCATGATATCGGTTTGGTTATGAAATGAAAATTGTTTGGTTTCTTCACAGTATGTTACATCTTGAAATCCGTATGATTTTAATGCTTCGATTACTTTTGTAATAATTGTTATATCCATTTTTCTCCCTCTTTACGCAGTTCTGCTTTTCTATTATAACATGAAAAAAGGTTAAGAAAACGCTTCCAAGTGTTTGTTTGCACAATTTTTACGTATAATTTATCAAAATGAAATAAAGAAAAAATAATTGTAATAAAGGAAGGACTCTTTTACTTTTTCATCATATATATACAGAAATAGTGCAATGAAAGGAAGTGTATTTTCAAGTTGAGCGTAGTAAAAGAGGTGAGAATCTTGAATTTTGATATTACAGGACAAAAAGCATATGTAAAAGATGGACCGTACCGAAATCGAATTGGAATTGTAAAGCAAAAAGAAAAAACGGAAGGAACGGAAGGAACGAGTTTTATTATTGTTATTGATGATCAAATAATCGATGTAGAATTAAAAGATATCGTTTTAGTAGGAGTAGATGTAGGGCAATTTCATGAATGGTGCGAGCAAAATGGCTATTTGTAAAAGGGACGGGCTGTGAAGCGAAATTTCTATTTTTATTTTTGTTAGTTGTTTAATAGGATATATCAATAGATAATGAAGAGGAGGATACTATGCTCAATATAGGAGTATATATCCTTTTTTCTGTTTATACACCTGGAAACGAAGAGATTTTTATTAATAATATTCAGAAATAAAAGACGATTAGTTGATGTGGTAATGAATTTCTATTAATCTATAAATAGAAACATTGTAGTAATGCCAAAGAAAAATATATAAAGGGACAATCAAACATGGAGGAAATCACATGAATTTAGTGCAAAAAGCGATAGATATGGCAGAAATCTATAAACAAAATCCAAAAGTAGAAGCAATTCTTTTGGCAGGATCCGTATCAAGAAACTGGCAAGATGAAAATTCAGATATAGAGTTGCATATTTTATGGTCAGCACCGCCAGAAGATGAAGAACGCGAAGGGCCTATTAAAAATGTCGGTGGTACCATTTTGGCGTATCATCCGTATGAAGAGGAAGAGTGGTCGGAATCTTATGTAACGAAAGACGGGATTAAATTAGAAATAAGTAACTTTTTAACTGTAACAGTTGAACATTTTATTTCTGATGTAGTGGACAAGTATGAAATTGATTATGAGAAACAATGTATTGTAGCTTCCGTTCAGGATGGTGTGAGCTTGCATGGGCAAGAAACAATTAGAAAACTAAAAGATAGAATCGCAGAATATCCGTTAGAACTTTCCAAACAGATGGTTACAGAGAATCTTTTACTAAGTAATCGATGGAATAACCGCGAAGCACTTTTAACACGCAAAGATTGGCTTATGCTATACGATGTAATTTGTGACGTGCAGAAGAATATATTTGGCGTTTTGTTCGGTCTTAATAAAATGTATGTACATCATCCTGCATTTAAATGGATGCCTTATAATATTGACCGAATGACAGTAAAACCTGAAAAACTTTATAAGCGAATGACCTATATCTTGATAGGAAATCCAGAAAACAGTATAAAGGATTTGGAATCATTAATCGAAGAAGTATTGATTTTGGCGGAGAAGCAAATCCCGGAATTGGATCTTTTGGAGCAAAAGAAACAGATTAGATATGCAAAATAGTGATTGTAGGGAATAAAAAAGGAATGCTATATTAATTAGCATTCCTTTTTTATGAAAGTTTCTTTTTATGAAGCAATTTCCTTACTTTTTATATCATCTTGATTATACGTATCATGATCTAATTCACCAAGCCATTTACTAGAAATAAGGCCTGCTGTCATTGATCCGCTTACGTTAAGAGCTGTACGACCCATATCGATTAATGGTTCAACAGAGATAACAAGAGCAACAATACCAATCGGTAAGTTCATTGTTGAGAGGACGATCAATGCCGCGAATGTTGCTCCGCCACCAACGCCGGCAACACCAAATGAGCTAATCGCAACAACGGCAATTAAAGTTAAAATAAATTGTGGTTGTAATGGATCGATACCTACAGTTGGAGCGACCATCATTGCCAGCATAGCAGGATAAATACCTGCGCAACCATTTTGACCGATAGATACCCCGAAGGAAGCAGCAAAGTTTGCAATTCCTTCTGAAACACCAAGTTTTTCTTTTTGTGCTTCGATATTTAATGGCATTGCACCTGCACTAGAGCGAGAAGTGAAGGCAAATGTTAAGACTGGGAATACCTTTTTCAAATATTGAATTGGATTTAAACCAGATAGAGCAATTAATAATAAGTGAATGATAAACATCACGATAAGCGCTACGTAAGATGCTAGAACAAAGTTACCGAGTTTTAAAATGGCGTTCACATCACTACCAGCAACTGTTTTTGTCATAAGAGCTAATACGCCGTATGGAGTCAGGCGTAAAATTAACGTTACCATACGCATTACAATTGCATAAACAGCATCAAGCATTTTCTTAAATAACTCTGCTTGTTCTGGATATTTTCTTTTCACACCGATAAAGGCTATTCCAATGAATGCCGCAAAGATTACAACAGAAATTGTTGAAGTTGGACGTGCACCAGTTAAATCAAGAAATGGATTTGTAGGTAATAACTCCAATAATTTTTGTGGAATGGGTGTTTGTTCAATGGAAGTGAATTTTTCTTCCACTAATTTTAAGCGAGCTGTTTCTGCATCACCTTGTTGTAAACCAGTTGCTTGAACGTCAAACCCTGCGCTTGCGGCAATACCAACAGCGGCAGCGATTCCAGTTGTAAGAATTAAAATTCCGATAATAAGTCCGCTAATTTTACCAAGATTTTTTGTTAATTTTAACTTTGTAAATGCTGAGATAATGGAAACTAAAATCAGTGGCATAACAATCATTTGTAGCAGTTTTACATAGCCGCTACCGATTATGCTAAACCAGTTATTTGAATCGATAATAACTTTAGAAGTAGGTTCATAGATAAATTGTAAGATAAGACCAAATGTAATTCCGACTCCTAAAGCAGTAAATACGCGTTTATTAAAAGATACATGCTTGCGCTGCATATAATATAATATGCCAACTAATATGAGCATGACCGCAATGTTAATACTGACTAGCAGTGTATTCATGATGATTCCCCCTAATCCCAATCTGTTATATAAAATATATTTCAATAAAACCTATAAGTCAACTAGGTAATTAGAAAAAAATAAAAAAAGGTGGCAATTTGCCACCTTTTTAATGCCCAGCCCCTGGGACAAGTAAGAATGTTGTATAGTATGTAAATCCAATGAAGAAAACAGTTAAATATGCCCCAAATACGTATATATACATACGCTCTGTTAATTTTAAATAACTTAAAAGTACGAAGAATCCTGTTTGGCCTAAAAATAATAGTGCAGTTGCGTGCATATCCCCTAAGTAAAACATAACTGAGAAAATTCCAGTCCAAAAGCCGAGAACGCGAAACATGCGCTCCATGCAATCTCCCTCCTTTTCTAAAAAAAGTAAACCTCTCTTCATTATAGTTTATTTTTCTTACTATTGTAAATATTTGCGAAAAAAGAAAAGAAGCCAAATGTAATTGACTTCTTTTTGACACATTTTCATATGAAGAAATTATAGATGAACTTTGTAATTGCAAGATTTACATCCGTCTAATAAGTTATCATGTCGTGTTAATTCCATGTTCGGGAATAGGAATTCAAAAATCCCCTTCATCATATCGCTGTGCATATTGCAAATTTCTTCAGGGTGATGAACAGCAACTTCTTTAAATGGACAATTGTAAACATCATAGAAAATTTGTGTGCCATCTGTACTTAATTCAAATGAAGGAGATAAGCCAGCAGTTGATAACGCTTCTTTTGCAATTTTAACTTTGTGTTCTAATGTTAAGGAATTTTCATTAATATTTAAACGCTGCATATGTTGTTCCATTAATTCTTTACCAAATTGTTTGCCTGTTTCATATAGTGCCTTTTCACCAGCTGCACCGAGGCTTAGTAATGAATTGAAAGCAATTTTCGCTAATAATTGATAGTCGCGAAATGGGAATTGTAATTGAATTAAGTCTTCAGATAATACATATAATCTGCTTGGTCTTCCGCCTTTTCCCGTTTTTTTTGTTTCAGATTTCAACATATTAACGTCTTCTAATTTTGATAAATGTAGACGAGCTACGTTTGGATGGATATTAAATTCATCTGCGATTTCTTGTACAGTTACGTAACTATGTTTTTGAGAAATATATTTATAAATATAATAGCGAGTTGGATCAGATAGTACACCTGTAATTTTTAAAGCTTGTTCCATGAGGATCTCCACCTTTATCACTTTATCCAAGATATTAACATTATAATACAGATAAAGTTGCATATATGTAATTTTAGTCAATAATTCAGAAATTGTTCATATTTTCACAAACATATTTTTCCTTTTTGAGAATGAAAAAACGCAAAAATCATGATTTTTCTTATGTATCTCTTCATGATATATACATAGTAAGGAGGGATAACGATGAATGGTGTTGAGCACTTTGCTAATACAATTATGAAGGAAGCATGTGCATTACAGGCATCCGATTTGCATATTGTGCCGCGACAAAAGGATGCAGTTATACAATTACGTATTGGAAAAGATTTGGTGACGAAGCATTATATTAGAAAAGAATTTGGAGAAAGACTTGTTTCGCATTTTAAATTTTTAGCGTCTATGGATATAGGGGAAAGGCGTAAGCCACAAAATGGATCATTGTATTTACAAATTGATGGGCAAGAAGTTCACTTGCGTCTTTCTACACTGCCAACTGTGTATCTCGAAAGCCTGGTCATTCGTTTGCACTTGCAAGCGTCGGTTCAGCCACTTTCCCATCTTTCTTTATTTCCAAACTCGGCGAAAACACTTCTCTCTTTTTTACATCATTCTCATGGATTACTCGTATTTACTGGACCAACAGGATCTGGAAAAACAACGACAATGTATGCTTTGCTAGAGGTAGCGAAAAAGGGACAAACGCGCCGTATTGTTACACTTGAGGATCCAATCGAAAAGCGAAAGGACGGTTTATTACAAATTCAAATTAATGAAAAAGCAGGTATCACGTATACAACTGGTTTAAAAGCAATTTTGCGTCATGATCCTGATATTATTTTAGTTGGTGAAATTCGTGATGAAGAAACAGCGAAAGTAGCTGTGCGTGCAAGTTTAACAGGACATTTAGTCATGACCACGTTGCATACAAATGACGCAAAAGGGGCTGTGCTGCGTTTGATGGACTATGGAATTACAAGGCAAGAAATTGAGCAATCATTACTTGCAGTGGCAGCGCAGCGCCTTGTTGAATTGAAGTGTCCATTTTGTAAAGGAAAATGTTCGCCGTTATGTAAAGCGATGAGGAAAGTGCGGCAAGCAAGCATTTATGAGTTGCTATATGGCCTTGAATTGAAACAAGCGATTCGTGAAGCGAATGGAGAGCATGTAACCTATCATTATGAAACATTGCAATCATGTATAAGAAAAGGGTATGCTTTAGGATTTTTAGAAGAGGATGTTTATGTTTGAACGAAAAGGGTGGCGATTACATGAACAAGTCTTGTTATTAAAAAGGCTTGGGGAATTGTTAGAAAAAGGCTATCCTCTCTTACAAGCGCTAGAATTTTTACAGTTTCAATTATCCTCTGCAAAACGGCTACAACTGCAGCATATTATTGAAGAATTGAAAAATGGACAGAGTCTACACGATGCTTTTCAGCAAATGATGTTTCATCCGGACATATTAAGTTATTTATTTTATGCGCAGCAACATGGTGATGTTTCTTTTGCTTTAAAGCAAGGAAGTGTACTTCTCTATAGGAAAGATAAGCATCAAAAGGATATGATGAAAGTTCTCCGTTATCCGATTTTTTTATCTATTTTTTTACTAGGAATTCTTGCTGTATTCAACCTTATTTTGCTTCCTCAATTTGAGACATTGTACAGTTCTTTACATGCAACTTCAGCTTCCTTTGCTGATCAAATTATGTCCTTTATCCAAATGCTCCCATATATAATTGGTGGATTTTTTCTCATCATTGCATTTGGAGTATGCGTATATGTGTTTTATCTACGAAAGCTTCCTCCCATTCAAAGGGTAAATATTATCGTGCGTATTCCCCTTATCAAAACATTTCTTATTTTAACAAATTCTCATTATTTCTCTGTTCAATTAAGCGGTCTATTACAAGGTGGATTATCGGTACTCGAAGCTTTAACGTTAATGATTGAACAAAAACATCACCCGTTTTTTCAATGTGAAGCTATTCGGATTGAAGAGTTATTAACTGCGGGAGAACAGTTGGATTCTATTATTATGAAGAGCAGTTATTACGAGCGTGAACTGTCTTACGTTATTGCGCATGGACAAGCAAATGGAAACTTAGCGACAGAATTAGGAGATTATAGCGAATTAACGATTGAAAAAATGGAAGGAAAGATTCAACGTATTTTAGTCATTATTCAACCACTGCTGTTTACATGCATTGGCATAATTGTTGTTCTTATGTATTTAGCGATGATTATGCCGATGTTTCAGATGATGAATTCTATTTAGGAGGTAAGTTATATGAAAAATGAAAAAGGATTTACTCTTTTAGAGATGCTATTAGTGATGGTTGTTATTTCGGTATTGCTTCTATTAATTATTCCGAATGTCATTAAACAGCGCTCTTCCGTACAAGGAAAAGGTTGTGATGCTTACGTAAAATCGGTCGAATCGCAAGTGCAGGCTTATCAATTACAACATAATAAGATACCGACTATCGACGAATTAGTGAAAGATAAGTACATTACTTCCACAACGTGTCCAAAAGGAGAACAAATTAGTATTTCAAGTGATGATGGTGCAGTATCCGTAGTTGGTAAATCGTGAAACAAAAGGGATTTACATTTTTAGAGATGCTCCTCGTTCTATCTATCATCTCGATATTGAGCGTTGTTACTTATTTTAACGTTACACCATTATATGAAAGGCAAAAAGTCGAACAGTTTTTAAAACAATTTTCACAAGATATATTGTATATGCAGCAGTTAGCTATAAACCGTCGGAATCTTCATATGTTACGATGGGTCCCTGAAAAACATATGTACAGTATTTGGAAATCTGGGGATAAACGTTCCCTGTTTATCCGGGAATATGAACGTGATATAAAGATTGATTTAAATACTTTTCCGAATCCAATGACCTATAATAAAAATGGAAATATAAACCAAGGTGGTACAATCTTACTTTCTTATCGCGCACACACTTATGAAATTGTATTTCAACTTGGAAGAGGGAGATTTACGTATCGTGAAGTGTCAAAAAGGATCGGTTATGCTCGAGATGCTCGTATCGTTAAGTTTATTAATGATGGCTGTATCACTGTTGCTTCCGCAAACACTTCTTATTATGCAAGAAAGAAAAAATATTCAATCTCGATATAAAGCACATGTATTGTTGAAGAGGGAAGCAGCGCTATATATGTATCAAAATCGGCCGAAGCAGCAAAAAGAGAAGACAATAGATGGTGTTGTATACCAGACGCATTGGCAGGGAGAAGAGGTTTGTGCAATTTGGAAAGACGTTAAACAAAAAAGAATGGAACAATGTCGCTATGCTCAAAAGTAAAAAGGGAGAAGCAGGATTTACGTTATTAGAAATGCTGTTATGTGTATTGTTTTTATCTATTTTCTTTCTTCTTGTGCCGCGCCTCCATGGTTTATTTATTGAGAAACCGTATTCGAAGCAAATAAATAGTTGGGAATGGGATGTGTTCATGGAACAAGTGCAATTAGAGTTTAGGGAGAGTCAGATGGGAAAAGATGTCCAGTTAGAAAATCAAGAAGATTTACTCCTTTTCCAACTGAATAGCAGAGTTAATGTAACATATGAAGTGTTAGGAAATAACATCGTGAGAAAAGTAAATAGGCTAGGGATGGAGATTATATTACAAAAGGTCAGTTCGGTTTCTTATGACTTAACATCTAATGTATTAACCATACATGTGCAAGATATAAGTGGTAAAATGTATCACGGTATAGCAACACGTTACACACCTATTGAGTTGAAAACATGAGAAAACAAGATGGTTTTGCGATGCCGGGCACATTAATCCTTCTTTTCTTATTGTTTTCATTCTTTATATATGAAATAAATATGTTACAATCTGATCAAAGATTTTATAAAGAGGCGCAGCAAAAGTTTTTGTTAGAAGAGATTACCGATCAAGCGGTTGTCTCGATAAAGACAGACTTGCTGGAAAAAGAACAAAATGATGCATTTTTATTTCGATATAAAAATGGTGAGGCGAGTGGGAACTATGTATTTGAGAATGAACTTGTTTTTGTTACATTGCAGTGTATGACGAAACAAAAGCATTCTTATAAAGTGAACTTTCAATACGATAAAATAAATAAACGGGTTATAAATTGGGTAGAGGAGCGATGAGGTAGAGAGCTTATTACCATTACGTTTTGTTCTTGATACAAAATGAAGGACAAAACGTTTTTTAGTTGTGCAAGTAGCATGTAACATAAACCGCATCAGTCAATCTTTCGTTATAATACAAATAATTAAACAATGAACAACTTGATAGAAAAGAGGTAACAAAATGAAATCCATCTACATAACAGGTTACATGGGAGCAGGAAAAACAACAATTGGGAGAGTGCTAAGTGAACGATTGCATATTCCAGTTGTAGATACAGATCAAAAAATTGAGGAGAAGCAAGGGAAGTTAATTCGTGATATTTTTGCAGAAGAAGGGGAAAATACATTTCGTCAATACGAAAGTGAAATGCTACGCTCTTTACCGACGAGTAACTTAATTATTACAACTGGTGGAGGTATTGTTGAGCGAACTGAGAATCGCCAGTGGATGAAAGAAAATGGAACGGTTGTGTATTTATATTGTGATCCGTATGTGATCGCAGAACGCCTTCGCGAAGATATAACGCGTCCATTATTTCAAAAAGAGAACATAGAGGCGTTTGTAGAGAAGTTTGAGAACCGCCGGGCATATTATGAAGAAGCTTATGTCTATATAGATACGACAAATAAAAATGTGGAAGAGATTGTGAAGGAGCTACTGCGAAAGATTAATGCGTAAAAAAGTGGGCATACTAATCAAGTAGAGGTGATGATAATATGTCTACTAATGATTATGTGCGTTTTGTGACGCAACAATTTGTATCATATATGGATGCTCCAAAAGAGGATCGAAAGCAGAAGAAAGAACAACGCCGTGCTGAGAAAGCGCCATTTTTAAACAGATGGTTTGGAATGATGCCGCTTAGTGCTGCTTTGTTTTATCAAAATGTAAAGAAGAAAAGAAAAAAATCAAGTTAATAAAAATTGGAATGATTTACCGCTAGTAATTGTGCGAGGCGGTATAGTAAAATTTTTGCGACGAGTATATACTTGTCATTGATTCGACAGACAAACCTATAAAAATCCCCCTGTACATGTACAGGGGGATTTTTATTATTTTTTTGATTATTTATACCCTATTGGTAGATTCACTCTGTTCAGTTACTGCGTGTATTTTATTATTCACCCAGACAAACCCTATGCCAATACATATGGAAATTCCCCAACCGACTGCGGTCATGATGGCTCTCATTTCACCGTATCCATCTACTCCAAAGACAGAGATGAAATAAATTTTTAAAAAGCTTTTTAAAATGAATTGGAGACCGAAAAATAATGTTAAGTATTGTAAGGCTGGATATATACGTTTATCGCGGTAAAGGACGCGGCTTTTATCTCGGTCATGTCCTTGCAGTGCTGCAATATCAGCTGCGAAATATAACATGAGTGGTTTCTTAATAAAGATTGTACAAATGACAATGCACCCGAGTACGATATGATAATATGCGTCATTCCACAGCATGCGCTCAGCAGATCCAGACAATAAATCTACTGCCGTGTTAGCAATGAGGGTAATCAAAATAAAGAACCCTGTGACGTTGAACTGCTTTTCTTTCTTAAAGCAGTACAGTGTATAAAGAATTCCCGGCACCGAGGAAATAAGCATCGCGTAATAAGGATCAATATGAGTTTTTGCGAATTTCCAAATGACAAAAGGAAAGACGAGATAAAAGATAAGATCGAATACAACTTTCTTATTTTGGTTCATGTTATGCCTCCTTAGTTATAGATATATTCTACAATATAATTTTGAATATTGAACAAGATTAATTTGATAACTAATATATAGAAAGAAATATAATTATTCTAATTTAGAAATCAATCTCAATCAGCTTCAAGATGGTGAATATAGATACGACAAAAGTCTTTAGCGTGTACGAAGTGAAACGTGAGTTTTTAGTAGAAATAAAGAAGATTGCCCCTAGCGTGGTAATCTTTTTTATTATATAATAATTAAAACGCTTTCATTTCTAAAAGTTTGTTCACAAAATTGACGAAAACTTAAGTTATTCCTATCGTCATGTTGTTTTATAATGAAACTAATCATCTATACATGCATACAATATTGTGAAATAAATAACATAAATAATCTATATAAATGTAAACGTTATCAAAAAAGAGAGGTGGAGACAATGAGTAAATTTTTCTTCAATCATAATCCAGCAACTATAGAAGATGGAAGGCTTGTAGAATATGCTGAAATTATTTATGGTGAAGGTGGCCGTTCTGTATTAGAAAATTTAATGGTGAAAGCATCTATCAGGTTGCGTGATCGTTATCCGCATAAATCTGACGAACAGATCTCTCATCTCGTAAATCAAGGCTTGCACGATATGTTTCAGAAATATGTGAAGGAATAAGAGGAGCGAAAAAGCTTCTCTTATTTTTGCATAAGGATTGCTCCCCTAGCTGACAATAAGAATGAATTTGAAAAGCATAAGGGGTGAAAGAGATGAGCAATGGCGTAGGACGTTCGAAAAAGAATCTTCCAACAGATGCAAACCATGTGAGTGCAAAAGACAGGGAATATCAAAAACGAATGACAGAAAAGCAACAACAAGAACATAATGATGGTCGGAAGTATAATGGGAAAATATAAGAAAAGCTCCTTCTCATGAGAAGGGGCTTTTCTTATGAAAGAAATGATTAGCGGTTACATAAAAAAGTCCACCATTTATAATTTGCATCGTAACACGAGGTTCGTATTGCTCTTGTAATGCTTGCTTTTCTATTTCGTAGCTTTCCGGAAGCTCTTCGCTTTCTTCGTAAAAGCGATTTAGAAGCGCTAAATCATGGTTCCAGCGCACACGTGCTTCTTCAGCCCATGTATGATCATCTGCTGCGATGAGATTTTTTAATGCATCTTCTATTCGCTGGAGCCCACTTTGCGGCTTAATAATTGGAGTAAGTGTAAAGCTGAAATCTGGTATTTTTGGCGTGAGCCGAATTTTTGCTACTGTTTCATGAAAGTTTGTAATCATTGTTCCAGAAATAAGATGAATCCCAATGGAATGAAGTATGTCTTTTTTTCGATCACATTGATAACATACTTTTACATTAACGCCAAGCCATGGGTGAAGTGGTGTATGAGTTGTACCACTTGAATTCACTTCTTCGAATAAACGTATGTAGGATCCCAGTTCTTTTGTTGTTTGAAAGATTTGATGCAGGCGAGGAGAACCATAGTGAATCAGCTCACCTTCCTCCTCTTCGTTCTCTGGATTTGTAATGAGAGTAAGTTTCATCGGATTTGGAACGCCGCCTGTTTTCTCAAGGTAATGCCAGTAAAAAGGGCGATTCATCAATAGTTTATCCATCTCAATTGTTAATTGTACATCTAGTAGATGTGGGGAACGCCGGGAAATTTCACAGTCGTTTGCTTCAAAAAAACTCCATAAATAATTATGAATTTCATGTTGCTGCATAACCTTGCACCTCAGCTTCGTTTCTCTTCGCAAAGTCGATGATGGATGTTAAATTTTCCATTTTAATTCGAATTTCTCCTTCGCTCTTTGACCCTGCGAAAATCTCTTGAATATGCGCATCGATATTTTTCATATTGATCCTTGTTAAAATCTCATCAAGTTCACCGATGACTCGCTCAAATAAATTGATTTTTTCGTATAGAAGTTTCAAAATATGTTCTTCAACTGTATGTTTTGTCGCTAGGTTATAAATGTGGACATCATTTTTTTGTCCAAGTCTATGAATACGTCCAATCCGTTGTTCAAGCCGCATTGGATTCCAAGGCAAATCATAGTTAATCATATGACTACAAAATTGTAAGTTAATTCCTTCACCGCCTGCTTCTGTTGCGATTAACACTTGCGCATGATTTTGGAAGAGTTCTTTCATCCAATCTTTTTTCCCACGTTTGAATCCACCTCGAAAGGGAACCGATGAAATACCATGCTGTTTTAAAAACCATTGTAAGTACATTTGCGTTGCTCTATATTCTGTAAAGATAACAACTTTATCATCAATTTCCTTTATAAGCTCTAGTGTTTGATTTGCTTTTGAATTAAAAGGAATATGATTGATTTTATCCATTAAAACATCGATATATGGATCTGGCATATAATTCTCATTTTCTTTTTGTCTTTTTTCCACATGTTTTTTAAGTGAATAATAAACTGCTTCTCGGCTACTACATACTTCTCTTTTCAAAGTTAATGATGAAAAGGCAGAGGTAAAGGCGTCTTGTCCTTTCCAATGTTCAATCGCGTTATACAGAGCCCGTTCTTCTTCATTAAAATCAACAAATATGGTTCGAACGTGCCTTTTAGGCCACTCAATCCCTGTACCGTTTCGTCGATTTCGTACCATGACTTTGTTAATAAGGGCTTTCAAATCTTCATCGGACTCTGTAGAGCGATTTTTAGAAGCATAGTATTCTTCGAAGTTAGATTGATTCCCTAAATGACCGGGTTTTAATAAGGAAACAAGATTAAAGATTTCATCGATTTTGTTTTGGACAGGTGTTGCAGTTAGTAATAAACAAAACTTCTTTTTTAGACGCTGCGCAAATTCATAGTTTTTTGTTTTATTATTTTTGAGTTTATGTGCCTCATCAATAATGATGAGATCATATTCTAGGTTTAAAATGATATCACGATGCGGTGAACGTTTTGCTGTATCAATTGATGAAACGATGACGTCAGCTTGTTCCCATGAGTAGCTTTTTCTCTGGGCAACTGCAGGGATAAAAAACTTTGTGTTAAGTTCATATGCCCACTGGGAAACAAGGGAGGCTGGAACGAGTATAAGTACTTTTTTAACAAGACCGCGCACCATATACTCTTTTAAAATAAGACCTGCTTCAATTGTTTTTCCAAGCCCAACTTCATCTGCTAGTATCGCTTTTCCATTCATTTGCTCAATAACAGTTTGTGCTACCTCTAGTTGATGAGGAAGTGGTGTGAAATGGGATAAATGTTTAGGTGCTTGCAAACCATCGAATGTAGGGACAAGTAATGATTTTTCTGTTTTGTAGGCTAAATCATATAGTTCCCAATTTGTCCAAGGTCCGTCCTCATCAATTCGTTTTAAAAAATTTTCTTGCCATGTCCGATCTACGGAAATATCGACATTCATGAAAACTCTCCCACCTTCTGTAAACTAAAACGGTTATTATTATACCCTTCACCCAAAACGATAATTTCTAGCATTTTTAGGTGAAGTCGTTTTTGCAAGTATAAGAATAAAAAATTCCAAATTATTTTTTATGCTAGAATATTGATGAAATAGATCGAAAAATGTTAGGATAATGGTGTGAAATGAATGGAATCTTTCGTATTTTATCCAAGAAAGTACTTTTTTATTTACGCTTTCATAAAAAAATGCATTGAGATTCCGTATATCCCATCTTTTCTGAATGAAAAATGTTTAGATAGGGGAAGCCAACTTTTATTGATTTGTCATAGACAGCATAAGGGGGAAAGAACATGATTACATTACAACGTACACCGCTATTTGATGTTTACGCGAAGTATGGTGGGAAAACAATCGACTTTGGTGGTTGGGAATTACCAGTTCAATTTTCAAGCATTAAAGAAGAGCACGAAGCTGTTCGTACAGCAGCAGGCCTTTTTGACGTGTCTCACATGGGAGAAGTAGAAGTAACGGGAACAGATAGTTTAGCATTTTTACAACGTGTTGTTACAAATGACGTTTCTACCTTAAAGGTAGGAGGTGCACAATATACAGCAATGTGTTACGAAAATGGTGGTACTGTAGATGATTTATTAATCTACAAACGTGGCGAAGAAGACTATTTACTAGTAATCAATGCATCGAATATCGAGAAAGATTACGAATGGTTAGCAAGTCATGTAATTGGCGATACGAAAGTAGTCAATGTTTCTAGTGAAATTGCACAGCTTGCAATTCAAGGACCAAAAGCAGAAGGCATTTTACAAAAAGTTGTGTCAGAAGATTTAAAAGAAATTAAGTTTTTTAAATTTAAAAACCCTGTTCTTGTAGATGGTGTAGAAGCACTTGTATCACGCACTGGTTACACAGGCGAAGATGGATTTGAAATTTACTGTAAGAGTGAAGATGCTGCAAAACTTTGGGAGAAACTTCTTGAGGTTGGAGCAGAAGACGGCTTAAAACCATGTGGTTTAGGAGCACGTGATACACTTCGTTTTGAAGCAACACTTCCACTTTATGGTCAAGAATTATCGAAAGATATTACACCAATTGAAGCTGGAATTGGTTTTGCAGTAAAAACAAACAAAGAGGCAGATTTCTTTGGGAAAGAAACATTAAAAGAATACAAAGAAAACGGTGCACCTCTTAAATTAGTCGGCATCGAAGTAATTGAGCGCGGTATTCCTCGTACACATTATCCAGTATATGTAGGCGAGGAAAAAATCGGGGAAGTTACGAGTGGTACACAATCTCCAACGTTAAAGAAAAGCATTGGCTTAGCATTAATTGATGTAAAATATGCAGCAGTTGATACAGAAGTAGAAATAGAAATTCGTAATAAACGCGTCAAAGCAGTAGTCGTTCCAACACCATTTTACAAACGTTCAAAGTAACGGGGAGAGGGGTAGATTTCATGTTGCATCGTTATCTTCCAATGACAGAAGAAGACAAAAAAGAAATGTTACAAACGATCGGCGTTCAAACGATTGATGAATTATTTTCTGATATTCCAGAGAGTGTTCGTTTTAAAGGGGATTTAAAAATTAAACAAGCGAAGTCAGAACCAGAACTTTTAAAAGAACTGTCTGGTATGGCTCGTAAAAATGCGAATTTAAAAGATTATGCTTCCTTCTTAGGAGCAGGCGTATACGATCATTATGCTCCAGTAATTGTTGATCATGTTATTTCTCGTTCAGAATTTTATACAGCTTACACACCATACCAACCGGAAATTTCACAAGGGGAATTACAAGCGATTTTTGAATTCCAAACAATGATTTGTGAATTAACAGGGATGGATGTAGCAAACTCCTCTATGTATGACGGAGGTACAGCTTTAGCAGAAGCGGCAATGCTAGCAGCTGGTCATACTCGTAAAAAGAAAATTCTTGTTTCTAAAACGGTTCATCCAGAATCAAGAGCAGTACTTGAAACATATGCAAAAGGTCAACATCTTGAAGTTGTTGAAATTGATCATAAAGATGGCGTAACAGATTTAAGTGTATTACAAAGTGAAGTAGATGATACAGTCGCTTGCGTAATTGTCCAATATCCAAACTTCTTCGGGCAAGTGGAAAAGTTAGCGGATATTGAAAAAATCGTTCATGAGCAAAAATCATTATTTATCGTTTCTTCAAATCCATTATCATTAGGTGCATTAACACCACCAGGAAAATTTGGTGCTGATATTGTCATTGGTGATGCACAACCATTTGGTATCCCAACACAGTTTGGTGGACCACACTGCGGTTATTTCGCAACAACGAAAGCATTTATGCGCAAAATTCCAGGGCGTCTTGTCGGACAAACTGTAGATTCAGATGGTAAACGTGGTTTTGTATTAACATTGCAAGCTCGTGAACAACACATTCGTCGTGATAAAGCGACATCTAACATTTGTTCAAACCAAGCATTAAACGCATTAGCAGCATCTGTTGCGATGACAGCACTTGGAAAACAAGGTGTGAAAGAAATGGCACGTCAAAACATTTCTAAAGCGCAATATGCAAAACGTCAATTTGAAGCAAAAGGATTCGCAGTAACATTTGCTGGTCCATTCTTCAATGAATTTGTTGTAGATTGCAAACGTCCAGTACAAGAAGTAAATGATGCATTAGTTCAAAAGAATATTATCGGTGGTTATGACCTAGGCCGTGATTATAAAGAGCTAGCAAATCATATGCTTTTAGCTGTAACAGAGCTTCGCACAAAAGAAGAAATTGACACACTTGTAAACGAAATGGGGGCTATCCAATGAAGAACCAAGACCAAGCACTTATTTTTGAAATGAGTAAAGAAGGACGCGTAGGATATAGCTTACCCCAATTAGATGTAGAAGAAGTAAAATTAGAAGATGTGTTTGAGAGCGATTATATTCGCATAGAAGATGCAGAGCTTCCAGAAGTATCTGAGCTTGACATTATGCGTCATTATACAGCACTTTCAAACCGTAACCACGGCGTTGATTCTGGATTCTATCCATTAGGGTCTTGTACGATGAAGTACAACCCAAAAATCAATGAGAATGTGGCACGTTTCCCAGGCTTTGCAAATATTCATCCGCTTCAAGATGAAAAAACAGTGCAAGGTGCAATGGAATTAATGTACGACTTGCAAGAGCATTTAATTGAAATTACAGGTATGGATACTGTTACGCTGCAACCAGCAGCTGGTGCACATGGGGAATGGACAGGATTAATGTTAATCCGTGCATACCATGAAGCAAACGGTGACTTTAACCGTACGAAAGTAATTGTGCCTGATTCTGCGCACGGAACAAACCCAGCGTCTGCAACGGTAGCGGGATTTGAAACAATTACAGTAAAATCAAATGAGAATGGTCTTGTTGATTTAGAAGACTTAAAACGTGTTGTGAATGAAGAAACAGCAGCGCTTATGTTAACAAATCCAAATACACTTGGTCTATTTGAAGAAAATATTTTAGAAATGGCAGAAATCGTTCATAATGCGGGTGGTAAATTGTATTATGATGGTGCGAACTTAAATGCAGTATTAAGTCAAGCACGTCCTGGTGATATGGGATTTGACGTTGTGCATTTAAACCTTCATAAAACATTTACAGGTCCGCATGGTGGCGGTGGCCCAGGTTCTGGTCCAGTAGGTGTAAAAGCAGATTTAATTCCGTTTTTACCAAAACCAATTTTAGAGAAAACAGAAAATGGTTACCACTTTAACTACGATCGTCCACAAGCAATTGGACGCGTAAAACCATTCTATGGAAACTTTGGTATTAACGTTCGTGCTTATACGTATATTCGTTCTATGGGTCCAGATGGACTACGCGCAGTGACAGAATATGCTGTATTAAATGCGAACTATATGATGAGAAGGTTAGCACCATTCTATGATCTTCCATTTGATAGACATTGTAAGCATGAATTTGTATTATCAGGTCGTCGCCAAAAGAAACTTGGCGTACGTACGCTAGATATTGCAAAACGTTTGCTTGATTTTGGCTACCATCCACCAACAATTTACTTCCCATTAAACGTGGAAGAATGTATTATGATTGAGCCAACAGAAACAGAATCAAAGGAAACATTAGATGGATTCATCGATAAGATGATTCAAATCGCAAAAGAAGCAGAAGAAAATCCAGAGGTTGTACAAGAAGCACCACATACGACGGTAATTAAGCGTCTTGATGAAACGATGGCTGCTCGTAAACCAGTTTTACGTTATCAAAAGCCAGCTCCTGTACAAGTTTGAGTACATGTAAAATGAAAAGAACTCGCTATACGCGGGTTCTTTTTTTGTGGAGAATTTGTGCAGAGATTATGAAAATAATGTAAATAATTTTTATGTTTTATGTAATAGTAGGGAAAAAAGTTGATTTTTAGGCTTTTTTGTTGAAAAAGTCGGTTTGATAAAATTGTGTATTTTTGTTAGAATTTTATTGAAATTAAGAGGATGTAATGAGAGAGATATAACTCATTTTTATGTATATGTGAAAAAACGAACAATTTGGGGTGAGAGAATGGGCTATAAGTGTTACAGGATGGTGTATCATTTAGAAAATGGTAAAACAATTAAAGATATAAAGGAATTTTGTTATCGAGATCATGGAAAAATGTTAGAGCGTGTAGCGCATCGTGTAATGGATAACGCAGAAGTGACAGCGATTGATAAACAAGGAACCATTATTTCAATAGCTTGTGATGACATTGTAAAGGTAGAACTCGATTATATAAAAGAAAGTTAACCTTGAGTCATATCGAATTATTCGATAAAATATACTGTTGAATGGTGAAGTGAGAAGAGAGGAGTTTATCATGGGTAGTACAAGACACTTTTATATGTTTATTTTAGCGTTTGTACTTGTAGTAGCATTAACGGTATATTTAATTGTTGATAGCAGCTGGTACAACGCAGTGCATCCAGCATTTCTTATTTTTATGTATGTAGGAATTGCGGTTGTTAGTTTTGGGATGAGAGATGAAATGTTAGATCGCTTTGAGAAGTGATACATATACGAAAGACCAACAGGAAATTGTTGGTCTTTTTTCTTGCCAAAAAAAGTGTCTCATCACAAGACACCTTTTTCAATAAGGAAAATAACACAAGAGTAATTTATAAACCGAAACGGTGCTCGGCATATCTTTTGGTGCATGTAAGATTAGGCTGAAACATATAACAAAGAAAAGAAATAGGAAGAACAACAATAGGATATGTTTATGTATGGAATTTTGCATATAATCAGCTCCTTTTTTGTAGTATGTCCAAAAGGTAAGAGGATATAGTTGGAGTTTGAAAATTTTACAGGAGGGTTGCATGGTGAGGAAGCAAACGTTAAAAGGAAGAATACTACATGGTTTTGGAGTGGTCTTATTTGTCTGGGGACTTATTATGCTTAATGTTATTTCAGATATAGTTGTATTTGAGAATGTGAGTAAGAGCGTAGGTGGCGGAGTTCTTATCCTTGGAATCATATGTCTTATTACACCTAATTTCTTTAGAGAATCAAAAAATGAGAATCATTAAACATAAAAAAGACAGTTACTTCTTTTCAGAAGAACTGTCTTTTTTGGTTATTTTATTCCAAAGTTTAGCGATACTCCAAACGATAATAATGGTAATGGAGGCAATAATCGACCAAACGATGGATACGACTTCAAGTGCCATGTTGGGAAGGAACGTAAGAACAGAAATAACTTTATGGAATAGCCATTCTATCATATGAAAGCTCATTTGCAGTAGAATAACGATTCCAATCAGAATTCCTGTCAGAAACTGTTTTCCTTTTTCTTTCCACATGACATTCACCTCACGTTAGCTCATTAATTTTAAGCCAACTGCACCGCATAAAATGCAGCTTAAGAAGGCAAGACGACGCCAATCAGCTGATTCGCGGAAGATCAAAATGCCTAAGAGTGCACTTCCAGCCGTTCCAATTCCTGTCCAAATGGCGTAAGCTGTCCCCATTGGTAATGAGTCCATTGCAAGTGATAAGAAGAAGAAGCTTACGCCAAAGTTGGCGATTAAAATAAGCTTTGGTGCCCAGCCTTTTTTTTCAGTGGCTACTTTCATAAACAGTACACCAACGATTTCACAAATACCAGCAATAATTAAAAATACCCATGCCATTTTATGCGGCCTCCTTCTCTTCTTGTTCACCTGTTACTCGTTTTAAACCAATTACTCCGAAGAAGATTAAACCGATTAATAAAACTTTTACAATTGAAAAAGGTTCTCCAAAAATAAAAATCTCTGTAAGAACGATTCCACCAGCTCCGATACCTGTAAACACAGCATATACAGTTCCTACAGGTAAATCTTTATAGGCTTTAAATAATAGGACAAAACTAATTGTAATTAATAGAGCGACACCAACCCATTCAAGTGGTGCCTCCGCGTGCTTTAGTCCAATCACCCAAAAAATTTCAATAATACCAGCTAAAATTACATAAACCCATGCCATATATTATTTCTCCTTCCTACCAGTCGTTAGGTAAAGGGTTGAAAAACGACGCATTGCAAAGAAAGCAATCCGTCATTTTGAAAGGCCGCGCCAAAACACTTTCCAAGAGGCGTTTAAGCGGGTCTCAAAGCGATTTAAACCTGCGTATAATAGTTCAACCATAAGACCATCAAGTAAGCATAAGTAAGCCTCTAGAGCGTCTTTCATTTCAATGTTATGCAGCTCACCTTGTTCATTTGCTCGTTTGAATACAGGAAATAAAAGTTCCCTAATATTCTCAATGTGAGCATTTGCTTTTTCAATAATTTGCTCGCGAAATGCATCGGGTGGAAAATAAGAAGTGCGTAACCAGAACATTGATTCTTCACTCTCGCCAAATCGTTTTGCATAACCGTTTAACAGATTTACGAGCAATACCTCAGTAGATGATTCCAAAAGTGCTTCTATATCATCAGTAAAGCATTGTAAATCTTTTTGCAGGGCTGCTTCTAAGCAGATGAAATATAATTCTTCTTTTCCCTTAAAGTGTGCGTAAATCGATGGCTTTTTAATCCCGACTTCTTGAGCAATATTTGCTAATGAAGTCCCTTCATAGCCGTAGCGTGCGAAATGAGAAAGTGCTACAGCTTTAATGCGGTTTGCTGTCATTTTCATCCCCTACCTACCGTTCGTTAGTTTGAGTATAAAAGAAAGAAAAAATAAAGTCAATAGGAAGAACATCTCAAAAGAGTACCTGATTAGATACTCTTTATACAGTTTGACGCTCAATTAATCGGAAAGAGAGTTCTTTTGAATTATTTTGGATTTGCTCGTTTTGTATTTGTTTATAAAACATGGAAAAAGCATGAGACCCCATGATTTTTCCAGGATGTTCAATTGTTGTAATCTCTAAAGCTTCGGAAATTTCATGGTTATCGAACCCTAGAATTGCTATATCACCTGGAACGCGTAGACCTTGTTTTTTTGCTTCTGTTAATAAACCAGCTGCAACTTGATCGTTTGCAGCAAAGAGAGCAGTGGGACGTTTTTTCATTTTTAATATGTTTTGCATGACTTTGGAACCGTCTTTCATCGTATAACATTGATAAAACATCCAGTCTTGATGAACCGTTTTTCCAGATGCATGGAGCGTATTAAAAAATGCTTGTTTTCGTTGTTTTGTATTGGCACTGTGTTCACGAGCTAGGCAAACACCGATGTAATCATGTCCCTTTTGTAATAAATATTCTGTACCGATGCGAAAGCCCTCATAGTGATCAACGTAGACAGATGAAATAAGGGGATGTTTCATTTTTTCACATGAGATGATGGGAGCAAACGTTGCGAAAGGCTCAATTTGCTCCCACGAGCTTGCTCGTGAGCAAATAATCATGCCATCAAATTGTTTCATTTTCATCATTTCTAAAACACGGAGTTCTTCTTTGCTATCGTAATTCGTTTGGCACAGATTAATATGATAACCAGCAGCTAATGCTTCATTTCCAATCCCTTCAATAATGGTACTAAAGTAGGGTAAATTGATGAAAGGAAGCATCACCCCAACCGTAAATGTTTTTCCTTTTATTAAATGAACTGCATTTATATTTTTTGCATAATTTAGCTCTTCAACTGCATCTAAAACGCGTCTTCGCTTTTCATCACTTACGTAGGGATGGTCATTTAGCACGCGTGAAACCGTCGTGATAGATACTCCAGCGGTTTTCGCAATTTGTTTTATATTCGCCATATGTATCACCTCTTTATTCATTATAAAGGCAAATAGATAAGAATGGAAAAATACTGAAAAAGGCTTGACCTGAAAAGCTTTTCACAATCTATCTTATAAATAAGACTTTCCGTTATTCGCGTGACCTTTTTGGGCGTAAGGGTAACGAAAAGTCTTTTTTTGTCTAAAAAGATATCGTATGTCAAAATGTGTGAGATAAACGAGGAAAGTTTTCAAAGGGAGAGTAAACAAGTGAGGCGAATATGAATAACATATTAACGCTTTGTTCGCAAAAGGAGCGGTATGAAAGGCGGAAACAAATTGAAAAAAAGAATCATTTGTTTCGTGTTTTCTAGTATGTTGCTTAGCTCATGTTCATTCCAACAGACAGTGAAAGAAGAAAAACAATTCGTTGGAAACGCGGATGGAGCTGTAGACCGTGTATCTAGCCCTGTTTCGTTAAAGGATGCAAAAAAATATTTTTCACCAGGATTTAAAGTTCCAACGTATTTGCCGTATGATGCCATGAGTAATGTAAAGGGAGAAGTAAGGATAATTGGTAAGAAGAATACGGTCTTGACGGCAAAGTACAAACAACAAGAAAAAGGAAGGAAAGATTATATAGAATTAACAGTGGCTAATTTTTCTTACAGTTTTCCTTATATTGTGGAACAAAATCGATTTCATGAAAAAATGAGATTGGATAATGGTTCAGCTGCCTATTTTAAAAATAGGGATGAGGGGGAACAGGGGGAAGAATTTGCGACACTCATTTGGAAAGAGAAAGGATTAGAGTATCAATTGCTATACCGCAATGTAGAATTAGGAAATGAGGAAGAAGTGAAACAAAACTTATTGTATATTGCGAACCACATGGAAGAAAAGAACTAGCTGATGAGTCATGCTAGTTCTTTAAAATATTATTTCTTTTTAATTTTGCCTGTCCAAGATTTAAATCCACCTTGTAATTGGTAGAAATCTTTGTAACCTTGTTTTTTTAGATATTGAGCGGCACGTCCTGTACGGAATCCACTTTGGCAGTACAAATAGACAGGTTGGTCTTTACGTAGCTCTTTGTAACGCATACGAATTTGTGATAACGGAATGTTACGAGCACCTAAAATATGACCAGCGTTAAATTCATCTGCTTCACGAATATCGATAAGCTGTGCTTTACGGTAGCCAGCGCGAAATTCTTCTTCTGAAAGTGTTTTAATTAGTCTCTTCTGATAGAAAAACATCCATACAGAGTAGCCGATGAATGCTAGAACTACGGCTAGTATAATAATTAAGTTTGTTGACACGATTCTATCGCTCCCTTTTTTCTTATCCTACTTTCAATATTATAATGCCCATATGTATTTATGCAACAGGTTCGTTCGGTGAGAAGAAGAAATTTCGTATTCTTTCACAAATTTTGTCGAATTTGTTAGACTAGAGATTGTGAAAAATAATTGGTTATATGAGGTGCAGGATGGGAAAAGAAAAATGGTGTTATATTAACTCTGGTCAATGTTCACCGGCATTTAATATGGCGTTAGATGAATGTTTGTTAAATTGGCAAAGTGAAAGGAAAATGCCACCAACAATTCGTTTTTATGAATGGGAAGTGCCAACATTAACAGTGGGGTACTTTCAGCGTGTAGAAAAAGATATCAATATGGATGTAGTAAAAGAGAAGGAATATGGATTTGTTCGCCGTCAAACAGGTGGTAGGGGCGTATTACACGATAAGGAATTAACCTACAGTGTCATTGTCTCTGAAGATCATCCTAATATGCCAAAAACAGTTACAGAAGCGTATCGCGTTATTTCGCAGGGGCTACTTGAAGGCTTTAAGGCACTAGGATTAGAAGCGTACTATGCGGTTCCAAAAACAGAAGCCGATCGTGAAAATTTAAAAAATCCACGTTCAGGTGTATGCTTTGATGCACCATCTTGGTATGAAATTGTTGTAGAAGGTAGAAAAATTGCTGGGAGCGCTCAAACGCGTCAAAAAGGTGTTATTCTGCAACATGGATCCATTCCATTAGAAATTGACTTAGATGAGCTATATGATTTATTCCTATTCCAAAATGAGCGAGTGAAAGAGCGTATGAAGAGTATGTTTTCTTCAAAAGCCGTCGCAATCAATGAATTAACAGATCGTACGTTTACAATTGAACAGTTGATTGAAGCGTTCCAAGTTGGATTTGAAAAAGGTTTAGATGTGGAGCTAGTTCCGTATGAACTAACGGAAGAACAGCTTCAGGAAGTACAAACATTAGCAAAACAAAAATATGAGAGCAATGATTGGAATTATAAAAAATAAGGAGAGGGCATTTGCCCTCTCCTTATTTTTTATAGTAAATTCAGTACTTTTTCTACTTTGATTCCTTTGTCTTGTAAAGAACGAAGACGATTTACAACATCCATAATCTCTTTATCAAAAGTAACGCTAATTCCTTGATTTTGTAATTCTTCTTTTAAATTTTCAATAGAATCATCTATGTCGATGCCAAGTTCGTAATCTTGACACACTTCAATTGTCTTTTTCACAAGCTTCACATAATTCTCTTGTAATTTTGAATTTGTTTCCACCACAGCTGTTTGTTTCGGTTTTGTAGGCATAGCTGCAGTTGTTTCTTTCTTTGCAACTGGAGTAGGTACGTCTTTTTTTACAGGTGCTGGAGTAGGCGCCGCTACAACTGTTTCTGAACGCACTGGCTTCGGTGCAGGTGTTGGAGTAGGTTTAGGTGTTACAACAGGTTCTTCAACACGTGTAACAGGTTTAGGCGCAGCTGTAACTACTTTTGGTGCTTCTACGACTACTTCCTTCTTTGGCGCAGTTTCTACAGGGGTTACTTCTTGTTCAGCTGCTTCTTTATTTTCTTTACTCCACATAACGCGTTCAATTTCTAGGGAAACATTGTTTTTGTTCATTGCTGTTAATGTAACTTTACCAACTTCAGCGTTACCTGTGAAATCGACAATTTTATAAATCACACTTTTGTTCCAATCTACGTTTCCGCTCAAAAATAATTCTTCGTTACATTTCGGCGTTAAGCCCTCGATTTTAATTTCTGCATTTACACCGTTTTCACTATATACCATAATTAGCGAAGCATTTACATCTTCGTCTGCTAACATTAGTTCACGTACCATTTTTCCGGTGCGTACTTGCGTTTTCTTCTTAAGTGACATCAAATTTCCCCTCTCAAAAATTCAGTAATAATAAAAAAATCGTATAACGAAAAATAATTGCTCACGAAGAAATATGATACCGAGAATAAAAGCATCACGTCAACAATTTACGTTAATTATTTTGCATTTTTCTTTTTTTCTTTATGAAATTTTTCAATTTGTAAAATTAGACAGAAGAAAAACAGCCTTTTTGGAGGCTGTTAAAAATTTATACGTCTATAAAAAAACTTATAAAAAAGATACAAAATGATGGCAAGGAATGCCCCAATCCAAGGAGAAAGCTGATAATTTAAAAACGGATGATCTATAAAGAATAAAGAAATACCAATGAGTATAAACCATGGACTCTGTTGAAAAATGAATCTCTTTATACGATTCCAACTACTCATTTGGTTATTGAATAAATCACCTTTGATAAAATCAAATACAAAATCAATAAGAAGGTGTATTGTAATAATGATTACAAATATAAAGATAAGGTTTACATGTACAGATTGAAACCGTTCGTTGTTTGAGAAAAAGGGTAAAATAAAAGCAACGAGAGAATTTATAGCGAAAAATATAGCGAGTAAGTAACTACTCATAAATGTTGGTGTTGCTATACGCTGCCACCTATTTTGTTTTGGAAGAGCAGCGATAATTTCATCACAGTAAGCTTGTAAGTCATTTCCAAAAATATCATAAGCATTTTTCTGTTCTTCTTGCGCATCAAGCAAGTGATCTAAAATCTCTAATAGTAGTTCTTCTACTTGCTGTTCTGGGATATTTGCTAAGCGGATGTATACGAGCATATCTCCATAAGCAACTTCATTTTCTTTAGTCAATAATTTACGTTTTTTATTATTCAACTCAATTAAATTTTTCGCTTTCATCGATTTCACTCTCCCTGCAATAAATTATTTACCGTCGTTGAAACCATTCCCCAGCTCTTCTTAAACTCTTCTAGCTGATCGAATCCTTTATCGGTTACATGATAATATTTTCGCTTTGGCCCAAGCTGAGAAGCTTTTAATGTGCCAGCAATGAGTTTTTCTTTTTGCATTCGTAGCAAAAGGGGATAGATGCTACCTTCGCTTACGAATGTAAAACCATGTTGGTTCAATTTCGTGCTTAGCTCATATCCGTACACTTCTTCTTGAGAAATGATATATAAGATGCATCCTTCGAGCACACCTTTTAACATTTGACTATGCATGATTTCACCACCTTTAATTCAGGTAACTTGTTGTGCAAGGTAGATGTTATCAAAATTATAACACTTCAGTAACTTGCCATGCAAGTTACTGAAGTGGAAAACTTTAAACAGCGTTGTTATCGATTGTCTGCTCATACTAGGAATAGGGAGGGAAGTTGTATGAAGCCATTTATGCCAAAGCTTGTTTATTTTGAACCAGGGGCACTTGAGTATCCACTTGGAAAAGAGTTGTATGAGAAGTTTACAAAGATGGGTCTGGAAATTCGAGAAACAACATCACATAATCAAATTCGTGATTTACCTGGAGAGAATGATTTGCAAAAATATCGCAATGCGAAAACGACACTTGTTGTTGGTGTAAGACGGACGTTGAAGTTTGATACATCTAAACCATCGGCTGAATATGCAATACCACTTGCCACAGGCTGTATGGGACATTGTCATTATTGTTATCTGCAAACAACATTAGGTAGCAAGCCATATGTTCGTGTATATGTGAATTTAGATGAAATTTTTGAGAGAGCGCAGCAATATATGGATGAAAGAGCGCCAGATATAACGCGTTTTGAAGCAGCGTGTACGTCGGATATTGTAGGAATCGATTATTTAACACATGCTTTAAAGAAAACGATTGAATTTATTGGGGAGAGTGAATATGGTCGTTTGCGTTTCGTGACAAAATATTCTCATGTTGATCATTTGTTAGATGCAAAGCATAATGGGAAAACGCGTTTTCGTTTCAGCATCAATTCTCGATATGTCATAAAAAATTTTGAACCGGGTACCTCACCATTTGAGGATCGAATTGAAGCGGCTCGTAAAGTAGCGGGGGCAAATTATCCACTTGGTTTTATTGTTGCTCCAATTTATATGCATGAAGGTTGGGAAGACGGGTATCGTGAATTATTTGAACGACTTTTTGATGCGTTAAAAGATTTAACTTTGCCGAATTTATCATTCGAATTAATTCAACATCGCTTTACTAAGCCAGCGAAAAAGGTAATACAACAACGTTATCCCAATACAAAACTCGAAATGGACGAGGAGAAACGAAAATATAAATGGGGACGATATGGCATCGGAAAGTATGTATATCAGAAAGATGATGCAGTAAGGTTAGAGAAAATAATACGAGGATATATTCACGAGTATTTTCCGGATGCTGAAATTCAATATTTCACATAGAAGAATCTGTAGTACTTTGCAGATTCTTTTTTATTTCGTATTTTTAGGCTTGTTTCCACCCTTGTCACGATATCCTTTCTGGTGTATCATTTTATTGATTGCTTAGTGCGGAAAACACAAAATGAAATTGGATGGAGGAAACCGATGCCTACCCCTAGTATGGAAGATTATATTGAACAAATTTATTTGTTGATTGATGAAAAGGGATATGCCCGCGTATCTGATATTGCTGAAGCGCTTAGTGTACATCCATCCTCTGTAACGAAAATGGTACAAAAGTTAGATAAAGATGAGTATCTCATTTATGAAAAATATAGAGGGCTTGTATTAACATCAAAAGGGAAAAAAATCGGGGAGCGTCTTGTATATCGTCATGAGTTACTAGAACAATTTCTGCGTATCATCGGTGTGGATGAAAGTAAGATTTATAATGATGTAGAAGGAATTGAACATCATTTAAGTTGGGAAGCTATTGACCGCGTTGGTGATTTAGTACAGTATTTTGAGCAAGATGAACTTCGAATTGAAACACTTCGCAGTGTTCAAAAAGCAAATGAAGAGCGGGGAAAGTAAAGGGAACGAGAGGCGTTTCCTTTTTTGTTTAGAAAAGGAAATTACTTTCTTTAAATTGAATGTATAGAAATGTGAAAAAATCGTTTTGTAAAAGGTGGGATAAGAATGAAAGCAATTATTTTTGACTTTGATGGATTAATTGTAGATACAGAGACAATTTGGTTTCAATCTTTTCAGGAAGTGATTCGCGAATATGGTGGTGAATTACCTCTAGAAGAGTTTGCAAAATGTATTGGAACAACAGATGAAGTGCTTTATACATATATTGAACAACAATTGAAAGAGAAATTTAATAAAACATTGCTAGAAGAAAAAGTTTCGGCTTTACATCAAGAGAAAATGAAAATACCAGTAGCTCGTGAAGGTGTGAAAGAATACTTAGAAGAAGCAAAAAGTCTTGGAGTAAGAATTGGTTTAGCTTCTAGTTCTTCAAAAAAATGGGTTGTTGGGTTTTTGGAAGCTTTAGGGATTCGGGAGTATTTTGAAGTGATTAAAACAAAAGAAGATGTTGAGAAAGTAAAACCAGATCCAGCGCTGTATCAGGCAGCTATTGAAGAATTGAAAGTTGATGCTTCAGAAGCTGTTGTGTTTGAGGATTCAGTAAATGGATTAAAAGCAGCGATTGCGGCAGGATTAAAATGTGTCGTGGTTCCTAATGAGGTTACAAAAGCTTTGCAGTTTGAAAATCATCATCTTCGCTTAGGAAGTATGAAGGAAAAGAGTTTAACAGAAGTACTTCAATATGTGAGAGAGCATAAATGAAAAAAGACCGCATTTGGTGTTAGCCCTGTCAAGTAGACAGCTATAAAAAAGACTAAGCAGCCATCAAGATTCGATATTCTATCGGAGCTCGGTGGTTGAGTCGTTTTTGGAATCGTTTATAGTTATAGAAGTAGATATATTCCTCAATTGCTTGTACTACTTCTTCTTCTGTTTTAAAATGGTGTAAATACAACATCTCCGATTTAAAATGGGAGAAAAATGACTCGATGCAGGCATTATCATGGCAGTTTCCTTTGCGAGAGTGGCTGCCGATGATACCCAAATCTGAAAGTCGTTTGTTGTAGACATGAGATGTGTACTGGAACCCTTGATCTGAATGGAGAATGGTTCCACGCACATCTCTTTTTTGTACCAAATTTTCAAGCGTATCTAATACGAGTTCATTGTCATTGCGTCTAGAGATTTTCCAAGAAACAATTTCATTATTATAAATGTCTTGCACGACAGAGAGATAGCGAAATCCATCTTGGATTCGTAAATATGTAATATCTGTAACGAGCGCTTCATTTTGTTTTCGATTTTTAAATTCACGGTTTAAAACATTTGGAAAAGTATTCGAATAATTCCCTCTAAAGAAGCGTCGCTTCTTACGAATAATAGATTGAATGTTGAGCTCACTCATTAATCGATAAACCTTTTTATGATTTACAAAGAAACCTTCCTCCTGTAAAGCTAGTTTCATACGTGGATAGCCGTATTGTTTGTACTTCAGGTGGATAGATTGTATCACTTTTTTTAATTGTTGATCCGCTTCTGATCGTACATTTTTAGCTGTTTTCGCACGGATCCATTTATAATAACCCGCGCGATGTACACCTGCAAATTTAGTAAGCCAAGTGATCGGATATTTCATTTTTAACGATTCAATGATACGATATCGCTCCTTGTGCCTCAGTGCACCTCCCTTTACAGATTTGGATAACGCTTTTTTAAATATGCAACCTGTGCCTTGTAGTAGTCTCTCTCTTCCTCCACACTGTTAAAATGGACACGTTTCCCTTTTAGTGGATTAGGAATACCTTGAGTTCCACTATTTTTTCCACGAGTATCTGTAATATCACCCAATTCTTTATATTTTTTCACCCAATCCTTAAGTTGTGTAGAGCTACTGATATTATATTGCTTAGCTATAGCTTGATAACTGCCTTCTCCATTTAAATAACTTTGAACAGCTGATAGTTTTAATCCATCTGAATACGTATTGAATGTTGTACCTTTTTTAACCACGAAAAATCCCCTCCAAGTAATAGTGTAACATCCATGTATGTACATGGTCTTTTTACACTGTCTACTTAAAGGGGATAATACCAATTTCCTAAAAGGAAGCGCGGTCTTTCTTTTTATTTTTTTTACCTTCAATCACGGTTAAATGAGATTGTTTTCGCTTTCTTTTTAACACTGATGAATTGCCTTTCTTAACTTTGTCATCAGAAGCATTTCGTTTTAATAAAGAATTGCTTAGGGGTGCTACGTTTTGTTTTCCGTATTTTCGGTTCGATTGTTTCGCAGCACGCTTATAAGAGTTTTGCGAATTGGCGGAACTGCTGGAGCTTGTAAACATTTTATATAACAAATAAAAGACACCAACAACAAGTAACATGATGACAATGTTTTTGATCATTCCGTATGGATCTGTAATTGCAGATGATACGAGACCGAATATTGCTAACCCAATAATAAGCATGACTAAAGCGAACGTAAACGAACGACCGTTCATAAGGAACACCTCCTAAATAACATATATTAAAATTAGTATATTAGCGACAAGGGAAGGAGTTGAGTACCATTTTTAAAAAATTATTGTTATTTTCCTTCTAAACGTAATAATTCTTCAAAAGATGCAATGGCAACTTCAACTTGATCATCTTCTGGTTCTTTCGTTGTTAATAATTGAAGCCATAATCCTGGATATCCTAATACGCGCAAGACCGGAACATCTCGTAATCGATTTGTAAATTGCAAGACTTCAAAAGAAATACCTAGAACAACTGGAATTAATAAAATTCGATTCACCACTCTGGCCCAAAGGGGATCAGTTGGAACAAGAAAATAGACAAACATTCCAATAATGACTGTAAATATAATAAAACTACTACCGCAGCGATAATGGAGACGAGTTTGTTTTTGGACATTCTCTACTGTCAGCGGAAGGTTGTTTTCGTAAGCGTTGATGACTTTATGTTCCGCACCGTGATATTGAAATACACGCTTAATGAGCGGAGTTAATGACACAATATATATATAGCTCAGTAAAAGGATGAGCTTGATGATGCTTTCGACAACAATTTGCCCAGTGTGAGATGGGAAAATGGGCCTTGTCAATTCCGCTAAAAGTGCGGGAACTGCTGTGAAAATAACTTTGCCGAATAGGAACGATAAGACTCCGACTGCGGCTACTCCTAATATCATCGTCAATTTTGATTGTTCTTCTTTTTTGTTTGCAAGCTGTTCATCGTCCGCAGGGTGAACGTCAAATCGTTCCGAAGCAAAGTTTAAATGCTTTGCTCCATTAGCGCTTGCATCAATGATAGCTGCGATGCCACGTAAAAATGGAATCTTCTTCAGCGCAGATAATACCTTATTGCGTACGCGTGGTAATCGATAAAATTCGATTGATTTATCCTTACGACGAACCGCTGTAACAGTATATTCTCTACCGCCAAACATAACTCCTTCTATGACCGCTTGCCCACCGTATATTTGTTTTGTCTCCTCTGCCATGTTAACACCAACCTGTATTTGTTTCTCTCTTATGTAGAAAAGAGGCAATTGTCACACTTGGTTCTGTCATTGTGAGATTTGACAATCACCGAGTTTCCTTTATTTTATCGACAAACACAAGCTGCTGACAAGGAAAATTGTTACGGAAGCTAGACATTTCTTATTCTTTTTATAGACAAATTTCGCATAATTTAAACATGCTTCAAAATAGTTTCGGACATACTAATAAGCGGAGGTGTTGATGTGAAGCAAGAACAATCAATAACAAAGAAATTTGTACAAATTGGTTTATTTGGTGGTGTTTTTTGGGGGAGTATATGGTATTTTCTGCATGTTTTTTCATTTACAGAAGCTGGACCAAACTATTTACTTTTACCATTTGCGCTTGGAGCGTGGAAAGCAGGAGTTTGGGGGAATGTATTAGGTATTGTTTGTATGGGGCTTCTTTCTATTTTAGTGGCATTTCTCTATAAGGCTCTTTTCAAAAGATTTGAAGGGATACTGCCTGGAATATTGTATGGTCTTTTTTGGTGGAGTATTTTATTTTTTGGACTTGGTTCTATTGCGCCTGTTATTAAAAACGCACTTCATTTACCGAAAGAAACAATTGTCACAACGATATGTATTTTTATTTTATATGGTGTATTTATCACATACTCTGTTTCGTTTGAAGCGAACAATGTGAATCGCGGAGAAGGGGTAGAGTAGACAAACTATTCAAACAAGTGACTCCTGTGTTAAAATGTTGTATAGACATTTTTATATTAAGGAGTTTTGCAAGATGAAGAAATTACTCCTCGTTAACGGTCCGAATCTAAATCGCCTTGGTGTTCGAGAGGTGAATGTATATGGGAAAGGAACGTTAGCGACACTTGAAACAGAGATGAAGCAAGAAGCAGAGAAATTGGGAGTGGAGTTAGAATGTTTTCAATCGAATCATGAAGGTGCTCTTATTGACATAATTCATGAGGCTGATGACATATATGAAGGGATCATTCTAAATCCTGGGGCATTTACGCATTATAGCTATGCGATTCGAGATGCAATTGCGAGTATCTCGATTCCAGTTATTGAAGTACATATTTCTAACATTCATCAGCGTGAATCGTTTCGGCATGAATCTGTAACGGCAGCGGTCGCAGCGGGACAAATTGTTGGATTTGGTTTTTATGGTTATAAGTTAGCGTTATTTGCATTATTGGAGAAACTGAGGGAGGCATAAACTGATGGAAAAGATCATGAAGTTAAGAAGTGCATTTGGTGAAGCTGGTATTGATGGTATTTTATTAACGAATGAATATAGCCGTAGATATATGACGAACTTTACAGGAACAGCTGGTGTTGTACTTATTTCTAATGACCGTGCCCTATTCATTACAGATTTCCGCTATGTAGAGCAAGCTAGTAAGCAAGCTGTCAGTTATGAAATTGTACAACATACAGGACCAATTCTTGATGAAGTTGCGAAACAAGTGAAAAACCTGGGGATTCAAAAGCTTGGCTTTGAGCAAGATACGCTTACATACAGCTCTTATACAGCACATAAAGAAGTAGTGGAAGCAGAATTTGTTCCAACTTCTGGGCTTGTAGAAAAGTTACGCTTGATTAAGACTGATTCAGAGATTAAGATATTAAAGGAAGCTGCACAGATTGCAGATGCTGCCTTTGAACATATTCTATCATTCATTCGCCCAGGCGTATCTGAAATTGAAGTGTCAAATGAACTTGAATTTTTCATGAGAAAACAAGGAGCAACATCTTCTTCGTTTGATATTATCGTTGCTTCAGGACTTCGTTCAGCATTGCCGCATGGTGTGGCATCTGAAAAAGTGATAGAAAAGGGAGATTTCGTAACACTAGACTTCGGTGCTTATTATAAAGGATATTGCTCTGATATTACACGTACGATTGCAGTCGGCGAACCATCTGATCAATTAAAAGAAATTTACAATGTCGTTTTAGAAGCACAGCTTCGTGGTGTAAATGGCATTAAAGCTGGTTTAACTGGTCGTGAAGCTGATGCATTAACACGTGACTACATAACTGAAAAAGGATACGGTGAATACTTCGGACATTCTACTGGTCATGGAGTGGGTCTTGAGATTCATGAAGCACCTGGTTTAGCGTTCCGCTCTGAAACGGTACTTGAGCCTGGTATGGCTGTGACAGTAGAGCCAGGTATTTACATTCCAGGTGTTGGCGGTGTACGTATTGAGGACGATATTATTGTAACAAGTGATGGTAACGAAGTAATCACGAAGTCTCCAAAAGAACTTATTATTTTGTAATACACAGGAGGATTTTTTGCATGATTTCAGTAAACGATTTTCGTACAGGTTTAACAATTGCGGTGGACAACGGCCTTTGGCAAGTTATCGATTTCCAACACGTAAAGCCAGGTAAAGGTGCTGCGTTCGTTCGTTCTAAACTACGTAACCTTCGCACAGGTGCGATTCAAGAAAAAACATTCCGTGCTGGTGAAAAAGTAGAGAAAGCACATATCGAAAACCGTCGTATGCAATACTTATACGCGAGTGGTGAGGCTCACGTATTTATGGATAATGGAACTTATGAGCAAATCGAACTTAGCGAAGCTCAAATCGAGTATGAACTAAAATTCTTAAAAGAAAACATGGAAGTAGCTATTATGACATACCAAGGTGAAGTACTTGGAGTTGAACTTCCAAATACTGTAGAGTTAAAAGTTGTTGAAACAGAACCAGGTATTAAAGGTGATACAGCTTCTAACGTAACGAAACCAGCTACATTAGAAACAGGTCTTGTTGTACAAGTACCAATCTTCATTAACGAAGGTGAAATGCTTATCATCAACACAGGTGAAGGTAAATACGTTTCTCGTGCATAGTTAAAAGGCACTCGTGATCATCACGAGTGCTTTTTTTATGTGAAATACGGTAGATAATAAACAATAGTTGCAATAAGACTGATGCCAACAAGAGATAGAGTACTAGTTATATATGGATTTAAAGTGATTTGAAATGGTTTTATTTCTCCTGTTTCAACACCTGTTAAGCCTTTGTATACAGCGTGATCCATATTGGCGTTACGAGATATGTTCATGATAATTAACCATATAACCGCAAATATAGCTAAACTCCCTAGAAAAAATGTCTCCATAAATGACCAACTCACCAGTTTGGAAAAAAGGTAAATGCCAATTACTTCTAATGTGATTGTAATAATAAATTTAATTGCGTTCACTACAAAATCTCCTCGCTATTTAATGCCATCCAACTTAAAAAATTCTCACGAGATAATGTAAAAATGACATCCGCATATTGTAAATCGAGTGGTGTAGAGTAAGAACCCGACGCCTTTCCTTCTTCGCAGAAGTAGGTTTTCAAGAACTCCTCTCGGAACCGTACGTACTCCTCTCAGAGTATACGGCTCGCCATTTATCCTAGATTCGCCCTAATCCATTTTGCCAGCGTGAAGTTTAACATGGCAATCTTTACAAAGAACTAATGTTTTTCGTCTCGACACTCAGTCGCAGGATGTATGGTTTACCTGACTTGTGCCTTTACACACCATGCTACACTCCCCCTTGGGTTTCCCCTTAGGATAAGGTGGTTGACAATAGAGAGTCGTCTTCTCTAGCCTTATTCAGGCAATCGTATAAGTCCCTTACGGGCGCACAATAATGTGACGTGCTTCATAGAAAATCTTCCTTTTGTATACTAAGTGTAACATATAAAAGATGTGAATATTCAGATTGTTTTCATTAAGGGTGATGTGAAAAATTATGTTTTTACTTCTGAAATAGACAACCTCTGCATATGGTTGTACAAATATATGCTTTTTGGAGTACGACTTACTCAGTAAGTCTAAGAAGTTACTTGAAAAGTAATTGGTAAGGAGAGAAGGTGGGAAAATGAAACAGTGGCTAGCGGCAATGGAGACATCTGTGCTTATTATGGGTTTGCTTCGGTTATTTTCAGGTAGTGCGGAAATATTCGCCGCTTTGCTTATGCTTTATGTAAATGATGCAAAAAAAGCATTGTTTATAAACGGTATGCTGGCATTTGTCGGACCGACTGTATTGATTCTAACGATGACAATCGGTATTGCAAGCGTTGCAAATGAAATTTCCTTTCTGAAACTTTTTTTTCTAACTCTTGGAATTGGCTGTATTTTTATTGCGGTGCTGAAATAGTAAGTCAATTATAGTGGGGAGAAGCTTATGAAGGAAGTATTAGAAGTTTTACCAAAGCATATGAAACAGTTCATTGAAGGCTGTGAACAATATAGTGTGTTAGAAGAAATTCGGGTCCGGATCGGAAGACCGCTTGAATGTATTGCGCACGGAGAAGTGTTCTTTTATGACTATGTCGTTACAGCAGAGGATGCGATCTATTTATTAAATAAGCTGAGTCAATATTCAATTTATACGATGGAAGAAGAGTTAAAGCGTGGGTATGTTACTTTACGCGGTGGCCATAGAATTGGCTTAGCTGGAAAAGTAATTACCGAGAAAAGTGCAGTGAAAATGATCCGGGATGTGTCGTCATTTAATATCCGGATCGCGCGCCAAAAAATTGGGATAGCTGAGCCGCTCCTATCTTATTTGTACGACTCACATTGGTTAAACACGATGGTAATTGGGCCACCGCAAACAGGGAAAACAACACTTCTTAGAGATGTGGCACGTTGTATGAGTCAAGGAGTTCATTCTTATAAAATTCCTTCTTGTAAAGTGGGGATTGTTGATGAACGCTCAGAAATTGCTGGATGCGTAAAAGGGATTCCACAATATGAGTTTGGTCCCCGTGTTGATGTGCTAGATGCGTGTCCAAAAGCAGAAGGAATGATGATGATGATTCGTTCTATGAGCCCCGATATATTAATAGTGGATGAAATTGGGCGTATGGAAGATAGTGAAGCGATTATGGAGGCAGTCCATGCAGGTGTTCAGCTTTTTATAAGTGCTCACGGATTTTCTTTTGATGATGTAATGAAAAGACCATCTTTAAAGGCTGTGATGGAACTTGGGGTGTTTGATCGCTTTATTGAACTATCAAAAGCAAAGGGACCTGGAACCGTTGTCCAGGTGAAAGATGGAGATGGCAAGCCTGTTCAAAGGCAAGGGAAGGCTCAAAGCGTATGGTAAAAATATTTGGTGCAGTGTTAATTGTAGCAGTGACTACTTTTTTTGGGTTTTCGTACGCGAAAAGGTATAGTGAACGCCCACGTCAACTTAGGCTTTTAAAAGCAGCGCTGCAATCCCTAGAGGCTGAAATTATGTATGGGCATACACCTTTATCAGAAGCAGCGGAACGCTTAGTAAAACAAATGCCGAAGCCTTTAAACTGGATATTTCAAAGTTTTTCAAAGCGGTTAGAAAGCGGTGAGCAAACAGTTAGAGAAGCTTGGCTCGATAGTTTACAAGAAAATTGGAAACTCACTGCATTTAAACAAACTGAATATGAGATTTTACAACAATTTGGTGAAACATTAGGGCAGCATGACCGTGAATCGCAGCAAAAGCATATTCGCTTATGTATTACGCATTTAGAAAGAGAAGAGGGTGAAGCGAAAGCGCTGCAATTTCAATATGAAAAGATGATAAAGAGTTTGGGTGTATTAGCAGGGCTACTTATCGTAATTTTACTGCTATAGGGGGGAGAAAGGCGATGTCCATCGATGTTGGTTTAATATTTCAAATCGCCGGAATCGGCATTGTTTTAGCTTTCATTCATACAGTACTAAAAGAGTTAAAGCGGGAGGATATTGCAAACTGGGTAATTCTTGTCGGTTTTGTCGTTATTTTATTTCATGTTGCATTTTTGATTAATACATTGTTTGACAAGATAAAAAGTGTCTTTCTCTTCCAGTAAAGGGGGCGGTTCGAATCGAGATCTTACAAATTGTCGGATTGGGCCTCGTTGCGACATTTTTAGCAGCTGTGCTAAATCAACATAAATCTAGTATTACCTCTTTGTTTATTGTGTTCATTGCGAGTGTAATGTTCCTGCTACTAATCGATCAAATTCATTCTATTTTAAGAATGATTGAGAGAGTTGCCAGTGAGGCGAAAGTAAGCAATGTCTATGTAGAGACGCTGCTGAAAATCATTGGAATTGCCTACATTGCCGAGTTTGGAGCGCAAATTACAAAAGATGCTGGTCAAGGCGCAATCGCTTCAAAAATTGAACTAGCGGGGAAAATTTTAATTCTTGTTATGGCTATTCCTATTTTAACGGTTGTTATTGAAACAATTCTCGGCTTTTTACCTACCGGATAAGGAGGAGTGAATGTTGCGAAGGTTTGGAGCTAAGCTGCTGTTTGCTTGCTTCCTTTTCTTTTCTTTACCAATTGTCGTACAAGCTTCTCCTGTAGAACAAAACGTCGTGGATCAGCAATTGGATAAATTAGGAATTGAAGATGTGAAGCAGTTTTGGGACGGGCTTGTCACAAAGTATGGAGGCTATTTACCAGAGAGTCAAAAGGGAAGTTTTATGGAATTTGTAAAGGGTGAAAAGGAATTTTCTATAAAAGAATGGATGATAGGATTATTAAAATATTTATTTCATGAGCTTGTTGCAAATGGAAAGTTACTCGGAACGCTCATTATGCTGACAATTTTTAGTGCGTTATTACAGTCCCTGCAATCAGCTTTTTCAAAGAGTAGCGTTAGCAAAATTGCAGATGCGGTTGTATACATGGTGCTCATTATTTTTGCTTTAAATAGTTTTTATGTCGTAATGACGTATGCACGAGAAACGATTCAAACGATGGTAGATTTCATATTAGCTCTACTTCCTATTCTCCTAGCACTCATAGCGACAGGGGGCGGGGTTGTATCTGTATCATTCTTCCATCCGATTATCATTTTTTTAATGAATACAAGTGGGCTGCTTATGAATTATATTGTACTTCCACTTTTATTGCTGGCGACCATCTTAAGCATTGTAAGTACAATGAGTGACCAATATAAAGTTACGAAATTGTCCAAGCTCTTGCAAAATGTAAGCGTTGGGATCATCGGTATCTTTCTAACAATTTTTCTAGGCGTATTATCTGTGCAAGGGACAGCAACAGCAGTTGCTGATGGGATAGCTGTCAAAACAGCGAAGTTTGTAACGGGGAATTTTATTCCTGTGGTGGGCCGGATGTTTACAGAAGCGGCGGATACTGTGATTAGCGCCTCTGGATTGTTAAAGAATACGATCGGGATTATCGGACTTGTTATCTTATGTTTAATCGTTGCTTTTCCAGCGATTCAAATTTTTTGTATCGCGTTTATTTATAAATTCGCAGCGGCAGTACTGCAGCCGGTTGGCGGAGGAGCTATTATTAAATGTTTAGATATTATCGGACGAAGTATCATTTATGTATTTGCCTGCTTAGCTATCGTATCTTTTATGTTCTTTTTAAGCATTACCATTATTATTGCCGCGGGAAACATTACCCTCATGATGCGATAGGAGGTGACGGGTATGCAATTTATTATAGAGTGGATTCGAAATATTATCGTATTTTTACTCTTAGCGACGATGCTGCATCTTATCCTTCCTAACTCAAATTTACAAAAGTATGTCAAATTTGTCGTGAGCTTATTGTTAGTCGTTTTAATCTTAACGCCGCTATTTAAGTTGTTACAAACAGATGTAAATGAAGTGATTGCGAATTTTGATCAAGAAAAATACGTAGCGGACGGATCAATAAAAAATTCAATTGATGAAAAGAAAAAAGAAATACAAGCCCTAACACGTGCATATAGTTTAGAAGAGATGGCTGTCAAAATGAAAAAAGAAGTTGGAAAAGAATTTGAGAAAAAGTATGGCGTGACAGTGTCTGAAATACAAGTAATCGCCGCAGAAACGAAGGATGAAGTAAAAACAGCAAAAGATATTCAATCAGTTATTGTGACATTAAAAGAAACTGAACCAAAGAAAAATGATGCAATTGAAACAGTAAAACCAATTGAAATTGATACGAAAGAACCACGAAAAACTTCGGAAGAAACAAACATAGAAATGAAAGAGTTCTTTTCAAGCAGGTGGCAGCTAGAGGATAAACAAATCCAAGTTCAAATGGAAGGGGGGACAGGTAGAGTAAATGGACAATAAAGATAAAAATTCAAAGTTCTCATTTTTTCGTAACTTATTGAAGGGGGACGAAAAAGATGGCAAGGAGAAAGAGAGGAAGGTAACACCGAAGTTTTTGCTTGTCCTACTTATACTTGGAATGTTGCTCATGTTTTCTAGTAATTTCTTTCAGCCGAAAAAAGAAGAAGTACCTGTGTTTAAAGAAAAGACAAGTCAAGATGCAGGAAAAGATGTGCCAACCTTTGGACAAAAGAATAACGATAATATGTCAATTATAGAAAAATATGAAAAAGCATATGAACAAGAATTGAAATCTTCATTAGAAGATATAACAGGGGTAAAAGATGTATCTATTGAAGTGAATTTAGATTCATCTGAACAAAAAATACTTGAAAAAAATATTGTAAAACGATCCCAAACAACAGGGGAAACAGATAAAACTGGAGGCAAAAGGGAAGTTGAAGATGAATCAACGGATGAAAAAACAGTGATTATACGTGAGGGTGACAAAGAAACTCCGATTGTACTGCGAACAGAGAAACCGAAAGTGCGAGGTGTTCTTGTCGTAGCAAAAGGAGTGGATAATATACAAATAAAAGCAATGGTGAAAGAAGCGGTGACGCGTATGCTTGATGTACCATCTCACCGCGTAGCGGTACTACCAAAAAAGAGTTAGGGAGGAACTAAAGTGTTAAAAAAACAAACAGTTTGGTTATTAACAATGCTAAGTTTAGTAGTTGTGCTATCCGTATACTATGTTACAACACCTGAGAAAATGAATACTGCAACACCGACAGTAGGTGAAAAGGTTGGACAAGAAAAGCAAGGTGTTGAAAAAGAAGTGACGAAAGAAACGACAAAGGAAACATCAAATAAGGAAGCTACTTCAAAAGAAACAGAGAAAAAAGATGATAATAAAAAAGAAACAGGTAAAAAGGAAAGTAATGTAACTGTTCAATCAAGTGATGAGAACTTTACAGCACTTCGTTTGAAAATGGAAGACCAACGCAGTGCAGAGAAAGAAAAATTACAAGAAGTGATGAAATCAACAAAATCTTCTGCTGAAGAAATAAGTAGAGCGAAAGATCAATTAAATGCAATCGATAAGATGGAAACAAAAGAAGGATTACTTGAAACAGTAATTAAATCACAAGGTGGCTACAACGATGCTCTTGTAAGAACGGATGGAGAGGATATTAAAGTAACAGTAAAAGCTTCGAAACATTCTCAAAAGGAAGCAAATAAAATTATCCAACTTGTTCGCGCTGAGGCAGGATCCAAAGATGTAGGTGTCAAGTTTGATCCAGCAAAATAATGTATATATTGACTAGTTTTAAATACACATTGCGAATGGTGATACGTTAGGCGGATTCCTATTCGTGAACAGTGAGGAAACAGAAAAAAGCTATCGTTTTCGATAGCTTTTTTCTGTTTCGCTTTTTTGAGTGGCTGTAATGTTTTCTATAGGGAAAGGTGAAATACGCTGAGAGTGAAAAATTAAAGGTTCGTGGTAATGGTGATTGCCTTTTCCATATTTTATATGAGTAAAGACAATGATGAGCCAGATTAATACAGCTGGTACGAACAAGATGAGCCATATCATATTTCTGCACCTCACTATAAGATAATTTACTATACTTTGAACATACTATTCGTATGTGAAGGAAGGATGAACGGCTTGTAAATAAAAAAATAATATTTGGTAAAAATATGTTTTTTTATGAAGTGTTCTTGCCAATTTCGAGTGAAACTTGGTATTATTACTAGGTGATAATTTTTTAGCGAAATAATATTTTTACAGGAATTTCGATTTATTGTAAAGAAATATAAATTGGAATGTTGAAAATATTTATCGTAAGATGAGAGTAGCAAAAGTTTCTATTAGAAAATGTGATAGGAATGATTTTTCTAGTAGAATGAATCGTATCTTTACAGACAACGTAGCTTGTTTTTATATGTTCGTATCTGTAAGAGCGAGACAAACAAGTATATGGGAGTGGATTTTACATGTTTAAAATTCAAGAAGTTCGTGAATTAATTAAGTTAATTGATAGCTCTAACATTGATGAATTTGAATACAAAAAAGATGGTACCACAATAAAAATGAAAAAACGTGGTAATGAAGTTGTTTCTGTGCAAGCAGCTCCAGCGGCAAAAACAGCATTACAAACACCAGCGGTAGAACTTGAAACGACGGTAGCAGCGGCGCAAGTAGAAGCACCCAAGCAGGAAGAAAAGAAAACTGTTCAAGATGAAAATTTACATAAAATTACATCGCCGATGGTTGGAACATTCTATGCTTCTTCTTCGCCGGATACGCCTGCATATGTAAGTGTTGGTGATCGTGTTTCAGAAGGGAAAGTCGTTTGTATTGTTGAAGCGATGAAGCTCTTTAATGAAATTGAAGCAGAAGTAACTGGAGAAATTGTTGAAATTCTTGTTAACAACGGACAACTTGTTGAGTATGGACAACCGCTATTTCTTGTAAAAGCGTAATAAGGGAGTCTTTGTGATGATAAAAAAAGTATTAATAGCCAATCGTGGAGAAATTGCTGTACGAATTATTCGTGCTTGTAAAGAAATGAATATTGAAACAGTAGCTATTTATTCAGAAGCGGATAAAGAATCACTTCATGTGCAAATCGCAGATGAAGCGTATTGCGTTGGACCGACACTGTCGAAAGAAAGCTATTTAAATTTGACAAATATTATAAGCGTTGCAAAATTAACAGGCTGTGATGCAATTCATCCTGGTTATGGATTTTTAGCGGAGAATGCAGATTTTGCAGAACTATGCCGTGAGTGTAATTTAATTTTTATTGGTCCTAGTCCTGAGGCAATTTCAAAAATGGGTACAAAAGACGTTGCTCGTGATACAATGAAAGAAGCAGGGGTTCCGATTGTACCAGGTTCACAAGGAATTATAAAAAACACAGAAGAAGCGATAGAACTTGCAAATCAAATTGGATATCCGGTCATTATTAAAGCAACTGCGGGTGGCGGCGGAAAAGGAATTCGTGTTGCTCGCGATGAAGAGGCGCTTGTAAAAGGAATTCAAATTACACAGCAAGAAGCTAGTACCGCTTTTGGAAACCCTGGTGTATACTTAGAAAAGTACGTTGAAGATTTCCGCCATGTTGAGATTCAAATAATGGCAGATACACATGGCAATGCGATTCATTTAGGAGAGCGTGATTGTACAATTCAGCGCCGTTTGCAAAAATTGATAGAAGAAAGTCCTTCGCCTGCACTTGATGCCAACGTTCGCAAGGAAATGGGTGAAGCGGCAGTAAAAGCAGCGGTAGCGGTTGATTATACAGGTGCTGGTACGGTTGAGTTTATTTATGAATATAAAACGAAAAGTTTTTACTTTATGGAAATGAACACACGAATTCAAGTAGAACATCCGGTTACAGAGCTAGTAACAGGGGTGGATTTAATTAAAGAACAGATTCGTGTTGCTTCTGGGGAAACACTATCGTTACAGCAAGAAGAAGTACAATTTAACGGTTGGGCAATGGAATGTCGAATTAATGCGGAAAACCCTGCCAAAAACTTTATGCCGTCTCCAGGTAAGGTAGAAATGTATTTACCGCCAGGAGGATATGGTATTCGCGTCGATTCAGCTGTTTATCCTGGATATTCAATACCACCTTTTTATGATTCAATGATTGCAAAATTAATTGTTCATGGGAAAACACGTGAAGAAGCAATTGCAAAAATGAAGCGAGCGCTTAGTGAATTTGTCATTGAAGGCGTACATACGACAATCCCGTTCCATTTACAATTGCTAGATCATCCTGACTTTATAAAAGGGGAATTTAATACGAAATTCTTGGAAGAGCATGAGCTTGTGACGCAGTGATACATTTAAAGGAGGTTTTTTTCATGGCTGAACATATGTTAGATATGGGTCAAGATACAACCCTTGGAAAAGTAGAAATTGCACCGGAAGTAATTGAAGTAATCGCAGGCATCGCTGCTGCTGAAGTAGATGGTGTAGCAGCAATGCGTGGGAACTTTGCTACAGATGTTGTTGAGAAGTTAGGAAAGAAAAATCACGGTAAAGGCGTGAAGGTTGAATTAGTAAACGACGATATTATCGTTGACGTTTATGTTGTCATGTATTTTGGTGTAGCCATCCCAGTTGTTGCACAAAAAATTCAAGATAATATTCGCCAAGCGCTCTTTACAATGACGGGTCTTGAGCCGAAAGAAGTGAATGTTCACATCGTTGGCGTAACATTCGAAACGCAAAAAACAGAAATCGAGCCAGTGTAAAAATGGGAAGGTGCCTTGTCAAATGGGCACCTTTTTTCTCGTTTCATCTCTTCATGCACAAAAACTCTAATTATTATACTATTTCAAAAATAAAAAATATAAAAAGAGATGATGCGTTTTTCCAAAAAACGTACATTGTGATAGGATATGGAACTTGAAGTTAATCTTTTTATTATTTTTCAGCCTTGTAACTCGTGTATGAAACGACAAATTGTGTTATTATCATTGTATTATAAGGTTGAAAAATCAATGAAAACTGTAAGAGTAAGTAAATTGACGGCTTATAAATTATAATAATATAACAAAACATAAGGAAAGACTTGAAGCATAAAGGAGAGTTACAATGAAACGTAGGACGGCTAGAGAAAGAGCCATGCAAGCATTATATCAAATGGACATTACTGGAGAATTAGAGCCGAAAGTAGCGGTGGAAAATACGCTAGAAGAAGGCGAAGAAACAAATGAGTTTTTAGAATCACTTGTTGTTGGTTTTGTAGAACATAAAGAAACAATTGATGAAGCAATTCGTCAAAATTTAAAAAAGTGGAAATTAGAACGTATTAGTATTGTAGACCGCAGTATTTTACGTCTAGCTGTGTATGAAATGAAGTACATGGAAGAAATTCCACACAATGTAACAATTAATGAAGCAATTGAAATTGCAAAAACATTTGGGGATGAGGAATCTCGTCGTTTTATAAACGGCGTTTTATCTAATATAAAAGACACACTTTAATTTCTTTAAGGGGGAATCTTAAAATGGTAGCAGTAATCATCAAAGGAAATGAAGTTGCGGAGAAAAAACGAGCACAATTAAAAGAAGAAGTTGTGAAGTTGAAAGAGCAAGGGATTGTACCAGGATTAGCAGTTATTTTAGTTGGAGAAGATCCAGCATCTCGTTCTTATGTAAAAGGAAAAGAAAAGGGCTGTGAACAAGTTGGGATTTATTCAGAGTTAATTGAGTTTCCAGATACAATTACAGAAGAGCGTTTGTTAGCTGAAATCGATCGCTTAAATGAGGATGACCGTATTAATGGAATATTAGTACAATTACCTTTACCGAAACATATTGAAGAGAAAGCTATCATTGAAAGAATTTCACCTGAAAAGGATGTAGATGGATTCCATCCAATCAGCGTTGGCCGTATGATGACAGGTCAAGATACATTCCTTCCGTGTACACCGCATGGCATCGTGGAATTAGTAAAAGAAACAAATCTTGATATTTCAGGAAAACATGTTGTGGTGATTGGAAGAAGTAATATCGTTGGGAAACCAGTGGGACAGCTATTTTTAAATGAAAATGCAACTGTAACATACTGTCACTCCAAAACGAAGAATATAAAAGAATTGTCAAAGTTAGCTGATATTTTAATTGTAGCTGTTGGAAGACCAAAAATGGTAACAGCTGACTATATAAAAGAAGGTGCAGTTGTAATTGATGTTGGTGTCAATCGCTTAGAAACAGGAAAACTATGCGGTGATGTTGATTTTGATAATGTACTGGATATCGCAGGCTATATTACACCAGTACCAAAAGGAGTCGGCCCAATGACAATTACAATGCTCCTTCATAATACAGTTGAATCTGCAAAACGTGCAGGAGTTGCTTGTAAATAATTTGAATCGGCTATGAGGAGAGAGAGATGGAAAAGCAATATTTAACCGTTACAGCATTAACACGCTATATAAAAACAAAAATAGAGTATGACCCGCATCTGCAGTCTGTTTGGTTAAAAGGAGAAATTTCAAACTTTAAATATCATAGCCGTGGCCATATGTATTTCACATTAAAGGATGAAAATGCAAGGATAGCAGCGGTTATGTTTGCGGGGCATAATCGTAATATAAAGTTTAGACCAGAAGATGGAATGAAGGTACTTGTAAAAGGGAAAATTTCTGTCTATGAAGCGAGTGGTTCCTATCAGATTTATATTCAGGATATGCAGCCTGATGGGGTTGGGAATCTTCACTTAGCTTACGAGCAATTAAAGGTTCGATTAGAGGAGGAAGGGCTGTTTTCTCAAGTTTATAAACAACTAATTCCTGCCTATGCCAAAACAATTGGTGTCATTACATCACCAACAGGAGCTGCGATTCGAGATATTATAACGACAATTAAACGCCGTTATCCAATTGGGAATGTGATTGTATTTCCGGTACTTGTACAAGGGGAGTCTGCGGCTCCCTCAATTGTACAAGCGATTCAAACAGCGAATGAGATGAAAGAGATAGATGTATTGATTGTTGGTCGTGGGGGTGGTTCTATTGAAGAACTATGGGCCTTTAATGAAGAAAGTGTTGCACGGGCGATTTTTACAAGTGAAATTCCAATCATCTCAGCTGTTGGGCATGAAACAGATTTTACAATCGCTGATTTTGTAGCAGATTTACGTGCGCCAACTCCAACGGCAGCAGCAGAACTTGCAGCACCGAATATACTTGAATTACAAGAGAAAGTGTTACAAAGAACTCTTCGTATGCAAAGAGCAATGCGAGAGATGTTATATAAAAAGCAAGAACAACTGCAAACCCTTCAAAAATCGTATGCATTTCGTTATCCAAAGCAAGTGTACGAGCAAAAAGAAGAGCAGTTAGATCGCACTCTTGAGCAGCTTATTTTAGCGAAAGAACGTTATATAGAGAAAAAGGTAAATCAATTGAAACAGCTCTCATTTTATGTTGAGAAGCATCATCCATCTCAAAAGATTTTGCAAACGAAGACAAGGGTAGAAATGTTGCAAAAGCAATTACAACGTGAAATGCAAACATTGCTGCAAACGAAAGAGTTTACTTTTATGAGGGCGGCTCAGCAACTAGAAGCACTTAGTCCACTTAAAGTAATGATGAGGGGATATGGGCTCGTATATAGCGAGAAAAAGCAAGTGTTAAAAAGCGTGAAAGATGTTAGCCTTGGTGAGGGTGTTTCCGTACAATTACAAGATGGAGTGTTAGATTGTAACGTATCGGGCATAGAGGAGCGTGAATTGAACAATGGAAAATAAATTAAGTTTTGAAGAAGCGATTTCTCAGCTTGAACAACTTGTTTCTAAGCTTGAACAAGGTGATGTTCCATTAGAAGAGGCAATTTCATATTTTAAAGAAGGTATGGAGTTATCTAAGCTATGTGATGAGAAATTAAAAGATGTTCAAGAACAAATGGCAGTTATCCTTGGAGAGGATGGAGAACTTAAACCATTTACTGCTGTAGGAGATGAAGCATAGTGGCATATGTAGCTTTTGATGCTTTTGTGAAAGAAAGTAAAGCTTTCGTTGAGGAGCAGCTTGTGCGCTATGCAAATCAATTACAATGTCCAAATGTACTTCGCGAAGCGATGATATATTCATTGGAAGCGGGCGGAAAACGTCTCCGTCCGTTACTTTTATTTGCAACGTTGCAAGCGTTTGAAAAAGAAAGAGAATTAGGTATAGGAGCAGCTTGTGCTCTTGAAATGATTCATACATATTCGTTAATTCACGATGATTTACCATGTATGGATGATGATGATTTAAGACGAGGAAAACCAACAAACCATAAAGTGTTTGGTGAAGCGATGGCCGTTTTAGCAGGAGATGGCTTGTTGACCTATGCTTTTCAGGCAGTGACAGCGTACAATTATCAAGATGTTTCTACAGAAACAAAGCTAAGGCTTGCTCTTGAACTTGCAAAAGCAGCTGGGCCAGAAGGGATGGTTGCTGGACAAGTAGCAGATATGGAAGCGGAAGGAAAGCAGCTTACGCTTAGAGAATTAGAATATATTCATAAGCACAAAACAGGCCGATTATTAGAATATGCTGTGCTTGCAGGAGCTATACTTGCAGGAGCAACACCAGAACAAGAGAAAAAACTACTTGCATTTGCAAAATATATTGGTCTGGCTTTCCAAATTCGCGATGATATTTTAGATGTAGAAGGTACAGAAGAAGAAATCGGAAAACCTATTGGTAGTGACGCTTCCAATGAAAAAAGTACATATACGACGTTATTTACTATAGATGAGGCAAAATGTATCTTAGAAGAAACAATTGTCAAGGCGAAAGATGCGATTGCATCTTTACAATTAAAAGATGAGCATTTATTATCTATTTGTGATTTAATCGCAAAGCGTAATAACTAATGTAAGAGCGTTTTCATTTGTTGAGTCATTTATCATTTTGTGGTATAAATGTAGAAAAAGGTTTTTCTTTACTTGTTATTGGCAAAAATATATCTAGATTACGTTGCCGTTATCACTTTGTGTTAGCGGCTCTTTTTTCATCGATAGAGAAGTGACGATAACTGGCGGCTTCTTAGCTGAAAGGCATATCTCGCTTTCTAAGAACGTAGAGAAAGATGGCAGATTGTCTATTCAAGCACGATAGAATAGAGCGTAATAGGAAAGATATTGAAGAATTTCTTGTGTTTTGCAAATGTTTTTACAGTATTTTACATGTTGACAGATTATGAAACGAAAGTGAGTGATCCATGTGGATCTAACGCAAATTCAAAACCCTAGTTTTTTGAAAGATATGTCTATCAGTGAACTAGAGGCATTGAGTGAGGATATTCGGAAGTTTTTAATTGAAGAGCTCTCTCAAACGGGTGGACATATTGCTCCTAACTTAGGTGTAGTAGAACTCACAATTGCTCTGCATAAATTATTCGATAGTCCAAAAGATAAATTTTTATGGGATGTAGGACATCAATCCTATGTACATAAAATTTTAACAGGGCGTGCAAAAGAGTTTGGCACATTAAGACAATATAGAGGCCTATGTGGTTTCCCGAAGCGCTGTGAAAGTGAGCATGATGTATGGGAAACAGGTCATAGTTCGACTTCATTATCCGCTGCAATGGGAATGGCTCTAGCACGTGATTTAAAGAAAACGAAAGAGTGTGTTATACCGATTATTGGGGATGGTGCTTTGACTGGTGGAATGGCTTTAGAAGCATTAAACCATATTGGGCATGAAAAGACAGATATGATTGTTATCTTAAATGATAATGAAATGTCGATTGCTCCGAATGTTGGCGCTCTTCATAATGTTCTAGGCCGTCTGCGTACTGCTGGAAAATATCAATGGGTGAAAGATGAGTTAGAATATTTACTCAAGAAAATCCCAGCAGTTGGCGGGAAAGTGGCAGCAACAGCAGAAAAAGTAAAAGATAGCTTAAAATATTTGCTTGTATCAGGTGTCTTTTTTGAAGAGTTAGGGTTTACATATTTAGGTCCTGTGGATGGACATAGTTATGAAAACCTATTTGAAACGCTTCAATATGCAAAGAAAACAAAAGGCCCGGTACTTGTTCATGTGATTACGAAAAAGGGAAAAGGATATAAACCAGCAGAGAGCGATGTAATTGGAACTTGGCATGGAACAGGTCCATATAAAATCGAATCTGGTGATTTTGTGAAGCCGAAAGAAGTTGCACCAGCATGGAGTGCCGTTGTGAGTGAGACAGTTCGTAAGCTTGCAAGAACGGACGAGCGGATTGTAGCTATTACACCAGCGATGCCAGTTGGATCTAAACTTGAGAAATTTCATCAAGAGTTTCCAGATCGTATGATTGATGTTGGAATTGCTGAACAGCATGCGACAACAATGGCGGCTGGAATGGCAACGCAAGGAATGAAGCCGTTTTTAGCGATTTATTCAACATTCCTGCAACGGGCATATGATCAAGTTGTTCATGATATATGTCGTCAAAATTTAAATGTCTTCATTGGAATTGACCGTGCAGGACTAGTTGGAGCGGATGGTGAAACGCATCAAGGTGTATTTGATATTGCGTTTTTACGTCACTTGCCGAATATGGTGCTCATGATGCCGAAAGATGAAAATGAAGGTCAGCATTTAGTGTACACGGCAATGCAATATGAAGATGGTCCAATTGCTCTGCGTTATCCACGTGGAAATGGGCTTGGTGTTCCAATGGATGACGAATTGCAGGCTATTCCAATTGGGACATGGGAAACGTTAAAAGAAGGCACGCAAGCGGCAATTTTAACGTTTGGTACAACAATTCCGATGGCGATGGAAGCAGCGGAGCGTCTTGAAAAGGCTGGTATTTCAGTGAAAGTAGTAAACGCTCGCTTTATTAAGCCGATGGATGAAACGTATTTACATGAACTTTTAGGTAAGAATATGCCAATTTTAACCATTGAGGAAGCTTGCTTAATTGGCGGATTTGGAACAGGTGTAGTTGAATTTGCTACTGACCATGGGTATCATAGTAATTTAATTGAACGAATGGGTATTCCGGATCATTTCATTGAGCATGGTAGTGTTACAAAGCTATTAGAAGAAATTGGTTTAACGACAGATGCTGTTGTGGACCGTATTCATACAATGATTCCATCAAAACAAAAAAGGGCGTAACAAATGAGTGTAAAAAAAGAAAGAGTAGATGTACTATTAGTAGAACGAGGGCTTATAGAAACGCGTGAAAAGGCAAAACGCGCTGTTATGGCGGGACTTGTATATGCAAATGAAATGAGACTCGATAAGCCAGGGGAAAAAGTTCCACAAGATACACCGATTACGGTAAAAGGACAAGTTATGCCATATGTAAGCCGTGGTGGTTATAAGTTAGAGAAGGCATTAGAGACTTTTCACCTTGATTTACAAGATAAAGTTATGTTAGACATTGGTTCATCAACTGGTGGTTTTACAGATTGTGCGTTGCAAAATGGTGCAAAGCTATCTTATGCTTTAGATGTAGGTTACAATCAACTTGCTTGGAAATTGCGTCAAGATGAGCGCGTTGTTGTTATGGAACGAACGAATTTTCGTTATGTAACACCGGCTGATTTAGAGCGTGGTTTGCCGCAGTTTGCTAGCATTGATGTTTCATTTATATCATTAAAATTAATTCTTCCAGTCTTAAAAACGATATTGACTCCAAATGGTGATGTTGCGGCTTTAATTAAACCACAATTTGAAGCTGGAAGAGAGCAAGTTGGGAATAAAGGCATTGTTCGTGATCGTAAAGTTCATGAAGCTGTCGTAGAAATGATAGTGGATTTTGCAATAAAAGAAGGATATGATGTTGAAAACTTAACATTCTCTCCAATTACAGGTGGGGACGGAAATATTGAGTTTTTAATTCATTTAAAATGGCATGGTGAGCGTGAGAGTGGTGAAAATCATTCTCTAGCTTCTGTAAGACAAGTGGTAACAGAAGCTCATGAAATTTTAAAACAAAAAGGGAAAGGGGAATAACTGTTGTTGTTCCTCTTTTTGTTGGAATTGTATAATGATTGTAAAAACAATTATGTACAAGTAAACGATTATAAGTTAACATAAATAAGTGAAGTATACCAATGTTTAAACTATGGTAAGAGATAGTGTGAGGTGCAAATGTATGAATAAAGGTCAGCGCCATATTAAAATTAGAGAAATTATCGCGAATAAAGAAATTGAAACACAAGATGAACTAGTTGATATCTTACGTAATGAAGGTTTTAATGTAACGCAAGCAACCGTATCACGTGACATTAAAGAGTTGCACTTAGTAAAAGTTCCATTACATGATGGTCGCTATAAATATAGCTTACCAGCAGATCAACGGTTTAATCCCTTGCAAAAATTAAAACGCAATCTCGTGGATTCGTTTGTAAAGTTAGACACAGCAGGACATATGCTTGTGTTAAAAACATTACCTGGTAATGCGCATGCGCTTGGAGCACTTATTGATCATTTAGAATGGGATGAGATTATTGGAACCATTTGTGGTGACGATACTTGCTTAATTATTTGCCGTACGCCTGAAGATACAGGTGTTGTATCAGATCGTTTCTTAAATATGTTGTAACAAAAAGAATCTTGTTTACTTTTTTGCTAAAAGCAGAAAGTAAACAAGATATTTTTTATTATGGGAAAATAGATAAATGTAAAGCGAAGTATTGTAGTTTTTAGAATGAAGTTAGAGAATCGATGGATTGACCCGTAAAACAAATGTTTGGTACAATGAAGCGGGCTAGAAGAGTAAATGGTACATATAATAACTATTTGAGTGAAAAGCGCTCAGCGAAAGCCCTTAGTAGGGGATTAGTTTATAACGAGGTGAATGGGGCATTGTTATCGGAATTATCGATTAGAAACTTTGCTATTATTGAGTCATTAAATATTTCTTTTCAAAAAGGTTTAACAGTTTTAAGTGGTGAAACAGGTGCCGGAAAATCAATTATTATTGATGCAATTAGCTTACTTGTTGGGGGCCGTGGTTCAGCAGAGTTTGTTAGGTACGGAACAGAGAAAGCTGAAATTGAAGGCTTATTTTATATAGAGGATGATAAACATCCGTGTATTGCGAAGGCTGAAGAGCTGGATATTGAAATTGAAGATGGGATGATCATTTTAAAGCGTGACATTGCTGCGAATGGAAAAAGTGTATGCCGTATAAATGGTAAGCTTGTCACATTGAGTATATTAAAAGAAATTGGAAAAACGCTTGTTGATATTCATGGACAGCATGAAACCCAAGATTTGATGAATGAGGAACGCCATTTGTTTATGCTTGATCATTTCGATGGAGATCGGATTACGAATCAATTAGAAATATATCAAGATGTATACGGTGAGTATGAGCAGCTAAAAAAACAACTTAAATCTTTAACAGAGAATGAGCAACAGATGGCACATCGGTTAGATTTAATTCAATTTCAGCACGAAGAAATTCGTAAAGCAGATTTGAAAGCTGATGAAGAAAATGAATTGACGGAAGAGAGATTAAAAATCTCAAATTTCGAAAAAATTTATAAAGCGCTTGGTGATGCATATCGTTCATTAAGTGAAGATGGTAGTGGACTTGACCATGTACGAAATGCAATGGGACAAATGGAGAGTATTACGCACCTAGATGAGGCGTATCAAGAGAATCATGATTCGATTGCAAATAGCTACTACTTATTGGAAGAGGTTGCCTATCAGCTTCGAGAAAAGTTAGATATGATGGAGTATGACCCGAATCGTTTAGATGAAATTGAAACGCGTTTAAATGAAATTCGTATGCTAAAGAGAAAGTATGGAAATACTGTAGAAGAGATTTTAGCGTATGCTGATAAAATAGAGCAAGAAATTTTTACAATTGAAAATAAAGATGTACATATTGAAACGACGAAAAAGAAATTAAAAGAATTAGAAAGCGTGATTTTGAAGGAAGCAATGCTGTTGAGTAATATGCGCCATCAGCTTGCAGATCATCTTACGAACGCAATCCACCAAGAATTAAAAGAACTGTATATGGAAAAAACAAAATTTGAAGTGAGGATTGCAAAAAGAGACGGAATCATGGATGATCCGCTTGTAGATGGGACGCCAGTGAAACTTACGGTAGATGGCTATGATCATGTGGAATTTTATATTTCAACAAATCCAGGTGAACCTTTAAAACCACTTTCAAAAGTAGCTTCTGGCGGAGAATTATCCCGCATTATTTTAGCTTTGAAAAGCATTTTTTCTAAGCATCAAGGTGTTGCATCTGTTATTTTTGATGAAGTAGATACAGGCGTGAGTGGTCGAGTGGCACAAGCGATTGCGGAAAAAATTTATCGTGTATCTGTAAACTCGCAAGTACTTTGTATTACGCACTTACCTCAAGTAGCGTCGATGGCGGATTCGCATTTATTTATTCGTAAACAAGTTGCAAATGATCGGACGATTACATCAGTTACTGTATTAAGTACAGAGGATAAGGTAACGGAGATTGCTCGAATGATTTCTGGTGTGGAAATTACCGATTTAACGACGGAACATGCAAAAGAGTTACTTACGCAAGCACATCGTTTTAAACAGACAGCAGAGGCTATCCAATAATGGATAGCTTTTTTGCTCAAATGATGATTTCTTAATTCTTCCGGTTATAAACAGAGCATTGCAAGGAGAGATTAAAAGATGAAGTCGTTAGGCTGAATGTGGGGTAGGAGCGAGGAGAGTGAACGAATTGAAATTAGAGCAATTCCGAAAAATAATAGGTCTTTGTCTCCTTGTTTCATTAATTTTTATCGGATGTTTTAAACCGCTTCGTACGTTTATTTCATCCCCGAAGCAACTCGTTATTTTTGAGGGACAACAATCAGAAATAGCATCATTTCCGGTTTTTCAGGCTTCATCCACAAATCATAATGTTTTTACAGTAAGTTCAAATAAAGAACAGAAATCTGGACTTGTAGTAAATTCGCACCAAAATGGTGAAGCAGATATGGTTTTTCAACTTGCTGGCTTTCCGGTAAAAAAAGTAAATGTTAAAGTATTAAAAGATTTTAAAGTAATTCCAGGTGGGCAATCAATTGGAGTGAAATTGAATACAAAAGGTGTGCTTGTTGTTGGGCATCATTTAATTCAAACTGAAAAAGGAAAAGTATCACCTGGAGAAGTAGCTGGTGTACAAGTTGGGGATATGATTACTGAAATTAATGGAAAAACCATTGAGAGAATGAGTGATGTAGCACCTTTCATTCATGACAGTGGAAAAACAGGTGAACCACTTAACCTTGTCTTATTACGAGATGGTAAGTATATTCGTACAAAACTAACCCCAGAAAAAGATAATGGTGAGTCGTCCTATCGAATTGGTTTATATATTCGTGATTCAGCTGCTGGCATTGGAACGATGACTTTTGTTCATACGGATTCCATGAAATATGGAGCGCTTGGTCATGTTATTTCTGATAACGATACGAAAAAACCAATTCAAGTAGAGGATGGACAAATTGTGCGTTCGACAGTTACTTCCATCGAGCGTGGTAGTCATGGAAATCCAGGAGAGAAATTAGCAAGATTTTCACCGGATCGTGAAGTGATTGGGAATATTACAACAAATAGTCCGTTTGGTATTTTTGGTAAGTTAAATACAGGTATAAAAAATGGCATAATGGATGAAGGGATGCCGATTGCATTATCACATCAAGTGAAAGAAGGACCAGCGAAAATATTAACAGTTATCGATCAAGATAAAGTAGAGGCATTTGATATTGAGATCGTAAGCACAGTACCACAAAAGTTTCCAGCCACAAAAGGAATGGTTGTAAAAGTTACAGATAAACGTCTGTTGGCCAAAACGGGTGGTATTGTTCAAGGGATGAGTGGTAGTCCGATTGTTCAAAATGGAAAAATGATTGGTGCTGTTACACATGTATTTGTTAATGATCCAACTTCAGGATATGGTGTCCATATTGAATGGATGTTACATGAAGCAGGAATTAATATTTATGAGCAAGAGAAAAAAGCAAGCTGATTCATATCAGCTTGCTTTTTTCTTGAGAAATTCGTTGAAATTTTGTAAAAGCTCCGCAAGAGCTGCTTTTTGTTGTAAAATAAAAGAAAAGAGTGAACGTTTCGTTGTAATCCTATGATGGAATGTGTAAAGAAAGGAAATAAATGAACGATAAACATATTTTTTTGTGATTTTATCGGAAATTAAGAAACTTTAAAAGGGAAATTTCACACAATTGTCGAACAATTCATGTAGCCTAGAAGCTTACACATGTCGGGAGAATCGATTCGGTAAGGGAGGAAAAGCTGTGGAGAAAATTAAAGTGTGTCTTGTGGATGATAATAAGGAACTCGTATCAATGTTAGAAAGTTATGTTGCTGCTCAAGACGATATGGAAGTGATTGGAATCGCTTATAACGGTCAAGAGTGTTTAAATTTACTGAAAGAGAAACAACCAGATGTACTCGTTTTAGATATTATTATGCCTCATTTAGATGGTTTAGCGGTACTAGAGAAAATGCGACATATTGAACGACTAAAGCAGCCAAATGTCATCATGTTAACAGCCTTTGGACAAGAAGATGTAACGAAAAAAGCAGTTGATTTAGGTGCTTCTTATTTCATCTTAAAGCCATTTGATATGGAAAATTTAACGAGTCATATTCGTCAAGTGAGCGGTAAAGCGAATACTGCAATTAAACGTCCACTACCATCTTTCCGATCTGCAACAACAGTAGATGGAAAACCGAAGAATCTAGATGCGAGTATTACAAGCATTATTCACGAAATTGGTGTACCAGCTCATATTAAAGGATATATGTATTTGCGAGAGGCAATTTCTATGGTATATAACGATATCGAGCTCCTTGGCTCTATCACAAAAGTTTTATACCCGGATATTGCGAAAAAATATAACACGACAGCGAGCCGTGTGGAACGAGCAATCCGTCATGCGATTGAAGTAGCATGGAGTCGTGGGAATATTGATTCAATCTCGTCCTTATTTGGTTATACTGTATCGATGTCAAAAGCAAAGCCTACGAATTCCGAATTCATCGCAATGGTTGCAGATAAGTTAAGGCTTGAACATAAGGCATCATAAAGGGTGATATTATAGGGTTTTTTAGTGTTTAGTGGTAATGTAAAGTTACCACTAAATTTCTTTTTATGCCAACAAATAACATTTAATGTAATGCGATAAACACTGTCCTGTATTAATTTTTGAATCAAACGATTGGTGGTATTTTTTGTTTGAATTTGAGTAGTTTCCTTCCTTTATATAGTTACAATTATTCGTTCATATTAAAAATTGGTTGAATATTGTATATAATTTGTTATTCCACTTTAAAATGACTGAATATTCAATTAAAACGCAAGCTGTAGGAGGATCAAAATGGAATTCGTGGGCAGCAAAGTAGTAACGGTGTTATTAGGTATATTTTTTTATTACTTTATATGTTAACGTTAATACTCTATATTATGTGATATTATCTTTTTTTGGCTTTAGTAGAGCAAAACGGGATTATGAATTAGTCGAAGATAAGACAAAGTTTTTAATCTTAGTAGCAGCGCATAATGAGGAGAAGGTAATTGGCTCAACTATTGACAATTTGAAAAAAATTCAATATCGTGACGATTTATATGACATTTATGTTGTAAATGATAATAGTTCTGATAGAACAGGTGCTATTTGTGAAGAAAAAGGAATGCAATATATAAATACAAGTGAACAGTTATTTACACGCGAGGGAGTCGGTAAGCCAGCAGGAATGCAATATGCATTACGTTATTTAGGGTTTGAAGAGTTAACACGAAAATATGATTGTTTAATGATTCTGGATGCCGATAATCACATTGATTCTAATGTTTTACAAGAATTAAATTCGCAGTACATTGCAAAGGGAAAACCAGAAGCGATTCAAATATATTTAGATTCCAAAAATTCGGCGACTAATTTGTCTCTTGGATACGCTATGAGTTATTATTTAACAAATCGTTTCTTCCAGTTAGCGAAATATCGTGTTGGGTTACCGAATGCTATTGGTGGAACTGGATTTATTGTTAAAATGGAGTACCTCATGAAACATGGAGGTTTTTGTTTTGATTCTTTAACAGAGGATTTAGAGTTAGAAATGGAAATTGTTAAAGATAACGGAAGGATACTATGGAATCATTTTGTCCGTGTGTATGATGAAAAACCGGATAATTTTAAAGTAAGTATTAAGCAACGCACACGTTGGTCGCAGGGGCATTGGTATGTAGCGTTTACGAACTTTAAACCGATGATGAGAAAATTATTTACTGAAAAAGATAAGATGAAAATTATTGACCAGTTATTTTACTTATTTGGTATGACACGTGCAGTTCAAATGACGATAACCTTAATGGGAATTTTAATTGCTATTGGCTATGTGATTGTGACGAAATCATATCAGGATATTCCGGATATAGGGAAACGACTCGTGGCGCTGATTTTGGGAGCCAGTATTATTTCTTTGGTACTGTTTACTTATCAATTTGTTGTTTGTATGTATTATGCAGTCAAGGTAGATACAAATCGGAAATATAAACTGCTTCAGATGAGTTTCTCAATTTTCTATTATGCATACACGTTTATATATGCCCAAATTATGGAATTAATCAAGTGGAAACAACAACATACATGGGTGAAAACGGAACATAACAAAACATCTATAAACCATAAAGAAGGCAAATAATAACCACGCAGTTTATTATGAATAAAAAATAGATAAGAAGGAGAGATGCTGTCTGATACCTCTCCTTCTTGTTTTAGTTAGTGGATTCCTGGTCATAAAGTTTAATAGAAGTAAATAGGTGTCAGTAGAAGCTTAAATAATGAAGACGAATAAAGGGTGAAGAAATTTAATTTATCCGCATTAACGGGCAGTAATACTTCCCCCTCAAAATTTGGCGGGAGTAATGTCCAGCTCTAGCGGCTAGAATCTCCGGTCGTTTTGCCCCTTTGAACGAGGAAAAAAGCACCTCTCTGCCTAGGACGCGGGCGTCCTGCGATTCTAAGTGAGCCGCTTCCGCTTTTCTAAAGAAGTTAAGTGGGAGATAAACTGCCAGTAAAAGCCCGATTGGTGAGGGCTGATAATCAGTGGGGGATGAAGAAAACCCCCACTGATTAAAGTTTCACTTTATTTAATTAACTCTATTTCTGTTATACATATGTTTCTTAAATTTATGTAAGAAACTACTTGTGATATTATGATATATAAGATAAAAATATAGTAAAGAGAAATAATAAAAAGCCCTGCAAAAACAGGACTATATTACTCTTCATCTTTATTTTGTTTTTCTAATTCAACTAGCTTTTGAACTAAAATGTGCTGCGGCATATGCATGATTTGCTCAAGTGGAACACCGAGAGCTTTTGATAGACGAATTGCCGTTTCTGGAGAAATTTGTAATGGTTTCATAGAAGTACCTCCTTTTTCGTATAGTATAGCATAGATTGGAGGAGTGAGGATGACTCATATATTTGCGCACCGCGGTGCGGCGGGGACGTATCCAGAAAATACAATGATTTCATTTGAAGCTGCGGAATCGTTTCGAGCAGATGGGATAGAATTAGATGTGCAATTTACGAAGGATGGAAAAGTTGTTGTAATTCATGATGAAACTGTCGATCGTACAACGAATGGAAAGGGAGCTGTTCGTAATTACTTATATGAAGATTTGCGAAAATTGGATGCGAGTCACAAGTTTTCGGAAAAGGTAGGTTTTTGTCCGATTCCTTTATTAGAAGAAGTATTAGGGTGGCTGCAATCTAATCGATTACTTCTGAATATTGAATTTAAAAATAATAAAATTCCGTATCGTGGTTTAGAAGAAGAGGTTATAACACTTATACGAAAATTTGATTTAGAAGAGAGGACAGTTTTTTCGTCTTTTAATCATTACAGTATAAAAAGATGTCATATGATGGCTCCGGATATTCAAACGGCTATTTTATACCGAGAAGGTTTACATAGCCCATGGGCGTATGCGAAAAAAATGGGAGCTACTGCTATTCATCCGAATCATCGCTATCTCCAAGATGCGATTGCTGAATTAACAATGGATAGTGGGGTAGAGGTTCGTCCTTATACAATAAATGATGAAACAGTTATGCGGAAATATTTTGATATGAACATTTCTGCAATTATTACAGATTATCCAGAAACGGCTAGAGCGTTATTGCCAGTAAAAAAATGAGACCTCTTATTAGAAAAGGTCTCATTTTTTTATGTTTACCTATCTTCGAAAACGAGCTTGTACTTTGTTTCGTTTACGATCGCGGTATAAAACGAACCCACCGAAGATATAAAAACCAATTGCAAAGCAGAATATACCCATTAAAAATTGTAACCATAATACAGGGATTGGAGATAAAAGAATACCGAATACAGTATCTCGCATTAATTTTATACCTAGCACTGCTAATGAAATAGGAATGAGTGCTAATAGAAGAGCAAGGTAACGCTGCATAGGTAACGCTCCTTTTCAGATAATTTCGTATATATTAAATGATGTTATATCGAAAGGGGATTTGTCAAGTAGTTGCTGAACGAGTAAGATAAAGGTGTGAAAAATTTTGCAGAGATACTTCGAGGGGAAGTGAAATGTGTGAAACAAAAAGTGTTAATTATTGGAGCAGGCGAAGGTGGAAGTACGATTCTAAGCTTGCTACAGACTTCGAATATATTTGAAATTATAGGGATGATTGATATAAATCCAAAGGCGAAAGGGTTACAATTTGCAAAGGAGCAACATATTGCAATTGGAGCGGATATAGAGCCCTTTTTGGAAGTTGATATTGACGTAATGTTTGATATGACGGGAGATTATCATTTACATAAAGTTCTTTTAGCAAAAAAGCGTGAAAATACACTTCTTATACCAGGGGATATTGCGAAAATCGTTACGAAGTTGGCGCATGAGAAAGAGGATTTAATTGAAAAACTGAAAGAACAAACACAGCAAGGAAATTTGATTTTAAATTCTACCCATGACGGAATGATCGTTATTGATGCAGAGGGTTATGTAAAGCTGTTTAATAAAAGTGCAGAACGTATAATTGGTTATAAAACTGGAGATGCGGTAGGGAAATATATTTTAGAAGTAATTCCGACTAGTAAATTACTTCGTATTATACGAACGAAACAAATAGAAGTGAATCATGAGTTGACGTTAGGGAATGAAAAAAAGATTATTACAACTCGTATTCCTATTTTAAAAGAAGATGGAGAGGTTCAAGGAGCTTTTGCTATTTTTAAAGATATTACAGAAGTTGTAGATTTGGCAGAAGAGGTTACGGACCTAAAAGAAATTCAAACCTTACTGGAAGCGATTATTCATTCATCTGAGGAAGCAATTTCTGTTGTAGATGAGAAGGGGAGAGGTCTTGTTATAAATCCCGCCTATACGAAGTTAACAGGCCTTACAGAGGATGACATAATTGGAAAACCTGCAACGACTGATATTGTAGAGGGTGAAAGTATGCATATGAAAGTACTTCGGACGCGTAGAGCGGTACGAGGAATTCATATGAAAATCGGTCAGAAGAAACGTGATGTAATTGTAAATGTTGCACCGGTTATTGTGGATGGCATATTGAAAGGTAGCGTTGGTGTTATTCGTGATGTCTCAGAAATTCAAAAGTTAACACATGAATTAAATCGGGCAAGACAAATTATTCGGACGCTAGAAGCAAAATATTCTTTTGAGGATATCGTAGGAACGTCTGATGAAACGATGGCGGCAATAGAACAAGCAAAGCTTGGAGCAAATACACCAGCAACAGTATTGCTTCGCGGAGAATCAGGGACTGGAAAAGAGTTATTTGCACATGCTATCCATAATGGGAGTAACCGGAAATATAATAAGTTTGTGCGTGTGAATTGTGCCGCTATCTCCGAAACTTTATTAGAAAGCGAATTGTTCGGTTACGAAGAAGGTGCTTTTTCTGGAGCGAGAAGAGGCGGTAAACGAGGTTTCTTTGAAGAAGCGAATAATGGAAGTATTTTTTTAGATGAGATTGGTGAGTTGTCTGCTAATACGCAAGCAAAACTATTACGTGTTTTGCAGGAAAAAGAAATTGTGAAAGTTGGAGGGACAAAACCAATTCCTATCAATGTTAGGGTTATTGCAGCGACGCATGTGAATTTAGAAAAAGCAATTTTGGAAGGTGAATTTCGGGAAGATTTATATTATCGCTTAAATAAAATTCCAATTCAAATTCCATCTCTTCGTCAGCGAAAGGAAGATATTCCAGTAATATCAGAACGATTGATTCAAAAAATCAATCAAGATTATGGCCGAAATGTAGAAGGGTTAACGGAATCGGCTATTGAATATTTGCAATCGTATGATTGGCCGGGAAACGTCAGAGAACTTGAGAATATTTTGGGACGGGCAATTATTTTTATGAACTATAATGAAATGTATATTGATGTGCATCATTTGCCTTCTTTGCATAAAGAAGACCAAGTGGAGTTAAAAGGAAGTAATTTACTACCAGAGTTAGAGGAGAAGTCTCTTGAACATTTAGTCACGGAGTTTGAAGGGAATATCATACATGAATATTTAGAGAAATTTGATGGGAATAAAACAAAGACAGCGAAAGCGTTAGGAATTTCAGTTCGAAATTTATATTATAAGTTAGAAAAGTATGACCATGCAAAAAATAGCATGCAATAAATTGCGTACCATGCAATTTATTGCATGGTATACAAAAAACGACAATTTAGGACAGAATATTATGTAAATTTATAAAGTACTGATTTCACTGTATTTTGTATGCGTTTTCATTATTGGTAGGACCAATTTGAAAAGTTGGCACGGTATTTGCTTATTAAATAGACGAGGGACGACGGAAAGGGTTGATTACAAAATATGAAGTTAAAACATCTAATTGATCAAGCGGCAGGACAACCTAAAAAAACTGTGGCTGTAGCAGTAGCTGAAGATCATGAAGTAATTGAAGCGGTAGCTAAAGCTATTCAATTACAGTTAGCTCAATTTCGTCTATATGGAAATCAAGAAAAAATTATGGGTATGCTACAAGAGCGTGGCTTACAAGTTTCAGAACATGTTCAAGTGATTGCGGCATCATCAGATGCTGAGGCCGCGGAACTTTCTGTTAAAGCTGTAAGAAATGGTGAAGCAGATGTACTTATGAAGGGAAACATCCCAACAGCAAGTATTTTAAAAGCAGTATTAAATAAAGAGTGGGGGCTTCGAAAAGGTAGCGTGTTATCACATGTTGCAGCGTTTGAAGTTCCAAATTATGATCGCTTTATTTTCGTCACAGATGCAGCTATGAACATTGCACCTGATGTACAGCAGAAAGCTGCCATTATACAAAATACTGTGGAAGTTGCCCGGGCAATAGGAATCGAATTGCCGAAAGTGGCTCCAATTGCAGCGGTGGAAGTTATTAACCCAGCGATGCAGGCTACAATCGATGCGGCGATGTTAACACAAATGAATCGTCGTGGACAAATTAAAGATTGTATCGTTGATGGACCGCTTGCTTTAGATAATGCTGTATCACAAATTGCAGCAGAGCATAAAGGCATAGTAGGTGATGTAGCAGGTAAGGCAGACATTTTACTCGTCCCAACGATTGAAGCTGGAAACGTGCTATATAAATCGCTTGTCTATTTTGCAAATGCAAATGTAGGAGCGATGATTGCTGGCGCAAAAGCACCGATTGTTTTGACATCTCGTGCTGATTCAGCAGAAACAAAAGTATATTCATTAGCTTTAGCAGTTGCGACTGCTTCTAAATAAACCAAAAGGGTAAAACAATTAGGGGGAAATGACAATGACATTAGAAATCTTCGAATACTTAGAAAAATATGATTATGAGCAAGTAGTATTTTGTCAAGATAAAGAGTCTGGATTAAAAGCAATCATTGCAATTCATGATACAACACTTGGACCAGCTCTTGGTGGAACAAGAATGTGGACATATGATTCTGAAGAAGCGGCGATTGAAGATGCATTGCGCCTTGCAAAAGGGATGACATATAAAAATGCAGCAGCTGGTTTAAATCTAGGTGGTGCAAAAACAGTTATCATCGGTGATCCACGTAAAGATAAAAGTGAAGCGATGTTCCGTGCACTAGGACGTTACATTCAAGGATTAAACGGACGCTACATTACTGCAGAAGATGTTGGTACAACTGTTGATGATATGGATATTATCCACGAAGAAACTGACTTTGTAACAGGTATTTCACCTTCATTCGGTTCTTCTGGTAACCCATCTCCAGTAACTGCTTATGGTGTTTATCGTGGTATGAAAGCAGCAGCAAAAGAAGCATTTGGCACAGATAGCCTAGAAGGTAAAGTAATTGCTGTTCAAGGTGTTGGTAACGTAGCATATCATTTATGCAAACATTTACACGCTGAAGGAGCACAATTAATCGTTACAGATATCAATAAAGAAGCGGTACAACGTGCGGTAGAAGAATTTGGTGCAACAGCAGTTGAACCAAATGAAATTTATGGTGTAGAATGCGATATTTATGCGCCATGTGCATTAGGTGCAACAGTAAATGACGAAACAATTCCACAATTTAAAGCAAAAGTAATCGCAGGTTCTGCAAATAACCAATTAAAAGAAGATCGTCATGGTGACACAATTCATGAAATGGGAATTGTATACGCACCGGACTATGTAATTAATGCAGGCGGCGTAATTAACGTAGCAGATGAATTATATGGATACAATAGAGAACGTGCATTAAAACGAGTAGAGTCAATTTATGACACAATTGCAAAAGTAATTGAGATTTCAAAACGTGATGGTATACCAACTTATGTTGCAGCAGACCGACTAGCTGAAGAGCGTATCGCAAGCTTGAAAAATACTCGCAGCACGTACTTACGCAACGGACATGACATCATTAGCCGTCGCTAATTCTTTCATATACAACTTCTACAAAAGCTGTGGTTACCTCTTATGAGGTTGCCACTGCCTTTTGAATTTATAAGGTGGAGGTAGCAACAGTGTCTTTAAATCGCATCCTTGTTATTAATCCGGGAAGTACATCTACAAAAATAGGTGTTTTTGATAATGAAAGACCCGTTTTAGAAGAAACAATTCGTCACGATGTAGATAAAATTGGAGAATATAAACGAATTATTGATCAATATGAATTTCGAAAAGAAACAATTTTAGAGGTTCTACATTCTCATGGCATTAATATTTCAAAATTAAACGCTGTTTGTGGACGCGGAGGATTACTTCGTCCGATTGAAGGCGGTACGTATACAGTGAACGAAGCTATGTTAGAAGATTTGAAAAATGGATATAGTGGCCACCATGCTTCAAACCTTGGCGGTATTTTGGCGTATGAAATTGCTTCTGGGTTAAATATTCCAGCTTTCATTGTTGATCCAGTTGTTGTTGATGAAATGGAGCCAATCGCTCGCATTAGCGGAATTTCTGGCATGGAGCGAAAAAGTATTTTTCATGCGTTAAACCAAAAAGCAGTGGCACGTAAAGTCGCGGAAGAACTTGGTCGTAAATATGAAGATTTAAACCTATTAATTGCACACATGGGCGGTGGAATTACAGTTGGTGCTCATAAGCAAGGGAAAGTCATTGATGTAAATAATGGCTTAAATGGAGAAGGGCCATTTAGTCCAGAGCGTGCGGGAACAGTACCGGTTGGTCAGTTAATAGAAATGTGTTTCTCTGGTGACTATTACCGCGATGAAATGATGAAAAAGATTGTTGGACAAGGCGGATTAGTGAGTCTTATTGGTACAAACGATGCAATTAAAGTTGAAAACATGGTCGAAAAAGGCGATCCTGAGGCAACTCTTATTTATAAAGCAATGGCATATCAAGTTGCGAAAGAAATTGGTGGAGCAAGCAGCGTTCTTCATGGGAAAATCGATGCCATCGTTTTAACAGGAGGACTTGCGTATAGCAAAATTCTTGTTGATGAGATCAAAGATCGTGTTCATTGGATTGCAGATGTGATTGTACATCCTGGAGAAGATGAATTACAAGCATTAGCAGAAGGAGCACTTCGCGTATTACGTGAAGAAGAAGATCCAAAAGAGTATGTTGTACGAGAAAAAGAAACGGTAGCTAGGGGTTGAGATAATGGCAAAAGAGTATGATTTAGTCATCGTTGGCGGCGGTACTGGTGGATATGTTGCTGCTATTCGTGCATCACAATTAGGGCTGAAAACAGCACTTGTTGAAAAAGATAATCTGGGAGGTACTTGCCTGCACAAAGGCTGTATTCCTAGTAAAGCATTGCTACGTAGTGCTGAAGTATATGCGACTGCGAAAAAGAGTGAAGAATTCGGTGTTGTAACAAGTAATGTAGAATTAAACTTTGCAAAAGTGCAAGAGCGTAAAGAAAAGATTGTAACGCAGCTTCACAAAGGTGTTCAACATTTAATGAAGCAAGGTAAAATTGATGTGTTTGAAGGTATCGGCCGAATTCTTGGACCTTCTATCTTCTCTCCAATGCCAGGAACAATTTCAGTTGAATTGGCAAGTGGTGAAGAGAATGAAATGTTGATTCCAAAAAATGTTCTGATTGCAACAGGATCTCGTCCAAATTCATTACCAGGATTAGAATTAGACGGAGAGTACGTAATGTCATCGGATCATGCCCTAAAAATGGAAACGCTTCCGAGTTCAATTATTATCGTCGGTGGTGGCGTAATTGGAATTGAATGGGCATCTATGCTTGCTGACTTCGGTGTAGAAGTTACTGTATTAGAATACGCAAAACATGTCCTGCCGCTTGAAGATCAGGATGTTTCAAAAGAAATGCAACGTTTATTAAAGAAAAAAGGTATTAAAGTGGTGACAGGTGCAAAAGTATTACCAGAAACATTGGTAAAAGATAATGGAGTAGCGATTCAAGCCGAGCACAATGGTGAAAATAAAGAATTCAAAGCAGAAAAAATGCTTGTATCTGTAGGAAGGCAAGCAAATACGCAAAATATCGGTTTAGAGAATACAGATATCATCGTAGAAAAAGGATACATTCAAACAAATGAATTTTACCAAACGAAAGAGTCACATATTTACGCAATTGGTGATGTAATTGGTGGCCTGCAACTTGCGCATGTTGCTTCTCATGAAGGGATTGTAGCTGTAGAACATATTGCAGGTAAAGAAGTTATGCCAATTGATTACTCAATGGTATCGAAATGCGTATACAGTAGTCCAGAAGTTGCTTCTGTTGGTTTAACAGAGCAAGAAGCAAAAGAAAAAGGCTATAAGTTAAAAGTAGGTAAGTTCTCATTCCGTGCAATCGGAAAAGCACTTGTATACGGAGAATCAGATGGTTTTGTGAAACTTGTAGTTGATGAAGAAACAAATGATATTCTTGGTGTTCATATGATTGGCCCACATGTAACGGATATGATTTCTGAAGCGGGTCTTGCAAGAGTACTTGATGCAACACCTTGGGAAGTTGCACATACAATTCATCCGCATCCATCTTTATCTGAAGCAATTGGTGAAGCTGCATTAGCGGTAGATGGAAAAGCGTTACACGCATAAAAATGTGGATTTAGGAGGTTATGAAAATGGCAGAAGTAAAAGAAAAGCGCCATGAAGAACTTGGCTTAAGTGATGAGCAAGTATTAGAAATGTATCGCACAATGTTGCTTGCGCGTAAAATTGACGAACGTATGTGGTTATTAAACCGTGCAGGAAAAATTCCATTCGTAATTTCTTGTCAAGGACAAGAAGCTGCACAAGTAGGCGCAGCGTTTGCACTTGATCGTGAAAAAGACTATGCACTGCCATACTACCGTGATATGGGTGTTGTACTAGCATTTGGTATGACAGCAAAAGAGCTTATGTTATCTGGCTTTGCAAAAGCAGGAGATCCAAACTCTGGTGGCCGTCAAATGCCAGGTCACTTCGGTCAGAAGAAAAATCGTATTGTAACAGGTTCATCACCAGTTACCACGCAAGTACCTCATGCAGTAGGGATTGCATTAGCAGGAAAGATGGAAAAGAAAGATTTAGTAACGTTTGTAACATTTGGTGAAGGCTCTTCTAACCAAGGTGATTTCCACGAAGGTGCAAACTTTGCTGGTGTACACAAATTGCCTGTTATTTTCATGTGTGAGAATAACAAATATGCAATTTCTATCCCTGTTGAAAAACAATTAGCATGTAAAAATGTATCAGATCGTGCAATTGGTTATGGTATGCCAGGGTACACAGTAGACGGAAACGATCCACTTGCAGTATATAAAGCTGTAAAAGAAGCGGCAGACCGTGGACGCCGCGGAGAAGGTCCAACTTTAATTGAAACAGTGTCATACCGTTTAACAGCACACTCTAGTGATGACGATGATCGTGTATATCGTGATAAGGAAGAAGTAGAAGAAGCGAAGAAAAAAGATTCGATCTTTACATTTGCGGCTTACTTAAAAGAAGTTGGCGTGTTAACAGAGGAATCTGAAAAACAAATGATAGATGAAGTTATGCATATCGTAAACGAAGCAACAGAATATGCAGAAAATGCTCCGTATGCAGCACCTGAAGATGCATTGAAGCACGTATACGCAGAATAGGGGGGAACGTTTCATGGCTGTAATGTCTTATATTGACGCAATTACATTAGCGATGCGCGAGGAAATGGAACGCGATGAGAAAGTATTTGTATTAGGAGAAGATGTTGGGAAAAAAGGTGGCGTATTTAAAGCGACAAATGGATTGTATGATCAATTTGGTGAAGATCGTGCACTAGATACACCACTTGCAGAATCTGCAATTGCCGGGGTAGCAATCGGAGCAGCGATGTACGGAATGCGTCCAATTGCTGAAATGCAGTTTGCTGATTTTATTATGCCAGCAGTAAACCAAATTGTTTCTGAGGCAGCAAAAATTCGTTACCGTTCTAACAATGATTGGACTTGTCCAATCACTGTGCGTGCACCATTTGGTGGCGGTGTTCACGGTGCATTGTATCATTCACAATCTGTAGAAGCAATGTTCGCAAATCAACCAGGTTTAAAAATTGTTATTCCTTCTACACCATATGATGCAAAAGGATTATTAAAAGCGGCAATCCGTGATGAAGATCCAGTATTATTCTTTGAACATAAACGCGCATATCGTTTAATTAAAGGTGAAGTGCCGGAAGATGATTACGTATTACCAATTGGAAAAGCAGATGTAAAACGTGAAGGTGATGATATTACTGTTATCACATACGGATTATGTGTTCACTTTGCTCTTCAAGCTGCTGAAAAATTAGCGCAAGATGGTATTTCTGCTCACATTCTTGATTTACGTACTGTATATCCATTAGATAAAGAAGCGATTATTGAAGCAGCTTCTAAAACAGGTAAAGTTCTTCTTGTAACAGAAGATAACAAAGAAGGAAGCATTATGAGTGAAGTAGCAGCAATTATTGCAGAAAACTGTTTATTTGACCTTGATGCACCAATTGCACGTCTTGCAGGTCCAGACGTTCCAGCAATGCCATATGCACCAACAATGGAAAAATTCTTTATGGTAAATCCAGATAAAGTTGAAAAAGCAATGCGTGAACTTGCGGAATTTTAATCGGGGGGACTATACATGGCTGTAGAAAATATCACAATGCCTCAGCTCGGGGAGAGCGTTACAGAAGGTACAATTAGTAAATGGCTCGTAAATGTTGGCGATCACGTAAATAAATATGATCCGCTTGCAGAAGTAATGACAGATAAGGTAAACGCAGAAGTACCATCTTCTTTCACAGGAATTGTGAAAGAATTAGTCGCTGGTGAAGGTGACACACTTGCAGTAGGTGAGGTTGTTTGTGTAATCCAAGTAGAGGGCGCAGATGAAGTAGCTGCGACAGCTGTAGAAGAGAAAACAAAAGAGGAACCAAAAGCAGAAATTGCTCCAGCTGAAAAAGCACCAAAAGTGAAGCAACCAACTGATGGTAAACCGCGATTCTCACCAGCTGTATTAAAACTTGCAGGTGAACATAATATTGATTTAGATTTAGTAGAGGGTACAGGAGCAAATGGACGTATTACACGTAAAGATATACTGAAACTTGTGGAATCTGGAAATATTCCGCAAGCAGGTGCAAAAAAAGAGGAAGTAGTTGTATCTGTACCGACTCCGCAAGAAGCACCAAAAGCCGCGCCTGCACCATCAGCACCAAAAGTGGAAGCGGTAAAACCAGTTTCTGTACCAACAGTACCTGGAGACATCGAGATTCCAGTAACAGGTGTGCGTAAAGCAATTGCTGCGAATATGTTACGTAGTAAACATGAAGCACCACACGCTTGGATGATGATTGAAGTAGATGTAACAAACCTTGTATCATATCGTAACTTAATTAAAGGTGAATTCAAAAAACGTGAAGGTTTCAACTTAACATTCTTTGCATTCTTCGTAAAAGCAGTTGCACAAGCTTTAAAAGAATACCCACAAATTAACTCAATGTGGGCTGGCGATAAAATCGTTCAGAAGAAAGATATCAACCTTTCTATCGCAGTTGCAACAGAAAGTGAATTATTCGTACCGGTTATTAAACAAGCGGACGAGAAAACAATTAAAGGAATTGCTCGTGAAATTACAGAGCTTGCAGGGAAAGTACGCACAAAATCATTAAAAGCGGACGAAATGCAAGGTGGTACATTCACAATTAATAACACAGGATCATTTGGATCGGTTCAGTCTATGGGGATTATTAATCATCCACAAGCTGCTATTTTACAGGTAGAATCGATTGTAAAACGACCAGTGATTATGGATAATGGCATGTTTGGTGCACGCGACATGGTTAACCTATGTTTATCTCTTGATCATCGTGTCCTTGATGGCTTAATTTGTGGTAAATTCTTAGGACGTGTAAAAGAAATTCTTGAAAATGTATCAGAGGATAATACGTCCGTCTATTAATTAGAATAATAAAATGAAACTTTAAAAAGCTAATCCGTTTGTAGGATTAGCTTTTTTTGTATATAGAAGCAATGGTAGCACACACTAAAAATAACATGATAGGAAAGGCGGATAGAGATGTGGAACTTCTTTTTTGAGCGAGAACATCTTTCGATTTTAGAATGGGGTTTACGTAGCGTTATTGCATATTTCTTTTTACTAGCTGTAGCAAAATTTATGGGCCAGCGTTCTATTTCTCAACTCCGTTTTCTTGATTTTATTACTGCTTTAATTTTAGGGAACATTTTAGCGCATCCGTTATCAGATGAGAAATTAGGAATGATTGGTTCGATGACTACAACAGCTGTGCTTATTATATTGTATAGTTTAACTGCCTTTTTGAGCTTGAAATGGGAAAGCTGGAGGCGTTTTTTAGAACCAGATCCACTTATTTTGATTCAAAATGGGAATATTGTATTAAAGAATTTAAAGAAAGCTCGTATTTCTATAGACTATCTGCTTTCAGAACTTCGTATGCAAAAGATTGAGGATATAACAAAAGTGGCGATTGCGCTTTGGGAACCTGGAGGGAATATTTCTTCTTTTTTAAAACAAGAGAATGAACCTGTAACCAAAAAAGAGGCTATGATTGAGGCGCAGCCTTTTTCAATACCATTTGTTGTAATGAAAGAGGGGAAAATAAATGAAGAAGCACTTGCTTTGTTTGGCAGAACAGAGAAGTGGTTACAAGAAAAATTACAGGAACAAGATACATACACCAAAGCCGTACTGGTAACATTAGATCAAAATGAAAAACTGTGTTTTATTCTTGAGAAATAAGAAACGTCTATTATGCGTTTCTTATTTTTTATCCCATAAAAGCTCGATTAGTGATGGAGGTTCACTTTACAGGAGTAATTTTGGAGGCGTTTTTTGTATGGGAATTTCTCTTTTAAGTGAAGTGAGTAGAGCTCAAAAGTACAAACACTGAATCTTACAATATATCGACAATGTATTATGAATTTACGAAAATACATTGCTGATATATTGTATATAGATATAAAATAAAGAAAGAATATTTTTTTGGCAAATCTTACTGATGAAACTGTAGTATAATGTATTGTATTGTTTGAAAAAGAAAGTTATTCTATATAAGTATTTTATAGATTAATGTGCAATCAGTCGTCAAAGCATGAAGAATGTTGACTCCTGGTTTTTTATTTTGCCTTAACAACGTTTCAGGAGGATGTCATGAAGAGGAGCATCGAGTTTCTAAAAAGTTTAGATGTAAAATTAATTTTAATTTTGGTTGTATTATGTATTACCAGCATAGCTGCCATATATAGTAGTCAACAAACAGGGCAATATGGAGATTCGAACTTTGCAATGAAACAAGGGATTAACTATGTAATAGGTATTGTGTTATTACTACTTGTTGCAAGTATTGATTTAGATCAATTGCAAAAATTAGCGTGGCCATTTTATATTGTTGGGTTTGCTTCGATTATAATACTTAAGATTTCACCATTTAAAGCTTTAACGCCTGAAATATTAGGGGCAAAAAGGTGGTTCAAGGTTCCAGTTCTTGGGGCAATCCAGCCATCGGAGTTTTTTAAAATTGCATTGCTTATTTTAGTTGCGAGTTTAGCAGTGAAACACAATGAAAAATATATGATACGAACATTTCAAACCGATTTAATTTTAATAGGTAAAATTATTTTAGTATCGATTCCACCAGCGTTGTTTGTATACAGTCAACCGGATACAGGGATGGTTTTCCTATATGCTGCAGGGATTGCATGTATTTTGTTTATGTCAGGTATTCAAAAGAAATTAATTGCATTATGTACAGTTATTCCCGTGACGGTATTATCTACGCTAATATTTATATATGTAAGGTACCCAGATATCTTTTTTAATAAGTTAGTTACGCTGTTAAAGCCACATCAACAATCACGTATTTTAGGTTGGTTAGATCCATTTGAACATGCAGATCAAGGGTACCAAACCCAACAATCTATTTTAGCGGTAGGTAGTGGGGGAATGGACGGAAAAGGATTTGGATATGGAAACGTCTATATTCCTGAAAAACATACAGATTTCATTTTTGCTACGATTGCTGAAGAAGGTGGATTTTTAATAGCTGCTTTTATTGTGTTTATGTTCCTTCTTCTTCTTTACCGTACAATTATAATTGGATATTCAGCAGATAATTTGTTCGGTACATTATTATGTGCGGGCGTAATTGGTGTTTTAACTCTCCAAATCTTCCAAAATGTTGGTATGATTGTTGGATTAATGCCAGTAAAAGGGATTGCGCTTCCGTTTTTATCATATGGAGGAAGTTCTTTATTTTCCAATATGATGATGATGGGGCTTGTATTGTCGGTAAGAAAAACGTATAAAAAGTATATGTTCTCAGTTAGTTAAATCTGATGCATTGAAAAAAGCTGATTCGTTCTTATGCGAATCAGCTTTTTTCATATCAAACTGAAAAAACGATTGTTAGGTAGGAGAGAGCATCCGGTCATGCATAGAAAGACCTCATACTGAATGAGACCAAAGATAGCAAAAGAGTGCAGGTCACCTTTTGCGTTTCATAGCAATGACTTATATGTTGAAAAATCAAAATAAATCTATTTAAAAAATAATTAACGCGTTTTACCATTTCTTGCATATGATACAATAGTGTGGACAACGAAATAAAAAAAGAAGGGTTTGTTTCGATGGGATATGTAGAAGAATTACGAAAAGTAGTTGGTCATCGCCCTTTAATTTTGGTTGGTGCTGTTGTTCTCGTATTGAATGAAGATGGACATGTTCTGCTGCAACAACGAACAGAACCGTATGGGAAATGGGGTTTGCTTGGCGGCTTAATGGAACTTGGAGAATCACCAGAAGAAACAGCTTACCGCGAAGTGTATGAAGAAGCAGGGATTCATGTAAAGAATTTAAAGCTCATTAATGTATTTTCCGGTGCAAATTACTTTACAAAATTAGCGAATGGTGATGAGTTTCAATCTGTCACGACTGCTTATTATACAAATGAGTATGAAGGAGCAATATCTGTGAATAAAGAAGAAGCAGTCCAGCTCAAATTCTTTCCAATAACAGAACTACCGGATTATATTGTAGGATCACATAAAAAAATGATCGAAGCATATGAGAAAATAGAAAAAGGAAGTAAAAAATAATATATAATGAATATAGAGATACAAAAACACAGTTCTGGTTGGTAGTCCAGACGCATACTAATATGCCAGTAACCTTCCCCTCCGGGATGTCCAGTATTTCTAATTTTTTCTAAGGAGGGGCTGTCGATGCAATTGACAGTATATCACGATGGTCAATTTTTTGTGGCAATGATTGAGAATACACATAAAGGGACTTTATACGCAGCAAAGTATATTTTTGGTGCTGAGCCATCGGACGAAGAGATACTTTTATTTGTAAATAATACGATGCTAACATATTTTAATCACTTTGCCAGATGTGGTATTCAAGTGAAAGAGAAAAAACGTCCGAAAAGTATAAAACGTATTATAAGAGAAGCAGCAAAAGAAATGCATACAAAGTGCTTTACGAAAGCTCAAGAAGCAATTAGTTTATCTTATGAATTGCATAAACAAGAAAAACGAGTGCAATCTAAGGAACAACGTGAAGCAGAAAAGAGGAGAAAACGTTTTATAAAAGTGCAAAAAGCAAAGAAAAAACATCGTGGTCATTAAGAAAACACGTCTTAGAATTTGCTCTAAGACGTGTTTTCTCTTATGCAAGTAAGTTTACTTGTATTTCTGAAACGGATACTGGTAAGATACAAATAGATAGATCTAGAGGAGGGAAACCCTTGATTAACTTTAACTTTTTTATGAATGACGTTGTTCGTCAAGCACGTGAGGAAATCGTAGCTGCCGGTTATACAGAATTAACAACACCAGAAGCAGTGGAGGAAGCATTCAAGAAAGATGGTACAACACTTGTAATGGTAAACTCAGTATGTGGTTGTGCAGGTGGTATTGCTCGTCCTGCTGCTGCACATTCTGTACATTATGATAAACGTCCAGATCACCTTGTGACAGTATTTGCAGGGCAGGACAAAGAGGCAACAGCGCGTGCGCGTGAATATTTTGAAGGATATCCACCATCTTCTCCGTCTTTTGCATTATTAAAAGATGGAAAGATTGTAACGATGGTTGAACGCCATGAAATTGAAGGACACGATCCAATGCAAGTTATTGCAAAATTACAATCGTATTTTGAAGAGAATTGCGAAGAGGTTTAATAGGGTAGAAAAAAGTGGTACAGACACTCATGTGTTTGTACCACTTTTTTTTGTATCTTGCTGGTTTAGAGAGGAACGAGAAAGATAGGTAGTAGATAAATTTGGACACTTCCTAGTATTGAAAGACTATATATCCATTTTAATTTTTTGACATATAAGTTGATGCTATGAAAAATAAAAGAGGATGTTCTCTCTCTATTTTTACTTGGCATGGGGTAGAAGAGGATCTGACCGCTTCTATGCATGACTGAATCCTCTTTCCCACAAAAAGAAAGGGTTTTTGTATTTAGATTTATATAGAAAATTTTACTTTAATGGTTAATAGAATTTGAATTTCCTTCTTCTTACTTGCATATCATGAAAGAGAATATACATAAAAAAGATTTATTATGCAGTATTTTATACATGAAAAACATATCGAATGTAGATTATAAATAAAAATATCATTTATTTTTATTTTAATTATTGCATAAAAATAAAAACGCTGATACAATACAAACATCGAATAAAAATTCTATAAAACTTTTAAATATACATTGTTAGGGGGAAGAAATATGAAAAAGTTATTATCACTTTCATTTGCACTTATTTTAATCGTAAGTATGTTTAGTGCTTGTAGTAAGGGAGAAACAAAAGAAGCGAACACAAATAAGAAAGTACTTATTATGGGAACTTCAGCAGACTATAAGCCTTATGAATATGTAGAAGCTTCAAAGAGTGATGAAATTATCGGTTTTGATGTAGATATTGCAAAGTACATTGGAAAAGAACTTGGTTATGAAGTGAAAATAAAAGATATGGATTTTGGAGGATTATTAGCATCTCTTAACTCAGGAAAAGTTGATTTTGTGATGGCAGGTATGACACCAACTCCAGACCGTAAGAAGAATGCGGATTTTACAGATATATATTTTGTTGCTAAAAATATGATCGTTTCGAAAAAGGATTCTGGCATTCAATCATTACAAGATTTAAAAGATAAAAAAGTAGGGGTGCAAACAGGTTCTATTCAAGAGGAAAAAGCAGAGGAATTCAAAAAGCAAGTAGACTTCCAGGCAGAAGGTCGTGACCGCATTCCAGAAATCGTGCAAGAAATTCAAGCTGGACGTTTTGATGCTGCTATTTTAGAAGATACAGTTGCTAAAAATTATTTGGAAAAAATGAAAAGTTTACAAGGCATTGAAATTCCGGAAGCACCAGAAGAGGTAGGAGCGGCAATTGCTCTTCCAAAAAATAGTGATAAAACAGCAGAATTTAATAAAGTAATTAAGAAGATGCAAGAGAATGGTGAAATGGATAAATTAGTGAAGAAATGGTTTGGCAGCGAGAAATAAGCTGCCTTTCTATTTTCAATGAGGGGAATGACAAAAGATGAACCTAGATTTTTCGGCAATTACGCCGTCGATACCATATATATTAAAGGGCCTAGAAGTTACCCTGAAAATTGTAGCAGTATCTGCTTTAGCTGGTTTTATATTAGGAACGCTATTAGCACTTTGCAAGATTGCTAGAATAAGAGTATTAAATATCGCAGCTGATTTATATACATCTATATTTCGTGGTACACCGCTCGTCTTGCAATTAATGATTATATATTTCGGTGTTCCGCAAATGATTGGATATGATATACCTGCATTTTTAGCAGCAGTACTTGCATTTAGTTTAAATTCGGGTGCATATATGTCAGAAATCATTCGTGCAGGTATTCAAGCAGTTGATAAAGGACAAACAGAAGCTGCAATGGCATTAGGTGTTCCATATGGAAAAATGATGAGAAATATTATTTTGCCACAAGCATTAAAAAATATATTACCAGCGCTTGTAAACGAATTTGCAACACTTACAAAAGAGTCAGCGGTAGTAACAGTAATTGGTGCTACAGACTTAATGCGCCGTGCTTATATTGTAGGTGGTGAAACGTTTAAATATCTTGAACCGCTATTATTTGTCGGACTTGTTTATTATATTTTAGTAATTATTCTTACATTTGTTGGGAAGGCAATTGAAGGGAGAATGAAGAAAAGTGATTAAAATTGAAAACCTTCATAAATCATTTGGACAAAATGAAGTATTAAAAGGAATTACGACAACAATTGAAAAGGGGGAAGTTGTTGCGATTGTTGGACCGTCTGGATCAGGAAAATCAACATTTTTACGTTGCATGAACGTATTAGAAACACCCACGAGTGGTGACATTTGGATTGGGGATGAAGAAGTAACGAATCCAAAAACAAACATTATGAGTGTTCGTGAAAATGTTGGAATGGTGTTTCAACACTTTCATTTATTTCCTCACATGACCGTATTAGAAAATATTACGTACGCACCTGTAAATGTAAAAGGAGTAGCAAAACAAGAAGCGGAGAAAAAAGCGAAGGAACTTCTTGAAAAAGTAGGGCTGCTCGATAAAAAGGATGCATATCCAAACCGTCTTTCAGGAGGGCAAAAGCAGCGTGTAGCAATTGCCAGGGCTTTGGCAATGGAGCCAGAAGTCATGCTTTTTGATGAACCAACATCTGCACTGGATCCTGAAATGGTAAAAGAAGTATTGGAAGTAATGAAATCTTTAGTAACGACAGGAATGACGATGGCCATTGTAACGCATGAAATGGGGTTTGCAAAAGAAGTAGCTGATCGTGTGCTTTTTTTAGATGGTGGGAAGCTTGTTGAAGATGCAAATCCAGAACAGTTTTTTTCAGCACCAAAAAGCAAACGGGCACAAGAATTTTTACAAAAAATATTGTAACATGTAAAAGTTACGTGAATAATAAGGAGAAAAGGATGACAGCTTGTCATCCTTTTTTTATACTTATCGTAACTACGTTTATACATATAGGAGCAATGATATGTTTAGAATTGGATATCGTACAGTGAAAACAGCAGTTGGAACAGGTGCGGCAGTTTTTATTGCGCAGCTATTTGGTTTAGAATTTTATAGCTCCGCGGGGATTCTTGTTATTTTGTGTGTGCAAAACACGAAACGAAAATCGCTTCAAGCCTCCTTGCATCGGTTTTTAGCTTGCTTATTATCGATGGTGTTCTCGTTTGGTATTTTTGAAACAATCGGTTATACACCGCTTGCAATTAGTTTGTTATTACTTACTTTTATCCCGACCGCTGTTATGCTTAAAATTCAAGAAGGAATTGTTACAAGTTCAGTTATTGTCATGCATTTGTATTCATTAAAACAGATTACGTGGTCAGCGATTGAAAATGAAATTGCAATTTTAACAATTGGAATTAGCGTGGCTTTATTGGTAAATATGTATATGCCAAGTGCGGAAAAGAAATTAAAAGGCTATCAGGAAAAAGTAGAATGGAATTTTAAAACCATTTTATTCGAGATGGCTGTATATTTACGAAATCGGGATAGTACATGGTCTGGAAAAGAATTAATTGAAACAGAGGACATTTTGAAGGAAGCAAAAGAGTTATCTTTTAAAAAACTTGAAAATCAATTTATGCGAGAAGATGATTATTATTATCGATATTTTGATATGCGTAGACAACAATTTGAAATTTTAGAACGGATTATGCCTCTTGCTGCTTCATTATCGTGGTCATATGAGCAGGCAGGTATGATTGCGGAAGTAATTGAAAATGTGGGGAATTCGATTCGCCCTGAAAGTACGGGGCTTATTTCACTTAGACAATTACAAGAAATGCGAGAGATTTTTAGAGAAATGCCACTTCCTGAGACCCGTGAAGAGTTTGAAATGCGTGCGAAGCTCGTTCAACTGGTTTATGAAATGGAGCAATATTTACTCATTAAAAGTCGTTTTAAGGGGAAGGATAATGTGAAAGTACTTATATAAATCCAAATTATAAAAACAACATAAAACCATTTTTTAGGTGGGCGAGAGCATCCGGCCATGCATAGAAGCGGACAGTGCCTTTTTTAGCTCCATGCCGAGTGAAAATAAAAGAGGAAATAAGTGGAGATTAGTTTTTGTTTTCATAGCCGCATCTAATATGTCTAAAAATTAAAGTGGATTTATATATAGAAGGAAGGAATGAATCATGTCGTATCTTCTATCCTTGCTATTATGTTTTTCTCTTTCACCAATTTGGCCTCTTGGAGATAACCCGCGGGTCGGAGATCCATTCATTATTGTAAATAAGCAGACGAATAAGCTTGCTTACATTAATGATGGGAAAATTCAAAAGGTCTTTCCTGTAGCGACAGGAAAAACAAACAAATTAACGCCAGAGGGGACATTCGATGTTGTAATGAAAGCAAAAAATCCTTATTATATTGCAAAGAATATCCCTGGTGGATCGCCCAAAAATCCCCTTGGATCTAGATGGATCGGGTTTAACGCGCGGGGGACTGATGGGAGTAAATATGGCATTCATGGCACAAATCAGCCAAGCTCAATTGGAAAATATATTTCGCAAGGGTGTATTCGGATGAAAAAACAAGATGTGGAATATTTATTTGATCGTATTCCGATTGGAACAAAGGTGTCGATTGTGAAATCAAAAAAAACGTTCCAGCAACTTGCGAAAGAAAAAGGAGCTATCGCCTATGAAAAGGTCAACCTACAAGTTGGCTTTTTCTTTTCTTTTAAGGTGTCTTGACATGTGTACATAACCATGCGTTAATGAGAATATACAAAGATAATAGGAAAAGGGGTTGCTTATATGTACTTGAATCCAAGGCTTTCTTATATGCAATTTTGTATTGGTTTTCTATTCATTGTTACCTTCATATTGGCAACTTTTAATATATGTTCTTTTCTCGTATCCATTGTATTCATGGCACTTCTGAATGTAACCTTTGTTATAGGAGCGTTTCAGCAGAAACATTATACAAGCTTTGTTATGGCCCTTGTGATGGCTTTTTCATTTAGTATCGTAGCGATTCTACTCATAATAAAATAAAATATATATATGATTCTTTAAAATAATGTGGTGATTGAGCAGGCTGTTTATTTTCTAGTCAGGAGAATAAACAGCCTATTTACATAAACGTAGGAAATAAAAAAAGACGAGCACGTCGTCCTTTTTACCAAAACATACTTGCTCCAGCAAGCAATGTTGTTACAAGCATTGAAATTAGCATAACGTATATCATAACTTTTTGTGCTTTTTTATTCATATTAGGGCCTCCTTGCAATCATTACAACTTTATTGTAACGAGAAACGAAAGTATGGACAAGGGGAGAGTAAGGACAAAATTCGAGAAGTGTATATAAAATAGAACAGGAAAATTCAAAGTGCATAGAGAATATAAAAGGATGGACACAAGTTTTTTCGGTGCCTTTTTTAAAAGTTTTGCAAGCTGAAGAATGGAGATCCGATGATGAAAATATATGAAACAGAACGTTTGCAATTAAGAGAAATTGACGAGTCGTATGCAGAGCAAGTTCTTCAATATTACGACAAAAATCGTGAGTTTTTAAAGGCGTGGGAAGAATATCGACCAGATGATTTTTTTACACTGGACTATCAAAAGAAACGATTGCAAAAAGATAGAAAAGAGTTTAAGGAAGGGAAAATTATTCGATTATGGATTTTTAAGAAAGGCGATAATAAGAATATTATTGGGTGCATTTCTTTCAATTTAATCGTGAGAGGTATTTATCAATCTTGCGTTTTAGGCTACAAATTAGATAAAGATGAATTGAATAAAGGATATACGACAGAAGCGCTTAGAAAAGCAATTGATGTCGCTTTTCAAGAATTTCACTTACACCGTATTGAAGCTCCGATTATGCCTCGTAATTTAGCATCTATTCAAGTTGTAACGAAGATTGGATTTCAATATGAAGGGGTGTCCCGGAAAATGTTAATGGTGAATGGGATTTGGGAAGATCATATGCGTTGGGTCCTTTTAAATGAGTAGAAGAAAGCAGATGGTTATCTAGATGTGTGAACCATCTGTTTTTTATCTTGTCTTTCGAAACTTTTGCGAAATTCTGTTATAATTAACAATGTTACATACATAATGGTAGTGCAGGAGGCGCATTTTCATGATTAATCAAGAACGTTTAGTAAATGAATTTATGGAACTTGTTCAAGTAGATTCTGAAACAAAATATGAAGCAGAAATTTGTAAAGTGTTAACAGAAAAATTTACTGCTTTAGGTGTTGAAGTATTTGAAGATGACACAATGGGTGTAACTGGACATGGAGCGGGTAACTTAATTTGTACTTTACCAGCAACGAAAGAAGGAGTAGAGACAATTTATTTCACTTCTCATATGGATACAGTAGTTCCTGGTAAAGGAATTAAGCCTTCTATTAAAGATGGTTATATCGTATCAGAGGGTACTACAATTTTAGGATCAGACGATAAAGCTGGATTAGCATCCATGTTTGAAGCAATCCGCGTTTTAAAAGAGAAAAATATCCCTCATGGGAAAATTGAATTTATTATTACAGTTGGTGAAGAATCAGGCCTTGTTGGTGCGAAAGCATTAGACCATGAACGTATTACAGCAAAATATGGTTATGCATTAGATAGCGATGGAAAAGTGGGCGAAATTGTAGTTGCAGCACCAACACAAGCAAAAGTAAATGCGATTATTCGCGGAAAAACAGCTCACGCTGGTGTGGCACCTGAAAAAGGTATATCTGCAATTACAATCGCAGCAAAAGCAATTGCAAAAATGCCACTTGGTCGTATTGACTCTGAAACAACTGCAAATATTGGTCGTTTCGAAGGTGGCACACAAACAAATATTGTTTGTGACCATGTGCAAATTTTCGCAGAAGCTCGCTCTTTAGTAGATGAAAAAATGCAAGAGCAAGTTGCAAAAATGAAAGAAGCATTTGAAACAACTGCAAAAGAAATGGGCGGTCAAGCAGATGTTGAAGTAAAAGTTATGTATCCAGGATTTAAATTTGCTGACGGCGATCATGTTGTAGAGGTTGCAAAACGTGCTGCTGAAAAAATTGGTCGTACGCCTTCTCTTCACCAAAGTGGTGGCGGAAGTGATGCAAACGTAATTGCAGGGCATGGTATTCCAACAGTAAACTTAGCAGTTGGGTATGAGGAAATTCATACAACAAACGAGAAAATTCCTGTTGAAGAATTAGCAAAAACAGCTGAATTAGTTGTAGCAATTATTGAAGAAGTAGCGAAATAATTGTAAGGAAAACAAAAAGAGCGTGTAACCTATAGAAGGTTACACGCTCTTTTTCATTTAGATTCAATTGTTTTTACAAGGCGAATGAGCCGATAGAGAAAAATCCATGGGAGTATATATGTTGTTGCGACGTGCACTAGGTGAGGGAGAAGTGTGAAGGTGTTAACATTAATATTGAAAACTGGTAGTAATAAATAGTTAATCGCAATAATTAATATAATAACGAGGAAGGTGTAGTTGAGGTTCCTATGTTTTTTCATAATCACCACTCCTTTTACAGTATTATCCATATTTAATATAAGTATGTCAAAAATAGAAGTAGGAAAGAATATAGTTTTTGTAACGGAATCGTTCCATTATTTTTGTGGAATTTGATATAATAAGAATAGGGAACGAATGTTCTTTTTGGGGGTGAGAAATATGCGAGAAATGTATCCGAAAAACGGTCGTGTTATTTTGCATGTGGATATGAATTGTTTCTTTGCATCAGTTGAAATTGCGCATAATTCGTCGCTACAAGGAAAGCCATTAGCAATTGCAGGGAACGAAAAAGAACGAAAAGGAATCATTGTAACATGTAGTTATGAAGCGAGGGAATATGGGGTGCGGACAACAATGCCACTTTGGGAAGCAAAGCGATTATGTCCAGAGTTAATTGTAAAGCAGCCAAACTTTAAATTGTACCGCGAAGCGTCATTTGAGATGTTTCAAATCCTTTCACGTTTTACTGAAAAAATACAGCCAGTTTCTATAGACGAAGGTTATTTAGATATAACAGATTGTTACGGATTAGGTACGCCTCTCGAGATTGCTGAGATGATTCAACAAGCGCTATTAACAGAATTACAGTTGCCATGCAGCATTGGAATAGCGCCAAATCTCTTTCTGGCGAAGACTGCGTCGGATATGAAAAAGCCGCTTGGTATTACAGTATTTCGAAAACGAGATATTCAGGAGTTACTTTGGCCACGTCCTGTTGAAGCGATGCATGGAATTGGTGAGAGAACAGCAGAAAAGCTAAAAGAAATCCACATACATACCATTGAACAGTTGGCAAAGGGAGAAGAACATTTGATACGTGCGAAAATAGGAAAGCATGGCGTTGATTTACAAAAAAGAGCAAAAGGTATGGATGATAGAGAGGTTGATCCAAATCAAATGGGGCAACATAAAAGCATCGGGAATTCCACAACATTTTCAAAAGATATGGATGGAGAGAAAGAATTGCTCGATATGTTAGAGCGATTATCGAAATCGGTTAGTAAAAGGTTGCAAAAACGTACCCTTGTCAGCTATAACATTCAAATTATGATTAAATACTATGATCGGCGTACAATAACACGAAGTAAACAATTAAAAAATGCGATTTGGGAAGAGCATGATATCTTTCAAGCCGCTTCACGTTTGTGGAAACAACATTGGGATGGAGATCCGATTAGGTTGCTTGGTGTTACAGCTACTGAATTAGAGTGGAAGACAGAGTCAATGAAGCAACTGGATTTATTTTCATTTGAAGAAGATGCGAAAGAAGAACCACTGTTAGCTGTAATTGATCAAATCAATGATAAATATGGGATTCCTATTTTGCAAAGAGGAAGTCAGCTATTTCGAAAACAGGAGAAATCGTTTCAGCAGAAGTTACGAAATAAATTTATGTAAAAAGTGTCATGGTAATTCAGTACTCATGACACTTTTTATTTTTATAGATTATGAGATAGAAGGATTTTCATAAATCACAATTTCTGAATTATTTGCCGTTGAAATACGTTGTGCATAATATGTGATAGAGGAAGAAATATATTCCGGTAACGTTTGATTTGTATGCAATGTTGTGTACTCATGGATTAACTCTTTTAAAGTCGTCCATTCTAGTTGTGCTGGGTGATCAGAAACGAAAGAACTTACCCAGCGGTCAAATGAAGATGAAAAATCAGTTTGTAAACGAAATACTTCTTTCATAGTTAAACGCTCCCTTTATTTATGGTACAACTATTTTACTACAAAACACGAACGATTGCTATTTTTTTATTTGTATCGTTCGTGTAATCTAGTCGTCTAGATGAGTAGTTCATGGGAATTCATTTGCCATTTGAAATAACATTCCGTAAGATGGAAGGTAGATTCTATAAAGAGCTGGAGGAAAGAAAGTGGAATTTGTATTTTTAGGAACTGGTGCAGGCGTCCCTTCAAAAGGAAGGAATGTCTCGGCAATTGCTTTACAGTTGTTAGAAGAACGAGGGGAAACGTGGCTATTTGACTGTGGTGAAGCAACGCAACATCAAATTTTACATACATCTGTGCGCCCGCGTCGCATTGAAAAAATATTTATTACACATTTACACGGTGATCATATTTTTGGTCTACCTGGTTTATTAGGAAGTCGCTCTTTTCAAGGGGGAACAACTCCATTAACGATTTATGGACCAAAAGGAATTAAGCAATTTATTGAAGTGGCCTTGTCAGTGAGTACAACGCACGTTAAATATCCACTTGAAATTGTTGAAATTACAGAGGAAGGAATTGTTTTTGAAGATAAGCAATTTTCTGTAGAAATGAAGCGATTATCACATGGGATTGAATGTTTTGGATATCGAATAGTAGAGAAAGATATACAAGGACATCTCCTTGTTGAGAAATTGTTAGAAGAAGGCGTGAAGCCAGGTCCAATCTTTAAACGTTTAAAAGATGGTGAGACAGTAGAGTTAGATGATGGAAGAGTTTTACATGGTAAGGATTTTATCGGTCCACCCCAAAAAGGAAGAATTATTACGATTTTAGGAGACACACGTTATTGTGAAGCTAGTCGTCAGCTAGCACAAGATGCAGATGTACTTGTGCACGAAGCTACATTTGCAGCAGAAGATGAAGGACAAGCACATGATTATTTTCATTCTACAACAGAGCAAGCAGCTCGTATTGCAGTGCAAGCAAATGTAAAACGGTTAATTTTAACTCATATTAGTTCTCGTTATCAAGGAGACACTTATAAGGAGTTATTAAAAGAAGCACAAACATTGTTTGCGAATACAGAAATTGCAATGGATTTAAAACATTTTCCAGTAGAACGGTAATATTTTACAAACAATGGCAACATAGGTTTGCCATTGTTTTATTTGTAATAAAAATTTTTTTCTTTATTAAATAGATGAATCTGTTATTATTTGATAGCTATATGAGATAATACAGAAACTTTAAAGATTTTGAATGTATAGGAAAAAATACAAAGTATCGGTTGTTTTAAAAAGCTGTTATATAAATAAATTTATATAATATTAGTACAAGAGAGAGGAGTGGTTATGAATTCAGAAATTTTAAAATTCAATAAAAGTAAGCGTTTCATAAAAAACAAGCTATAATGAAGTTTGGTGATAAGAGAACGACGATTGCGGTTGCAATTGAGCCACTTACGCAAGCTGATTTAATTTCAGCAAACCAATTCCAGTCTATGTGACAAACTTTATTGGTGGTGCGACAGCCGGTATTATTATTTCCATGTTCGATCTTGTAAATAATGCAACAGGAACAGCAACGTCAATCGCCGGACTTATGGTTATGTATGGCTTTAATGATCCAATGAAAGTAACGCTATGTTTCTTATGTATTATGGTATCTGGTATTATTTCAGGATATATTGGCTCACTTCTATTCAAAAACTATCCAATTCGTACGGCACAGCAAATTCGTGGTACGGGAGGGAAGGCAACAGAATCGGCAGCTTAATAGAATAGTAGTAAGTAATTTTTCATAAAAGATTTAGGGGGAATCATGATGAAATATCGCTCAGTATTTGATATTATCGGTCCAGTTATGATTGGACCGTCGAGTTCACATACAGCAGGTGCAGCAAGAATGGGGCAAGTTGCTCGTCAACTTTTCCGTCATGAACCAGAAAGAGTTACAATTTCGTTATATGGCTCGTTTGCAAAAACATATCGTGGTCACGGTACGGATGTAGCGTTGATTGGTGGAATACTAGGATTTGAAACAGATGATACACGTATCCCAAGTGCGCTAGAAATTGCAAAAGAGCGTGGGATTGAAGTGGACTTTATTGAAGAAGAAGCGAATGCGCCACATCCAAATACAGCAAGAATTCGTTTGTATAAAGGAGAAGAGGAGATTGAAGTGGTTGCTTGTTCAATTGGTGGCGGTAAGATTGAAGTGGTAGAATTAAATGGATTTGATTTACAGCTATCGGGAACAAGTCCGGCACTCCTTATCGTGAATAATGATCGCTTTGGAGCGATTGCATCTGTAGCTTCTATACTTGCGAAACATGAAATTAACATTAGTACAATGAGTGTTTCACGTAAGGAAAAAGGAAGAAGAGCGCTTATGGTTATTGAAACGGATGAATTATTGGCAGACGAAGTGATTGAAGAAATAAAAGGACAATCAAATATTTGTCAAGTAACTATTATGGACTAATTGCAGGGGGGACGCACCATGTTTCGGAACGCAGCGGAACTAGTGGCACAAGCTAAAGAACAAAATGTAAAAATTGCAGAAATTATGATTCAATGTGAAATGGAGACAAGAAGTATCTCTCGCGAAGAAGTACTTGCTGGAATGGAAAAGAACTTAGTCGTGATGGAACAAGCAGTAGAGCGTGGTATTCGCGGTGTTAAATCGCCAACTGGTTTAACGGGCGGCGATGCGGTTAAAGTACAGGAGTATATGAAGAGCGGAAAAGGCTTATCTGGACATACGATTTTGGATGCAGTGAGCAAAGCGGTTGCAACAAATGAAGTAAATGCAGCGATGGGGATTATTTGTGCAACACCAACAGCTGGATCAGCTGGAACTGTACCAGGCGTACTGTTTGCACTTAAAGAAAAATTACAGCCAACACGTGAAGAAATGATTGAGTTTTTATTCACAGCTGGAGCATTTGGTATGGTTGTTGCCAACAATGCTTGTATTTCAGGTGCAGCTGGAGGTTGTCAAGCTGAGGTTGGTTCAGCAAGTGGAATGGCAGCGGCAGCAGCTGTTGAAATGGCAGGAGGAACGCAGGAGCAAGCAGCTACAGCGATGGCGATTGCTTTAAAAAATATGCTAGGGTTAGTATGTGATCCAGTTGCTGGACTTGTAGAAGTTCCTTGTGTAAAACGTAATGCAGCAGGTGCTTCAAATGCAATGATTGCAGCGGATTTATCACTAGCTGGTGTAACAAGTACAATTCCATGCGATGAAGTGATTGAAGCGATGTTTAGAATTGGACAAACAATGCCTGTTGCTCTTCGTGAGACAGCAGAAGGTGGACTAGCAGCAACACCAACAGGACGTCGCATTCAAGAAGAGATTTTTGGAAAGAGTAGCAAATAAGAGAATGTAGTTGTGATACAAGGAGCTCAGATTTATTTTCTGAGCTCCTTTATTATTTTTCTTTTGTTAATTGTTCTAATGTTTTTCCGAGTTCATGAGATCGTTTTGTAGCTTGTGTAATACATGAGATAAGTGCTTGTTGGAAATCAAAGCTTTGTAACACTTCAATGCCAGCTTCTGTCGTTCCACCTGGAGAAGTAATTTCTTTTCGTAAAATAGAAGGATGTTTTGTATTCGCTTTAAGCATTTCAGCCGCACCGATCATTGTTTGCAAAATAAGCGATTTAGCCACAGCCTCTTCTAAGCCGATTTGTTTTGCAGCCTCTTCCATTGCTTCAACTACGTAATATACGTATGCAGGACCACTTCCAGATAGTGCAGTAACAGCATGCATATGATCTTCTTCTACCACTGAAACAAGGCCAATTGTTTCGAATAAAGATTTGGCAATATGAATATGTTGCTCTGTTGCATGCAAGGATGGAGATATAGCCGTAGCTGATTTTAAAATAGTTGCTGAAGTATTTGGCATTGCACGGATAATCGGAACCTTTTTTTGAAGCAGGCTTGTAATCGAACTTGTAGAAACACCTGCCATTAATGAAATGACGAGTTGATTATTCTTTATATATTTTTTTATAGGTTGAAGTGCTTCTGAGACGTCTTTTGGCTTCATTGCCAGGAAAACAATATCCGCATGAGTAAGTAGCTCTTCTTTGTTAAGTGTTCCTTTAACATGATACTTTGTATGTAATTCCTGTAACCTTGTTTCATTAGAGCGGTTACTTACTGTAATTTGTTCACCCTTTACGACATTTGCATCCAATAAACCAGCAATTATTGCTTCAGCTATAGATCCAGCACCCAGAAAGGAAATTTTTTGAATAGACATGATGAAGCCTCCTTCATTTTTGTAAGAAAAACTTATAAATTTACATACATTCGTTTTATTATAGAAAACACCTTCTTTTTGTCTGAAAATAATGACAAATTTTTATAGAAGTTGTAAACTGAAGAGGGATTCATTTTTGAATCGGAGAGAGACAGGGGGGCATAAATATGCTAGCAATTCACCGAATGGAGATTCCTGTTCCATTTGCAGTTGAGACAGTGAATGTGTTTTTAGTAGAGGGAGAATCATTAACATTAATTGATACAGGGACAAATACAAAAGAGGCAAAATCGGCATTAGAAAAACAATTAAAGACTTTAGGTTACAAGATAGAAGACATTGAAACAGTAGTGATTACACATCATCATGCTGATCATTGTGGGCTTTTAAACACATTTTCTGAGAAGACGAATATTGTAGGCCATCCGTGGAATGAACCATGGATTACGCAGGATTCTCAATTCTTGAAACGTTATCAGCAATTTTTTAAAGAAGCCGCATTACAGTTCGGAGTTCCGGAAGCATTTTTTAAAGGGGAAGCATTACTTACGACGAAAACGCTTAAATATTCTTGTAATAGATCGTTAACACATACTGTACGAGAGGGAGACAGTATTGAATCTTTACCTGAGTTTACAGTTATTGAAACACCAGGGCATGCTTCGACTCATATTTCATTATACAGGGAGCGAGATGGGTTGCTAATTGGTGGAGATGCTTTAATTAGTCACATTTCTTCGAATCCGATATTAGAACCCCCATATGAAGGGCAGACAGAACGGGCACAGCCTTTACTACAATATAATCAAACATTAAAACGTTTAAGTAACATGAAGATTTCACGCATTTTATCAGGTCATGGTGAAGATATTGTGAATGTGAACGAGCTGATAGAAGGAAGGTTGCAAAAGCAAGAAACACGTGCGTTTAAAGTATTAGAATTACTAAAAGAAAAACCGATGACAGCCTTTGAAGTATGTGTGAAATTATTCCCTGTATTATATAAAGAGCAATTGCCACTTACGATTTCAGAAACAGTTGGACAATTAGACTTTTTAGCATATAATCAACAAGTGATGATTGATGAATCGTCGCCACAATGGATTTATTATGCAAAGTAGGTGACAGCAATGATAGGACGTTTACAAGAAAAAGTAATCGTCATTACAGGTGCTTCTAGTGGAATTGGGGAACAAGTTGCGATGCAAGTGGCAGTAGAGGGCGCAATTCCTGTATTGATAGCACGAACAGAAGAAAAACTACGAGTATTAGCAGAAAAGATTAAAACGACTTACAATAAGCCTTGCTATTATTATGTATTAGATGTAAGTGACGAAGCAGAGGTTAATACTGTTTTTGCAAGAGTATTAAAAGATGTAGGGCAAATAGATATATTGGTAAATAATGCGGGTTTTGGTATTTTCAAAACGTTTGAAGATGCCTCCATGGCTGAAGTGAAAGATATGTTTCAGGTTAATGTATTTGGGTTAGTCGCTTGTACGAAAGCGGTATTACCTCATATGTTAGAGAGAAATAATGGACAAATCATTAATGTTGCTTCGTTAGCAGGGAAAATTGCAACGCCAAAATCTAGTGCGTATGCAGCAAGCAAACATGCGGTATTAGGGTTTACAAATAGCTTACGCATGGAACTAACGAATACAAATATTCATGTGACAGCAATTAATCCAGGGCCAATTGATACAAACTTTTTTGATATTGCGGATCAATCCGGTACATATGTAAAAAATATGGGGCGTTACATGTTAAAGCCAACATACGTAGCGGAGCAAATTGTCAAAGCGATGCAAACGAAAAAGCGTGAAGTGAATTTGCCGAAATGGATGAGTGTCGGACCAAAAATTTTTGCGTTATTTCCGGGTTTGTTTGAACGTGTAGCAGGTAAATCATTAAGTAAAAAATAGGAGATTTCCAAATGGAAATCTCCTATTTTTTACTTTCCCGTAATATATTCATAAACAATATCCTCAATTGCTTCGTATACATCGATATTAGGTTTTGACCGAATCATTGTTTGGATGCTTTGAATTAAAACTTCCTCATCCTCTTTTGAAACAGGTCTGCATTGATATTGCCGAAAACTTTTTATCAACATCTTCTCGATTAATTTTTCATTCATGTTTTTCTCCGCTCATATATATAAATGTATTGTTTTTATTGTACTTGAAGTATATAAAAAATACTAGTATACATTAATGTTGTATAAAAATTCGCGTAAACTTATTGCTTTTCTAGAAAAATTACGAATTTAAAACTTTTAAAATTAATAAATATTTAATTGACTTTATAAATATACAATATTATAATCATACTTAATTTAAAGAATCGATATAAGGAGGAGCATATGAAAGTCGCGATTATTGGAGCAACTGGATATGGAGGAATTGAGTTAATCAGGTTGTTACATCAACATCCATATTTTTCGATAACATCTCTTCACTCTTTTTCACAAGTAGGAGAACAAATAACAAATACATATCCGCATTTGCGAAATTTTATTGTCCATACATTACAAGAAATCGACGTGGATGTGATAGCGAAGGAGGCTAGTATTGTATTTTTAGCAACGCCGGCAGGGGTTTCAAAGGAGCTGACGCCGCGCTTGCTAGCGGCGGGCTTAAAAGTTATTGACTTATCAGGTGATTTTCGTATGTTGGATCCTCATGCATATGAAAGATGGTATAAAAAGCCTGCTGCAAAGGAAGAGATTCTTCAAAAGGCGGTGTATGGATTAAGTGAATGGAAAAAATCAGCTATTCAAGAAGCAGAATTAGTTGCAAATCCAGGATGTTTTGCAACAGCGGCACTATTAGCAGCCGCGCCATTGATGCAGGGCAGGATGATAGAGGAAGAATCACTTATCATCGATGCGAAATCAGGGGTGTCAGGAGCGGGAAAAACACCGACAACATTCACTCATTTTCCAGAGCTGTATGATAATTTCCGTATCTATAAGGTAAATGAGCACCAACATGTTCCAGAGATTGAGCAAATGCTTACTGAGTGGAATGTGCAGGCGAAGCCAATTACATTTAGCACACATTTAATTCCAATATCAAGAGGGATTATGGTTACTCTCTATGCAAAAGTAAAACGAGATGTCAGTGTACAGATATTACAGAAGCTATATGAAGAAACGTATTGTCATGCTCCTTTTGTTCGTATCCGTCCTAAAGGGGAGTTTCCAAGTCCAAAAGAAGTAAGGGGGTCAAATTATTGCGATATTGGAGTAGCTTATGATGAACGAACAGGACGTATTACAGTTGTTTCTGTAATTGACAATATGATGAAGGGAGCTGCTGGGCAAGCAGTTCAAAATGCAAACCTATTAGCAGGGTTAGAGGAAACAGAGGGATTACAATATATACCGCTCTATCTATAAGGGGGAAGAATGATGATTGGAGTAGATTCTATTATAAAAGTCGCAAGTGGATCAATTGTAACACCAAAAGGTTTTTCGGCGATTGGGACTCAGGCTGGATTGAAAAAAGGGAAAAAAGATATGGGAGCAATTGTTTGTGATGTCCCTGCTAATTGCGGAGCTGTGTATACAACAAATCAGTTTCAAGCCGCGCCGGTACAAGTGACGAAAGAAAGTATCGCTGCGGAAGGGAAATTACAAGCAATTGTTGTAAATAGTGGAAATGCCAATGCTTGTACAGGAATACAGGGATTACAAGATGCGTATGAAATGAGGACGTTGGCTGCGAAACAATTTCATGTAAAAGAAAATCACGTGGCAGTTGCTTCAACAGGTGTCATTGGCGTTCCTTTACCAATGGAAGCGATTCGCACTGGTATTCTCTCTCTTATACCATCGAAAGAAGAAGAGAAAGCAACTGCATTTTATGAAGCGATTGTAACAACGGACCTTGTTACAAAGCAATCGTGTTATCAACTCATGATTGAAGGAAAAGAAGTAACGATTGCAGGAGCCGCAAAAGGTTCTGGTATGATTCACCCGAATATGGCGACAATGCTTAGCTTTATTACAACAGACGCAAATATAGAACAGGGAGCAATCCAGCGAGCATTATCAGAAGTTACGAATCATACATTTAATCAAATTACTGTGGACGGAGATACGTCTACAAATGATATGGTCGTTGTGATGGCAAGTGGGTTATCAGGGACGACCGCTATTGATACAACTCATGCAGAGTGGGAAAAGTTTATGTTTGCTTTGCAAAAGGTATGTGAGGACTTGGCAAAGCAAATTGCTAAAGATGGTGAAGGTGCTACTAAGTTAGTTGAAGTAAATGTATACGGAGCACAAACGGTAGAAGAAGGGAATAAGGTTGCAAAACAAATTGTTGGCTCAAGTCTTGTGAAAACAGCAATGTATGGTGAAGATGCAAATTGGGGCCGCATTATTAGTGCGATTGGGCAAAGTGGAGTTGCGATTGAACCTACCACTGTTGATATTGTTGTTCAGTCTATTTCTGTTTTACAAGGGAGTGAGCCGCAAGTGTTCCTTGAAAAGGAAATGAAACAAAAATTAGAGCAACCTGAAATCGTTATAGATGTTCATTTACACCTTGGCGAAGAAAAAGGAAGAGCTTGGGGCTGCGACTTAAGTTATGAATATGTGAAAATAAATGCTTGTTATCGCACGTAAGGAGAGAAAAAATGAGCGAGTATATCGTAGTAAAATGCGGTGGTAGTATGTTAGATCGTTTAGACCATGTGTTTTTTGAGTGTATAAAGCAGCTGAAACAAAAGTATCAAGTTATTGTTGTTCATGGTGGGGGACCAGACATTGATGCAAAGCTAAAACAAGCTAATATTCCAATTGAAAAAAAGAATGGGCTACGTGTGACAACAAAAGAAGTAATGAATATTGTTCAAATGGTTTTATGCGGAAGTACGAATAAAAAAGTAGTGATGAATTTTCAAAAGCATGGTTTGCATGCAATTGGAGTCTCTGGTTGTGACGGGAAATTACTTGGGGTTCAGCCACTTGATGAGGAGATTGGATATGTTGGTGAAGTTAGCAGTGTAGAGACTTCTCTATTAAAAGGATTACTAGATTTAAATTATATTCCGGTCATTGCTCCGATTGGAATAAGAGGAGATCAAGTTTATAACATAAATGCAGATACTGCTGCAGCAGGAATTGCATATGCGCTCGGAGCAAAAGAACTGCTCTTTATTACGGATGTAGACGGTATATTGTGTGAAGGAGAATTATTAAAGAATACGGATGAAACAGAGCTTTTACAGCTCATAGAAGAAGGAGTTATTACAGGGGGAATGATTCCAAAGGTACAGGCAGCTCTTACCTCAATAAAGATGGGAGTTAAGCATGTCAGCATTGTAAATGGTACAAAAATTTTTATCGGAACATCGGGTGAATGGATTGGAACGACAGTAACAAAAGGGGTGTGTATCGGATGAATAGCCATATATTTCCGACATATGGGAGACGCAGTATTGAAATTGTTCAAGGAACTGGGACAACGGTTATAGATGAGAATGCGAAAGAGTATTTAGATTTTACTTCTGGAATCGCTGTATGTAATTTAGGGCATTGTCATCCTGTGCTTGTAGAAGCAATGACAAAGCAATTACAGGAAATTTGGCATATATCTAACCTTTTTCCACACAAGGTACAAGAAAAGGTAGCTGCACTATTAACAGAGGGGCGTGATTTAGATTATGTGTTCTTTTGTAATAGCGGAGCGGAAGCGAATGAAGCAGCGCTTAAATTAGCACGTAAGCATACAGGAAGATCTCTTGTTTTAACATTTCAGCAGTCTTTTCATGGTAGAACGTTTGGAACAATGAGTGCAACTGGACAAGAGAAGGTTAAAATGGGGTTCGGACCACTTCTGCCGTCTTTTTTACATATTCCTTTTAATGACATAGAAGCGCTTAGGGAGGCAATGAATGAAGAAGTAGCTGCAGTTATGGTAGAAGTTGTTCAAGGAGAAGGAGGCGTCTTACCTGCTGATATCCCTTTTTTACAAGAGATAGAACAGTTATGTAGACATTATGGAGCCCTTTATATAATCGACGAGGTACAAACCGGAATGGGAAGAACAGGAACATTATTTGCTTATGAACAGACGGGAACATCCCCAGATATTGTTACAGCGGCAAAAGCGCTTGGAAATGGTATTCCGGTTGGGGCAATGCTTGGAGGGAAAGAGCTTATGGCTGCATTTACAGCCGGAGTGCATGGCTCTACCTTTGGTGGAAATTATATGGCAATGACAGCAGCGAAAGAGGTGCTACAAATTATAAAGCAATCATCTTTTTTACAAGAAGTTAATGTAAAAGGAGAATATTTACTACAAAAACTAAAAAAAGAATTCCATGATCTGGAATGGATTACTGATATTCGCGGAAAAGGCCTTATGATTGGAGTCGTTTGTAAGTGTGACGTCGCATCAATGATAGAACAGTTAGAACACGAGGGTCTTCTTGTATTACAAGCTGGAACCAATGTTTTACGACTTTTACCACCGCTCATTGTAACGAATGAAGAAATAGATAAAGCAGTAAATATAATGAAAAAAGTCATTTGTTCGCAAAAATCATCAATATTATAAGGGGGATTTTCTATGTCAACTATTCAAGTACCGAAATTACAAACGAAAGATCTTTTAACATTGGAAGAACTAGCACAAGAGGAAATAATTGCGCTAATTGAATTTGCTATTTATTTAAAACAGAATAAGCATGAACCTTTATTGAACGGGAAAATATTAGGACTCATTTTTGATAAACATTCAACTCGTACGCGTGTTTCTTTCGAAGCGGGGATGGTACAACTCGGTGGGCATGGAATGTTTCTAAGTGGAAAAGAAATGCAGCTCGGCAGAGGAGAAAGTGTTGCAGACACGGCAAAAGTATTATCCCATTATATTGATGGGATCATGATTCGTACATTTTCACACGCGGATGTAGAGGAGCTTGCGAAGGAAGCAAGTATTCCTGTTATCAATGGATTGACAGATGATCATCATCCGTGTCAGGCATTAGCAGATTTGATGACAATTTATGAAGAGGTCCATACATTTAAAGGAATTAAACTAGCTTACGTAGGCGATGGAAATAACGTATGCCACTCTTTACTTTTGGCAAGTGCAAAAGTCGGTATGCATATGACAGTAGCCACTCCCCCAGGATATGAACCAAATGAACAAATTGTAAAGCGTGCACTAGAAATTGCAAATGAGACAGGAGCGAATATTGAAATTTTGAATAACCCGGAGTTGGCAGCGAAAAATGCAGATTTTATCTATACTGACGTTTGGATGAGTATGGGGCAAGAAGATACGGAAGGGAAATATAATTTATTCGAGCCGTTTCAAGTGAACGAAAAACTTGTTCAGCATGCGAAAGCGACGTATCGTTTCTTACATTGTTTACCTGCTCATCGTGAAGAAGAAGTAACAGGAACAATTATAGATGGGCCTTCTTCCGTTGTCTTTGAGCAAGCGGGGAACCGATTGCACGCTCAAAAAGCATTATTAGTAAGTTTATTTCAAAATGCGAAAAACCTTTCTAAATAGAGAGGTCTTCCATATATAATTTATGAAAAGACACGTGTTACAGTATATAAATTGCTTGTACAACTATAAAGAATGTCACATTCATTTTCTACCTTGAATATGTTTAAGGAAAAGGGGGAGAAGATAAATGTATTATTACTATGTACCTCAAGTATATCCATATATGAATTATTATCCCGCTCCTTATATACGGCAACAGGTTGGAGTATATCAACAGGCGCAACCTTCTCAGGGAAGAAGACCGTACTTAATGACATGGCCATATTCAAATTCATATTATGGAAATTATTATGAATCATAAAGCTGCTTCTTTTGGAAGCAGCTTTACACGTTTGTTTTCAAAATTAAATTTTGAATGGTTTGAAGCGAGTGAATGAGTTGTTCACGATCGCTTTCAGATAATGTTTGAAAGTTTTCTTTTAATTTGTCTAAAATAAATTGTTGATACTGACTTACTAATGATCTCCCTTCAGCCGTAAGAGAAATTAAAATGACCCGTCGATCTTTTTCGCTATAATGACGCTCTATGAGTTCTTCCTGAATCAATTTGTTTAATAGAGGTGTCATGTTTGGCCTTGAAATCGCCAACCGCTTTCCGATTTCTGACACTGCTAATGTGCCACGTTCATGCAATAGCAGTAACACCTGTGTATGTGACGGTGGCATGTGCCTTTGTGAAGAAAATTCTCCAGGAAGCATAAATTTACGATAAAAAAGAGGCACTAACGAAAGAAGATGATCAACAATACGTTCCCACTCACGTGATTCCATATAAAGGCCCCCTTCCATTATCATTGTAACAAAAAAGGTATCGTATAAAAATAGAATTGTTCGGCTTACCCTCAATATTTATAGGATAATACTTGCTTTGTAAATGCATTAGCGATAATCTCATAGCCTTTATCGTTTGGATGTACTTGGTCGTATAGTAAATCTTTCTTATCATTTGATATTAACTTTCGAATTGGTAAAACAATGGACGGTTGATTCGCTTTTGAAATTGCATAAACTGCATCATTCCAGCCATCTAAAAACATATCTGCATAAGAAGCAATTGAATCATCGAGTTGTAAAGGATTATAGAGTTCAGATAGAATGAGTAAAGCATTCGGATTCAGGTTCCGAACTGTCTTTACAATGTTTTTTACGTCTGTTTCAAAATGAGCCTTTTCTTTATTTAACATTTTAATACCATCTATAACACCTACATCGCGATTTAAACGAAATAAATTATTTCCTCCAATATTAATGGTAATTATATTCGCTTCTTTAATTTTTTGTTGCACTTCTTCTGCCTGAACTTTTTGAACGAGACGATCTGTTGTAAGTCCATTTACTCCAAGGTTTTCCACTCTAATCGGTTTATGAATTTGTTCCTCTATTTGTTTGGAAGCTAATTCAGCAAACCCTCCTTGTGTCGAGCCATATCCCTTTGCAAGCGAATCACCTAACACAAGATGATAAAACGAGTCATTCGTTTGTTTGTCAATCCAATGAGGAGTAGATGATGCTGATTTTTCTTTTTGTTTTGTTGTCTCATCGTTCTTTTCAAAATGTGAATAAGAAATGATTAGAAGGAGGAGACAAACAATAATTAAGATGACTTTTTTCATAAATCCATCCTCCTTATAATTGGTAATTGTATCATATTCAGCTGCATAAGCAATGGAAGGGCTTATTATATCTTTATGGAAAGTTTACAATAACTTTACAGAAATTTTGTAGAAATATGTCAAAATGAATTGACGATATGAAAGTATGTTGGATATGATAATGTCAGATAAGTGAAGATACGTCGCTCTAATATGAAGAAAACAGAGAATACCTTATTAGAGTTTGATGAGAAACTCATTTTATTTGTTTTTGAAGGGACAATTTTATAAGGGGGATTTTTTGTGAAGAAGTCAAAGAAAGTGTTAGCGGGGACAACTCTTGCATTAGGCATTATGGCTCCGCAAGTGTTGCCAACAGTTGCTCATGCAGAGGGACAAGCAGAGGGGAGTACAGTTAAATTACGAATCTTAGAAACTTCTGATATTCATGTTAACTTAATGAACTACGACTATTATCAAACAAAAACGGATAATAAAGTCGGCCTTGTTCAAACTGCGACCCTTGTTAACAAAGCACGTGAGGAAGCGAAGAACTCTGTGCTATTTGATGATGGAGATGCGATACAAGGAACACCGCTTGGGGATTATGTGGCGCAAAAAGGTTTGGATGGGGACTATGTTCACCCTCTATATCGTTTAATGAATTTAATGAAGTATGACGTCATTTCTCTTGGGAACCACGAATTTAACTATGGCTTGGACTACTTAAATAAGGCAATTAGTAAAACACAGTTCCCAGTTATTAATTCAAATGTATACAAAGAAGATGGCGATAATAATGAAGAAAACGATAAAAATTATTTTAAACCATACCATATTTTTGAAAAAGAAGTAGAAGATGAGTCTGGTCAAAAGCAAAAAGTGAAAATCGGTGTAATGGGCTTTGTACCACCGCAAATTATGGGGTGGGATAAAGCGAATTTAGAAGGGAAAGTAAAAGCGAAAGATATTGTGCAAACTGCGAAGAAAATGGTTCCAAAAATGAAAGCCGAGGGTGCAGATATCATTGTTGCATTAGCGCACTCTGGCGTTGATAAAAATGGTTATAATGCTGGGATGGAGAATGCATCCTATTATTTAGCGAAAGTTCCTGATGTGGATGCGGTGTTAATGGGACACTCTCATACAGTAATAACGGACAATTTTAACGGTGTTCCAGTTGTAATGCCAGGTGTTTTCGGAAGTAATTTAGGTATTATTGATATGGAACTGAAAAAGGTAAACGGTAAGTGGGAAGTTCAAAAAGATAAATCGGTTCCAAGTGTCCGTCCAATTTCTGATAGTAAAGGAAATGCGTTAGTAGAATCTGATAAGAGATTAGTTGATGAAATCAAAGATGATCATGAAGCGACAATTAAATATGTAAATACACCTGTCGGTAAAACGACAGCGCCAATTAATAGTTATTTTTCACTTGTACAAGATGATCCATCTGTACAGCTTGTAACGAATGCTCAGAAATGGTATGTAGAAAAGCTATTTACTGAAAATGGACAGTACAGCAAATATAAAGGACTCCCAGTATTATCTGCAGGGGCACCTTTTAAAGCAGGGGGCCGAAATGGTGCAACTTATTATACCGATATTCCAGCTGGAACTTTAGCGATTAAAAACGTTGCTGACTTATATGTGTATCCAAATACACTTTATGCTGTAAAAGTAAACGGCGCACAAGTAAAAGAATGGCTTGAAATGTCTGCAGGTCAGTTCAATCAAATTGATCCAGCTAAAGCAGAAGAACAGTCATTAGTAAATGTAAACTATCCTACATATAACTTTGATATTTTAGATGGCGTAAAATACGAAATTGATGTTACACAACCAGCAAAATATGATAAAGATGGAAAAGTAGTAAACCAAAATGCAAATCGTATTTTGAATATAACATATAATGGAAAGCCGATAGCTGATAATCAAGAATTTATTGTTGCTACAAATAATTATCGTGGTAGTAGTCAAACATTCCCTGGAGTAAGTAAAGGTGAAGTTGTATATCAATCTCAAGATGAAACACGTCAAATCATTGCGAAATATATGCAAGAAACACCTGTTATTAATCCGACAGCAGACCAAAACTGGGCGTTTAAACCAATCGCTGCTGAAAAATTAAATACTACATTTGATTCTTCACCAAATGCACAGAAATATATTACGAAAGATGGAAAAATCTCATATGTTGGTCCGTCTGAAAATGAGTTTGCGAAATATGCAATTGATTTAACGAAAAAGAAGGATGAAGGTAATCCAACAAAACCAGATGGGGATAACAACGGAGATAACCCAACAAAACCAGATGGGGATAACAACGGAGATAACCCAACAAAACCAGATGGGGATAACAACGGAGATAACCCAACAAAACCAGATGGGGATAACAACGGAGATAACCCAACAAAACCAGATGGG